>CAYXLG010000021.1:0-15012 GCA_964465805.1 uncultured Muribaculaceae bacterium
ATAATTTTGATATAATATTTTTAGAGGTGGTAGACGATGAAAAAACTTGGTTATATAATATTAATGGTTGTTTTATTAATACCTATGCTTATAATTCCAACTGATGTTAGAGCAAGTAGAAAAACTTTAAAAGATTTATACAATGAATTATTAAAATTAGAACGTGATTTAGAAAAAATAAATAATGATAAAACTTTAACAGAAACTCAAATAAATCAAATTAAACAAAATATTAAAAGTATTGATAGAGAAGTAATTGTAATTGAAAAAACAGTGGAAGATATCCATCAAGAAATTAATAAATTAAATGAAGATATAATAGATAAAGATGTAGAAATAAAAGAATTGATGAATTTTTTACAATTATCAACTGGGGACAATATGTATTTGGAATATGCCTTTGGGGCTGCAACAATGACTGATTTTATTTATCGTTTAGCAATAGTTGAACAATTAACAAACCATAATAATCAATTAATAGATGATATGAATGAAATGATTGTTTCGCAAGAAAAAAAATCAAAGGAATTGGCAATTCATCAAGAAAATATTATTGCTAAAAGAAAAGAATTATTTAACGAACAATTCAAACTAGGTGATAGGGTACAGGCTTTGTATGAGGATAATCGTTCGGTATCAGATGAAATTGCTGATGCTAAAGCTACAATTAAAAATTATGAAAAATTAGGCTGTAGACCAAATGATATTTTAGAAGAATGTTCAAGAATTAATAGTGATGTTTCATTCGCACGACCTGTATTACAAGGATTAATTACATGTGGTTGGTTATGTTACAAAAATCACCGTGCAATTGATATTGGTGGTGGAATTTATGGAGAACCTGTTTATCCAACTGCTGGTGGTCGGGTTGTTGGTATTATTTGGGGTTCAACTTGTGGAGGTAATTATGTAATAATCCAACATAAAATTAATGGTAAATATTATGCTTCTAGATATATGCATCTATCAAAAATTTATGTTAGTGTCAATCAAGAGGTTGCTAAAGATACAATTATCGGAGCGGTTGGTGGTTATGCTGGTGGTGTTGATGAATGTACAACTGGTCCTCACCTTCATTTTAATATCTCATCTGGTATTTATGGACAAGATTTTTGGGATTTTTCAGTTAGTGCTATTAATCCAGTCACTATAATTAATTTTCCACCTGCTGGTGTTTGGTTTAGTAGTCGATACAGGAAATATTAAAAGGAGAAAATATATGTTTGGTAGAAAAAAGGAACAAAAAGATTTAGATATTAAAAATTTAAATGAAATTATTGTATTAGGCAAAAAGATTCTTGAAATTGTATACATATTTGTTTTTATCCTTGGCATTTATGCGATTACTGTTTTATTGAAAGAATTAAATATTATTAGTTTTATTTTAAAAACCCTTAATATTATTTTTCCATTATTTATTGGAATAGTGATTGCTTGGTTGTTTGATCCTTTTGTTAAATATTTAAAAGAAAAAGGAATTAAAAGGGTTTATGGAGCCGCCATTGCCTATATTTTAATATTAATTGTTTTAATAATATTAATGAGTGCGATAGTGCCAATAGTTTTAGAACAAGTAAATGACTTTGCTAGAAGTATACCTTCAATAATAGCTACAATTTCATCATGGATTGATAATATTTTGGATAAATTTGCAAATATTAGTAATTTAGATGTAACTCAAATTAGAAGTGAAATATTTGAATCAATAGAAATAATAGGAACGGAATTACCTAGTAATTTACCAAAATCGGTTGTTAATTTTTTAGGTTCTTTCTTCTCTGGCCTTGGTGTATTTATAGTTGGACTAGTAATAGGTTTTTATCTATTAATTAGTTTTGATAGTTTTAATGATACTATCATAACTTTTCTACCAAACAAATTTAGAAATGATACTAGAGATTTAATAAATGAAGTAAATACTTCAATGAGAAAATTTGTTCAAGGAACTTTGTTAACTGCACTATTGATTTTTATAGTGACTACAATAGGATTTTATATAGTTGGTTTAAAAGGCGCTTTATTATTTGGTATTTTCTGTGGAATTACAAATGTTATTCCATTTATTGGGCCATATATCGGTGGAGTACCTGCAGTGATTGTGGCTTTTTCTCAAGGTACTAGAGTAGGAATATTAGTATTACTTATTATTGTGATTATCCAATTTCTTGAAGGAAACTTTTTACAACCATTGTTAATGAGCCGTATGGTAAAACTACACCCTGTTACTATCATGTTGGGATTATTAGTATTTGGATATTATTGGGGAATTATTGGAATGGTGTTATCAACCCCTATAATTGCAGCAACTAAATCAATTTTCAGTTATTTTAATGATAGGTTTCAGTTGTTAAAAATTGATGATTAAGATAAAGGAGAATTTTATGGATATAAGAAAAGAAGAGTCAAAAATATATATATTGTCGGGTAAAGCTCGAAGCGGAAAAGATAGTATTGCTACAATAATAAAAAAAATTTGTGAAGAACATAATTTAAAACATCTTAATTTACAATACAGTACATATATAAAAGAATATGCTAAAAAGATAAGTGATTGGGATGGCACAGATGAAACTAAACCACGTTCTTTACTTCAATACTTAGGTACTGATTTAATTAGAAAACAAATAGATGAAATGTTTTTCGTTAAAAGAATTTGTTCAGATATAGAAATTTATTCTAAGTTTTTTGATGTCATTACAATTAGTGATGCTAGATATAAAGTTGAAATAGATATACCGAAGGAGAAGTTTAACGATGTAGTATCTATTTCTGTTGTTCGTGCAAATGTCGAAAGTCCATTGTCTGCTACTGAACAACAACACTTATCAGAAATAGACTTGGATGATTATAATAATTATGATTACACCATTATTAATGATGGTGATTTATTAGATTTAGAGAAAAAGGTAAGGAAAATTATAGAAAAAAATTTAGTAAAAGAAGATTTGGATTTAGTAGAAGAAGTTGCTGAAGAGTTAACTGTAGCAGAGGAAGAAGTTACCAATGATTTAAGTTCAGTTAAAAGCTTAAGTCATAATGAGATGCGTCAAATGTGGTTTGATTTTTGGGAAAGTAAGGAACATGAAATAATCCCAAGTGCACCTTTAGTACCAATTAATGATCCAACTCTACTTTGGATAAACGCTGGTGTTACACCACTTAAAAAATATTTTGATGGTACTTTAATACCAAACAATTGTCGTATGGCAAGTAGTCAAAAATGCATTAGAACAAATGATATTGAAAATGTTGGTAAAACAACTCGTCATGCAACTTTTTTTGAAATGCTGGGCAATTTTTCAATTGGTGATTATTTTAAAAAAGAAGCAATAAATTGGTCATGGGAATTTTTAACTAGTGAAAAATGGTTGGGGTTTGATAAAGAAAAATTATATATAACTATTTATCCTGATGATGAAGAAGCATATAATACTTGGAGAGAAGTTGGGGTTTCTGATGAACGTATTGTTAGACTAGAAAATAATTTTTGGGAAATTGGACCTGGGCCTAGTGGTCCATGTAGTGAAATATTTTATGACCGTGGTCTTGAGTACGATCCTGATAATTTAGGAATTAAATTATTAACTGATGAACTTGAAAACGAACGTTACATTGAAATTTGGAACAATGTTTTTAGTATGTATAATGCAGAAGAAAATGTTAGTCGTGAAAACTATAAGGAACTTCCAAGTAAAAATATTGATACAGGAATGGGTCTGGAACGAATGTTAACAATTTTACAAGATGTTGATACTATTTACGATACTGATTTATTTCTTCCAATTCTAAAACATATTGAAGAAATAAGTGGTCATAAATATTTGGGAGAAATGTCTTTTAAAGTAATTGCTGACCATATCAGAACAGTTACTTTTGCTCTCGCTGATGGTGCAAGTTTTGGTAACACTGGTCGTGATTATGTTTTAAGAAGATTATTAAGACGTTCAGTTCGTCATGGAAAAAAGCTTGGAATTGAAGAACCTTTTATGTATAAATTAGTACCAACAGTTGTGGAAAATATGAATAAACATTACTCATATTTGCAAGAACATAAAGATAAAGTAATGGATAAAATCAAATGTGAAGAACAATTATTTCATAAAACTTTATTAGAAGGCGAAAAAAAATTAAATGAATTAATTAAAGTAAGTACTAATAAAACAATTAGTGGAGAAGATGCATTTAAGCTATATGACACTTATGGTTTTCCTTTTGAATTAACACTAGAAACAGCTATTGAATGCGGGTTTACAGTATCAAAAGAAGAGTTTGACGCTAGTATGAAGCGTCAACAAGAACTAGCACGCTCTGCTCGAGAGGAGGTCAGTAGTATGAATGTTCAAAACGAAGATTTGATTAATTTTAAATTAGAAAGTATTTTCATTGGTTATGATAATATTCAAGCTAATACCAAAGTAATTGGTCTTTTTGATGGTGAAAAGATAGTTACTTCATTAACAAATAAAGGTTATATTGTGTTAGAAAAAACTCCTTTTTATGCCGAAGCTGGTGGGCAAGTATCTGATAAAGGAACTTTATTAATTAATAAACAAGAAATGGAAGTATTAGAAATATTTAAAGGACCAAACAATCAACATTTTCATTATATTGAATTTGAAGGAACTATTAATGTTGGGGATGAGGTAGTTGCAATTGTTGATGAAGAAACTCGTAATAAAACGAGAAAAAATCATAGTTCAGCACACTTATTACAAAAAGTCCTGCGAGAAGTATTAGGTAAAGAAGTAACGCAAGCGGGTTCAAGAGTTGATGATAATAACTTACGCTTTGATTTTACTTATGACAACAAAATAAGTGATGATGAAATTATAAAAATTGAAAATTTAGTTAACGAAAAAATTAAAACAAAAACTCTAGTAAAAACAGAAATTATGAGTTTAGAAGAAGCTACTAAAAAAGGTGCAATCGCATTATTTGAAGAAAAATATGGTGATAAAGTACGTGTTTTAACAATTGCTGATTCTATTGAACTTTGTGGTGGAACACACGTTTCAAATGTTTCTGATATTGAAAGATTTGCAATTAAAAGTATAGAAACTAAAGGTAATAATTTATATCGTATCGAAGCAGCAACTTCAAGTAATATTGAGTCTGAATTGTTTGAAGCGATTAAGCCTTATAATGATAGTATGATTAAGTTATTAGGAAAAGCTAAAAAAATAATAAAAGATGCGTCGGATGAAGGTATTGACTTACAATTTGATGTTTCTATTAATCATGATAAACCAATTAGTTATAAAGATGTGATATTTAATCGTACGGAGTTGGAAATGGTTAAGAAAAAAGTGCAACTTTTAGAAAAACAATATGTAGATGCTAAAAAGAAAAAAGCTTTATCAGACTTAAGTTTATTTGAAAATAATTTGGAAGAAATTAATGGTATTAATACTATTATAATGATTACTAAAAATTATGAATTAAATATCATTAAAGAAGTAATTAGTGTTTTATCAAATAAAATTAATAATAGTTTTATTTTCATTGCAAACATTGTTGACAATAATGTTAATTATATTGCTAAGTCTACTAATGCTTTAAAGGATAAATTAAATTGTGGTGAGATTGTAAAAAATGCAGCACAAAAGTCAAATGGTAGTGGTGGAGGAAGTAGATTTTATGCTCAAGGTGGGGGTACTTCTACTGACAATATTAACATGATTATTGCTGAAGTAAAAAATGTTGTAAAAAATGTTAAATAATGTTACAATGTAATTGTATTCATAGGGAGTGATTTTTGTGGAAAAAACTAAAATATATGAAAGTAATACATTCCAAGATGCATTAATCGAAGAGACGTTACGTGACGTTATTGAAATACTTGAAGAAAGAGGATATAATCCAATTAATCAAATAGTTGGATATTTGATGAGTGGTGATCCAGGTTATATTTCTAGTCATAAAGAAGCTAGAAATAAAATCACTAAATTCGATAGAACCGAAATTTTGGAATATTTAATTAAAAATTATTGCAAGTAATATGCGAATTGTAGGACTTGATTTAGGAACTAAAACATTAGGGCTTGCTATATCCGATTTAACTAATACAATAGCTAGTCCATTTGCAACTTGGAAATTTGAAGAATCAAATTATGATTTACTATTACCAAGGTTAAGACAATTTGTTAATGATAAAAATATTGATAAAATTGTTTTGGGACTCCCGAAAAATATGAATAACACTTTAGGTAGTCGTGCTAAAGAAACTATAGAGTTTAAAGAAAAATTAGAAGAATACTTAAATATGGAAATTATACTTCAAGATGAAAGAAGAACAACTATAGAAGCTAATAATTATATGCTAGAAGCTAACTTGTCAAGAAAAAAAAGAAAACAAAAAATTGATGGCTTAGCAGCAGCAATTATATTACAAACTTACCTAGATAAAATGAGAGGAAGATAATATGGAAAATGAAAGAATGCTTTTTACAATAATGGGTGAAGATGGTAAAGAAATTGAGTGTGAAGCTTTATTTACTTTTGAATCTGATGAGACAGGAAAAAGTTATATAGTTTATACTGATAATACTTTAGATGAAGAAGGTAATACAAAAGTTTATGCTGCAATTTATAATCCGGATGCCGAAGAAGGTTTACTACAACCAATTCAAAGTGATAAAGAATGGAAAATAATAGAAACCATTTTCAATGAAATCCAAGAAGAAGCAAAATTGAAGAGTGAGGGAAATGAGCAATAAGCTCATTTTTGCTAGATGTATAAAAATAAAATCAAGCTGCTTGTAGCAGGGCTATTTATTGTAGTACTTTCAATTGTTTTAGGTATCTATTCATACTATGTCGGACCTGTTAGCAGGGACAGTGGCATGAAAGAAATTGAGATACCTAGTGGTTATTCTTATTTAACTATTGATTCATTATTAAAGGAAAATAAATTAATAAAATCAAATTTATTTTATAAAGTTTATGTAAAATTAAATAATCCTGAATCTCTTGAAGCATGTACTTATTATTTAAGTGAAGATATGAGTGTAAAAGAAATTATTGAAGTATTAAGTAAAGGTTGTAAAACTAATGCTGATGTAATTACAATTACATTTAAGGAAGGTTTAAATATGCGTAATATCGCGAATATTATAGCAGAAAATACCAATAATACTGAAAATAATGTTTTTGAAGTATTGAATGATAAAAAATATTTGGATGAATTAATTGGAAAATATTGGTTTTTAACAAACAATATTAAAAATGATAAAATATATTATTCTTTAGAGGGCTATTTATTTCCCAATACATATGAGTTTATTAATAAAGATGTTAGTGTAAAAGAAATTATTGAAGTAATGTTAGATGAAATGGATAAACAACTATTACCTTATAAAGATAATATTGAAAAGTCAGATTTAAGCATTCATGAATTTTTAACATTAGTATCAATTGTTGAATTGGAAGGTGCAAATAGTGATGACAGAGCTTCTGTAGCTGGTGTTTTCTATAATCGATTAAAAGATAAATGGACACTTGGAAGTGATATTACTGGGTACTATGGTGCAAAGATGGATGATTGGTCAAAAGGTTTAGGAGTTCATGTTGACGATTGTAATGATTATAATACACGTGGCAATTGTGTTTCTGGAATTCCAGTAGGACCAGTGGCTAATCCTGGAATTGAATCAATTGAAGCAGTAATTAATCCTGTCAAACATAAATTCTATTATTTTGTGGCTGATTGCAGTGGAAAGACCTATTTGAACTATGATGAAACAACTCATCTGAGAACAATTAGTAAATTGAAAAGTGAAAATAATTGGTGTGATGTGTAGTGTTAAATAGATTAGAAGAGTATGCCAAACAAAATAAAATTCCTATTATGGAAAAGGATGGTATAAACTTTTTAATAGAATATATAAAGAAACATAATATTAAATCAATTTTAGAAATTGGAAGTGCAGTTGGTTATTCGGCAATTAATATGGCATTAGTTGATAATGATATTAATGTTACAACAATTGAAAGGGATTCTAATAGATATTTAGAAGCAGTTCAAAACATTAAAGAGTTTGATTTAGATGACCAAATAAAAATAATCAAAGCTGATGCTTTTGATGTTAAAGTTGATAAAAAATATGATTTAATATTTATTGATGCAGCTAAAGCACAATATATTAAATTTTTTGAGAAGTTTAAGGCTAATTTAAATGAAGATGGAGTTATTATTACTGATAACTTAAATTTTCATGGTTTAACTGATAATGTTGATAATATAAAAAGTAAGAATTTAAAATCTTTAGTAAAGAAAATAAATAATTATGTAGAGTTTTTAAAAAACAATAATGAATATACAACAGAGTTTATCAACATTGGTGACGGTATAAGTATAAGTAAAAAGAATAAGTAGGTTTACTACTTTTTTCTAATTTTATAGAGATTGAGGTGATATAATGTCAAAAACAATGATTATTCCAAAAAATTTGGAAATGATTAAAAACTTAATTGACAAGAGTGATGCATTTTTAATTGGAATTGATGGGTTAAGTGTTAACTTACCTAATTATTATTCTTTTGATGAAATAATAGGTATAGTTAAATATTTAAATGATAATAATAAGGAAGTCTTTATTTCTTTAAATAAAAACATTAAAAACAGTGAACTTTCAGTATTAGAAAAAACAATGATTAAATTAAATGATTTGAAAATACAAGGAGTATTTTATTATGATGTAGCTGTTGTTAACTTATGGAAAAAACATTCGTTTAAATATGATCTAGTATGGGCACAAGAACATTTTGCTACTAATTGTGATACGTGTAATTATTGGAAAAACTTAGGCATAAACTATGCTCTGTTATCAACTGAAATAACTATGGATGAAATTATTGAAATTATTAAAAACAATGATATGAAATTTATTTTGCCCTTATTTGGATATCTGCCAATGTTTGCATCATTTAGACATTTGGTTAACAATTATTTGGATTATTTTGACAAACCAAAACAATCTGAAAATTATTATATGAAAAAAGAGGGAAAAATTTATCCTGTTATTGACAATAAAAGAGGAACCTTTGTATATTCTGGTAATATAATAAATGGATTGGCTGAATCAGTTAAATTAAAAGAAGTTGGGCTTGATTATATATTATTAAATAGTTTTAATATTGATGATGACAAGTTTTTAAAAGTTGTTATGATGTTTAATGAGATAAATATTCAAAATAGTAAAGAACTTGATAAACAAATATTTGACATGTTTCAAAATGTTGATAAAGGATTTTTATATAAAGAAACAGTTTATAGGGTGAAGAGAAAATGAATAAAGTAATGAAGAAACCAGAACTACTAGCGCCAGCTGGAGATTTAGAGAGATTAAAAGTTGCATTATTATACGGTGCCGATGCGGTATATATTGGTGGAACTATGTTTGGACTTCGTGCAAATGCAACTAATTTTACAATAGATGAAATTAAAGAAGCGACAAGTTTCGCGCATAATTTAGGTAAAAAAGTTTATGTAACAGTAAACATCATTTTGCACAATCAAGAATTAGATAGCTTATTATCATATTTAAAAGATTTAGAGAATGTAAAAGTTGATGCAATTATAGTAAGTGATCCAGCTGTTATTGATGTTGCTACTAAAAATACTAATTTAGAGATTCATCTATCAACTCAACAATCAACATTAAATAGTGAGGCTGCAGCATTTTGGAAAAGTCAAGGCGTAAAAAGAATTGTTATGGCTCGTGAAACAAGTAAACAAGATTTAATTGATATTAAAAATAAAGTTGATATTGAATTAGAGACTTTCATACATGGAGCGATGTGTGCTTCGATGAGTGGAAGGTGTGTTTTATCAAACTTTTTAACTGCTAGAGATGCTAATCGTGGGGGATGTAGTCAAGTATGTCGTTTTGAATTTGATTTAATAGATTCTAATAATCAAAAAGTAGAAGCGGGAAAGAATTTTACTTTTTGCACTAAGGATTTAATAATGTTAAAACATATTCCAAAAATGATTGATATTGGAATTTCATCTTTTAAAATTGAGGGAAGAATGCGTTCTATTTATTACATTGCAACAGTTGTTAATACTTATCGTAAAGTAATTGATGAATATTGGAATAATTCAGAAGGTTATAAATATAATAAAGAGTATGAAAAAATATTAATGAACTGTGCAAATAGAGAATCGATTGATCAATTTTTTGATACTGATTGTAATAAAACTTATCAATATTATATTGGTAGACAAGAACAATCTAATCAAGATTTTTTAGGAGTTATAAAAGATTATGACTCAGAAACTAAATGGGCGATAGTTGAACAAAGAAACTATTTTTCTAAAGGTGATACTGTAGAAATATTTGGACCTGAAATGGAAACTATTACTTTAAAGATTAATGAAATAATGGATGAAGATGGTAAAATAATCAATGTTGTTAGACATCCACTTCAAATAGTAAAAATAAAAATAGATAAACCAGTATTTCCAAACAACTTAATTAGAAAAAAATATTAACAAGAATATATTTATTACAATTGAGTAAAATAGTTTAAGTATAAGCAGAGTGATATTATCTAGGCATAAAATAATTGTTGACAAATGCCATAAAGTATAGTATCATTTGATAAGTTTAATTTAAATGAGGTGATTAGAAATGACAAATATAAAAGAAATATATTTAACTGAAGCTGGTTATGAAGAGTTAAAAAAAGAATTAGAATATCTTAAACTTGAAAAAAGGCCTGAAATTATAGAGGCTTTAAAAGAAGCACGTTCTTTAGGAGATCTAAGTGAAAATGCTGAATATGATTCTGCTAGAACTGAGCAAGCAATGGTAGAAGGCAAAATTCAAGAATTAGAAGTAACTCTTGAACATGCTATTGTTGTTAAAAATGTTAAAACAGATAAGGTATTTGTTGGTAATAAAGTTAAATTAGAATATGTAGAAGATGGAGATGTTGATGTTTATACTATTGTTGGAAACAAAGAAGCAGATCCATTTAATAACAAAATATCAAATGAGTCACCAATTGCAAAAGCTATTACTGGTTTATCAGTAGGAGATATTGCTACTGTGGACAGTCAAAATGGAAAATATAATGTTAAAATTATAGAAATTATGTAAAAGTAGAAGCATTTTTATGCTTCTTTTTATATTATAAGATGGGTATTTCTAAAATGAATTATGTTAAATAAAGAATATATAATTATATGAAGATAATTTATGCAAAGTCGGTAACTAATTAATTTTTTTAATATTAATTGACAATTAGGGTTAAGATGATATAATTTAATTGTAGGTGGTTATGTGAAAACAACAATATTTTTATTGAAGGACATTAAAAAATAGAGAAAGTTTAAGTTGCTCTATTTTCATGATGGGGGGATTGTATTTTGAAAGTCGATTATAATTTGACTTTAATAATGTATATTAAATTATTAAAGAGTCAAAAACTTATTAAAACGTGGGACGATGGTGCACAAATTTATTATGAGGTTGAGAAACAGGAAATAACTCCTGCAACTTTAAGTAATCAAGCTAAAAAATTATTAATGAGTTCAATAAATTTACAGTTATTGTTTAAGTATTGTGAACTGACTGATAAATTGATAAAAAAAATTGAATTAGAAGAAGAAATAGTTTTAGAAGAAGAAAATGTTGATTTCAAATTAACCACAGATACGATTGTTAGAACTTTATCAATTCCTAAAGAAGATTATAAATCAGTTTTTGATATTGATATTGAAAATGATTCTAAGGAATTGATCAGAAAAAAAATAATTAATAAAATAAGTGATGATGTTTTCTTACTTAATTATTTAGGATTCCATCCTGGAAAATATGAAGTACAAAAAATAACAAGTGGAGCTTGGACTACTCCTGTTAAGGTAGAAAATAATGTGGGTGAAAAAACAGTTGAAGTTATATTAAACGAAAAGTTTAGTGTTTCGATAGTTAAAAGGAAAAATGCATTATTATATTATACTAAAGAAGAATGTGAAGAATGGCTAGATAATTATTTGAAAACACGAAAAATTACACCTTTTGATTTTTTTGAGGAAAAACAGAAAACTAAAGGCAAGAAAAAATTAAAAGCAGAATATAATGAAGATTTAATTATGGTTTGCCCTGGTTTAGAGCTACATTTGGGAAAACTAGGTTCAGTTGTGGATTTTGAGGATTATTCTACTAAACAAGCTATGTGGCGAATTAAACAAACAACTTTTGAAATAATGGATTATCAAAAAAGACATAAAGCAGATAACTTAATATTAGGTGTAGGAAATGATTATTATAACAGTGATACAGTTGATGATAAAACTACTGCTGGAACACCACAATATAATGATACACGTTTTAAAGAAGTTTATTTATGGGGTAAAATTGGATATCTTAGAATGATTGAAACTTTAAAAGAGAGATTTAATAAAATCATTATTAAAGGTAATCCTGGCAATCATGATGAAAAAGCAAGTTTTAGTTTATTTACTAATATATATGATATTTATAATATGATTGAGGACCCTAAAATAGAAGTTTCTTTCTCATATAAAGATTTAAGATATACAACGTGTTATGAGTTTGGTAATAACTTAATTGTTTTATCCCATGGTAAAAGTCCTGAAGGTAAAAATTTAAAGGATAAAGATTTAGCAGAATCAATAAAATATCAATTTCCAGAAGAATATAACCGGGCAACACACGTTTATGTTTTTGCTGGTCATCTTCATCAAGATTCAGAAAATAAATTTGATAAAGTTACAGTACTTAGAACAGCATCATTAACTGGTGTTGAAAATTGGCATTATTCGAATTTATATATTGGTCAAAGACAGGGACATAGTGTTTATTTAATTGATAAAAATAAAGGTTATGTTGGTAAAAGTAATATTACCTTAACTCCAGAAGATAAAAAGCAAAAAATCAGAGGGATTTCTCGTGACGAAAATACTGATGTTGCTAAGTCAATGACTAAAGTCTTAAATTTAAGTGATGAAAGTTATGAAAATGAAAAGGCTAAAAAAGAATTAACAAAAGTTAAAAGGCAAATAACATATGTTAAGAAAAAACACGATTTACTTGTTGAAGCAGTTGGGAAAGTATTGAACTTAGATATGTCAGTTTATAGTGAAGAAGAAATTACTAATTTATTAAATGTTTTAGGATACAAAGAAGAACTTGATTCATTAGAAAACAAAAAGCAATTAATATTAAAATATAAGCATTAAGTGTTTGGTTGTAAAACTAAACGCTTTTTTTAGTAAATCCTTGTAAAAAAAACAAATATATTATATACTAATTAAGTATGGGAGGAAAATATGGAAAATAAAAATATTAAAGAAATAACAATTAAAATTGATGGTTCAAAATGGGAACATGCTTTAGATCATGCTTTTGAGTATGCTAATGCAAATGCTAAAATTGATGGGTTCAGACCTGGTAAAGCACCAAAAGAAATATTTTTAAAAAAATATGGAAAAGAATCTTTATATATGGACGCAGCTGATCATGCAATTAATGATGCTTATGTAAAAATGCTAGAAGAAAATAAAGATTTAGAAATTGTTGCACAACCAAATGTAGATTTGAAAAGTATTGATGAAAATGGTGCAGAGTTTGTTTTCACATTAACCCTTAAACCTGAAGTTAAATTAGGTAAGTACAAAAATCTTAATATTAAAAAAGATGAAGTTGTAGTTACGGATGAAGAAGTAACAGAATCATTAAACCAAACTTTAAAAACTTATGCTGAAGTTATGGAAAAAGAAGGCTCAATTGTAAAAGGCAATACAGCTATTATTAATTTTGAAGGTTTTAAAGATGGGGTTGCTTTTGAAGGTGGTAAAGCTGAAAATTATCCATTAGAAATTGGAAGTAATGCTTTTATTCCTGGGTTTGAAGAACAACTTATTGGTTTAAAAAAGGGAGATTCTAAAGATGTTGAACTAACTTTCCCAGAAGATTATCATAGTGAAGAATTAAAAGGTCAACCAGTTGTTTTCAAAGTAACTGTTAATGAAGTTAAAGAAACTGTTATTCCTGAGTTAAACAAAGAATTCTTTGAAGATTTAGGACTTGAAGGAATAAATAGTAAAGAAGCTTTAGAAAAACAATTAAGGGAAAATATTAAAACTAGAAAAGAAGCAGAAGCAGAAAATAAATATATTGATGATTTATTAGCAGAGGCTGCTAAGACAACAGAAATCGATATTCCAGAAGTTATGATTGATGAAGAATTATTAAGAATGTTACGTCAATATGAAGAAAATTTAAAAATGCAAGGATTAAATTTGGAACAATTTTATCAATTTACTAATTCTAATGAAGAGTCATTAAAAGAACAAATGAAACCAGAAGCTATTATCCGTATTAAATATCGTTTAATGCTAGAAGAAATTGTTAAAACTGAAAAAATTGAGATAAGTGATGAAAAAGCTCAAGAAGAAGTTTTAAACCTAGCAGATAAATACCAAATGAAAGAAGAAGAATTCTTACAATTATTTGGTGGATTAGATATGGTTAAATATGATTTAAAAATGCGAGCTGCAATTGAAATTTTAAAATAATAATTTAAAACATTAAGCATAATTTGTTTAATGTTTTTTCTTTGGCTTTGTCATGATATAATAATATTAGAAGGTGATGTTCGTGATTGTTGAAGTATTAGTTGAATTAAAAGTTAAAAGAATAGACAAAACTTTTACTTATAGAGTTCCCAATAATTTGATTTCTCAAATAGAAATTGGTAAACGAGTATTAGTTCCTTTTAATAATAGAAAATTAGAAGGGTTTATTTTAAAAATAAATAATGATAATAAAGATTACGAATATGAAATTAAAGATATTGTTTCTGTTATTGATGAACATCCAGTATTAAATAAAGAACTCATAAAACTCGGACATTACATTAGTAAAAAAACATTATCACCTCTTATATCTGCTTATCAAACGATGTTGCCTAATGCTTTAAAAGCAAAAAAAGGATTAGTAGTTAATAAAAAATATGAAAAGTATTTAAAGTTAAGTGCTA
>CAYXLG010000022.1:0-14653 GCA_964465805.1 uncultured Muribaculaceae bacterium
GGATCATCAAAACTTTGAACTAAACTACTAAGATTTAAAGATTGTGCAATTAATTCTTCAGGTACTTCTAAATATAAAGATATTTCACTAGCGCTAGGTTCCCTCATTAATTTTTGAGATAACAAAATAGTTGCCTTTTCAATTTTTAAATTTAATTTTAATATATCACGACTTATTTTAATACCACGATCTTCTCTAATATATTTTTTCATTTCTCCTAAAATATAAGGATAAGCATATGTAGTAAATTTTACACCTACACGATCATCAAAATTTTCATAAGCATTTATTAGTCCGATTGCTCCCACTTGAAATAAATCTTCCTTATTTTGGTATCCTTTAAAATAATGGGAAATAGAATAAATGAGATTTTTATTATCATTAATTAAATCAGTTATTTCCGTTGCCATAGTTTTGCTCCTTATATAAATTTATAATATTTAAAGCCCCTATTTCATCACTACTTTCATACATATATTTTAATAATCGACTATTTTGAATTCGATGTCGAACAAGAGAACTTCTAACACCACATAAACAACCATAACCATTATTGTTTTTTATTAATTCATAATTATATAACAAAGCATTTATTCCTTTCATATCAATAACATCTAAATCATTTATATTAAAAACAACATTTCTAATACCATTATCTTTAACCAAATTAGTGACTTCTTCATTTAACTTTTCAACCGTATTTTTAGTTAATTGACCATTCAAACGAACAAAGAAAACCCCTTTATGACATTTTGTATCAATTTCTAAAATATTATCACCTCGTGTTCTAATTTAGCACATAAATTATTAATCTTATACACTTTCGACAAAACTAGAATATTATTTATTACGACTTTTTTTATGCTTGCAATAACAAAACATACCAATCATAACCAATATCACCACAGGAATAACTATATAATTACGACTAAACTTTTCTTCTTCAGCCTCTTTATCAATCACTTTTCTCACCCCATTACTTTTATTTTCATTAGTTGATATACTATTATTTTTATTGTTTTCTCTATTATTATTCACCTTATCATTTAATTTTTCATGAGATGTGTTAATTAAAATTTTTTGTTTCTCTACTTCTTTAATCTTTTCTTTTTTTAATTCACCATCTGGTATTAACTTTTCTATAGGTTCCACTTTTGGCTTATTTTCTTCTACTCGTTTGTCATCTATCGGTTCATCATTAACCAGTTCTTCTTCCACCGGCTCTTTATCTATCGGTTCATCATTCACTGGTTCTTCATCTATTGGTTCCTCATTCACCGGCTCTTCATCTATCGGTTGTTTTTTGTTTTCATCAATATCAACATAAACAATCTTATCAATTGTAATGAAAGGAAATATATATGAAACTTCATATATACCATTTTCCTCATAATTAATATTACTATCAATGCTTATATTATTGGTACTATTTTCAATTACAAAATCTTCTAATTTTTGATTTTTATTATTAATAATTATTTTATCTTCAATAACGATCTTATCCCTTTTTCTTGATTGGTAATACTCTTTACTATCATTTTCATCTTTAGTTGGAAAACCAAAAGGTGAACTTTCATAATAACCATCAGCATATAACTTCTTAATATTATAATGATGATATAAGATATCTTGATAACTATATTCTAACGCCTTTTCTACTTGCCTAGTAGAAGTTGCATTAATTAGATTATAACTTTTTTTAGTACTATCCCATTCCGGATCAACAAACACTAATTTATCCAGTTGATATTCACGCATCTTACATTCATCTAAATTATTATGTTTAAAAAACAATCTTGTTGTAACTCGATTATAAATATTACTATTTATATTTCTTTCTCGACTAGTGCTTATAGTATATTTTTTTTCAGAAATATCTATATCAGTTAAATAAAATCTAATATTTAAATCAGATAAATTATAGTAGTTTTTCAAATCTAATATTAAATATCCACCATGCAGCACATACGAATTTTCACTATTAATCTTCCCATTGGTAACCTTTTCATAAAAATTATCACTACACCCTTCACAATAAATGGTATATGATATATCTTGATTATTGGCACGAACAATTATTTCATTAATATTTAATTGATTCCTACCCCCATCTACATCAGTAAAATGAATATATCTTATTTTTTTCATATCTCGATAATAATAAACATCTCGTGTTTTAACAGAACGTCCAACTTCATTATTGGGAACCTCTTCACTCCAATTGGTATAACCAGTTTTTATAGAATCATTTAAATCTGCATAGGGATAATTAGGATTATGTTTGTTTATTAAATAATAATCACCATATTTTTTCTCTTCTTTATAATATCTATACATAGTTGTTTTTTTAACATCTATTATGTCATTACTTTCAATGTAAGAACTAGTAGGCTGGGAAAAATTGGAATAATTAGAATAATATGTTTTAGTAGTTGCACTTATATTACCAATAAAAAGAAACATTAAATTAATTACTATTAATATTTTTTTCACTTTATCACCTTCTATTAATAATGTACTTTAATAATTTAATGTTTCCTTCAAATAAAAAAGATTAGTTTTCACTAATCTTTATTTATATATTTCAAAGTCTTCTCATTCGCGTAAACCTTAACATGAATATCAAATAAACTTTGATAATTGTATACTTCTTTATTTTTTAAATTTTTTAAAACATCAAGAACAAGATCCCTAATATTACTTCTAGTATATGCATAAATATTAATATAAGAATTACCATCATAAGAACTAATATGATAATCTTTATTAGGGTAAATATAATCATCATAATATATTACCTCAATAAGTACTTCATTATCTTCGAGTTCATTATTAATGCCTAAACTTAGCTGTTCATTATTTTTAATATTAGAAACATATAAATCCCCCTCAATATTTTCTTTATAAGTCGTTATTTTAGGTTTATTATTTACATTTGGTAAAGCATCATAGTATTTAAGACTAATAGTATATTCAAACGTTAATAATCCACCTATTGTTATAAACACGATTCCTATAATAATTGGGAATAAAACTAATTTCTTTTGATTAAATATAATGGTATATATAGTATTATAAATGGTAGCAAAAATTAAAATTAAACCAATGTTAATTAATAATATTCCATATATTGCAATCCCTTTGATAATTAAATAAATGACAATTGTTAATGAAACAAACAGTCCAACATTAACTAAAATTAATGGTAACAAAAAGATTATAGCTATAATTGTTTTAATGATAAAAAGAACACTAGAATCAGTTTTTACCCTTTCTTTTTTTTGATTTATCTTTTCTTCTAAAATATCAGAATTTTCTTTGTTAATCTTTTCTTTTTCTTTTTTTTTATTGTTTTTTTTAGGTTCAATATTCAATTTTCTCATTTCATTTTGTGAAAATATAAGAATTAGCAATACACAACTAATAAAATATATTACCCAAACAATAATTCTCCATATAAACGAAAATAATTGTCCTAAAGGTGTAAAACCTATATCTAAAATATAATTGCCTATTTCATAAAATATATGAAATGGAGCTTTTAGTAACATAAGTAAAATCAATAAAATACAAAACTTTATTAAAAGTTCAAATATTTTATCAACAGTAATATTTTTGTTATCCTTAATATCATCAATAATAGGTTTAGTAGCATGCGCAAGTTTTTTGGCAATTTTACTTATACCACGTTCTATTCCTAGTAAAAAACTATCTTCATAAACTTCACTCTTACTATAATTAGGATTAATTTTATAAGCTTTTAATATACCGCTAGTTAACTCATCAATATCACCAAAATCAGCAATTGCTTCTGTTACCGTTTTTCCATTACGAACCTTTTCCTCAATAATATCTTTATATTCATTAATAATATCTTGTTTTTCATTATCTTCTAAAACATTTAATCTTTCCTCTAATTCACTCAAAAACTTTTTCTTACTCAATTTGAACACTCCCTTCAATAAATTTATTTACTGATTTAGAAAACATTTGCCAAGAATTAACTAACTCTTCCATTTTTTCCTTTCCAAGACTAGTTATTTTATAATACTTTCTAGGTGGACCTTCATTTGATTCAACTAAATATGTATCAAAATATTTTTCATTAGTTAATCTCTTTAATAAAGGATAAATTGTACCTTCGTTAATATCAACTATTTTAGATACTTCTACAATAAGTTCATATCCATACATATCCCTTTTATTAACTGATACTAAAACAATAAGTTCTAGTACTCCCTTTTTAAATTGGATATTCATATTTCACCTCAATATAATTATATGTTAGGTACCTAATAATGTCAAGTACTATTTTAAAAAATGTAGACAATAAATTATTGCCCACTTTTATTTTAAATTTCACTATCATTTTTGATAAATTCCCTTAATATTTTAGTTAATGCCCTTTTTTCAATTCTAGAAACATAACTACGAGAAATACCTAATTGTTCTGCTATTTCCTTTTGGGTTATTTCATCGTTATTATTTAAACCATATCTCTTGATAATAATTTCTTTTTCCCGATCATTTAATATATTAAAATATTTTTTTAATAACTCAATGCTATCTTGCTTATGAATATTTAAAGCATAATCCGGATCTGGTGTTTTTAATATATCTAAAAACGTTATTTCATTACCATCCTTATCAAAACCTATCGATTCATTAATGCTCATATTTTTATTATTTTTCTTATTTCCTCTAAAATACATAAGGATTTCATTTTCAATACACCTAGCACAATAAGTAGTTATTCTTGTCCCGTGTTTATTAGAATAACTATCAATTCCTTTTATTAGTCCAATTGTACCAATACTAATTAAATCATCCACATCTTCTTTATTATGGTCATATTTTTTTACAATGTGGGCCACTAACCTAAGGTTGTGTTCAATTAATTTATTTCTAGCAGCCAAATCCCCTTTTAAAACCTTTTTTATACATTCTTGTTCCTCTTCCCTAGGCAAAGGTTCTGGAAAAACATTGTTGGAATAAGCTGCTGTAAATAAATAAAAATCATTGAATAACTTTTTCAAAAACTTTATAATCACAAAATCACTCCTAATAAATAATATGTATTTATGGTCTATTTAATTAAATAAAAAAATATGAAATAAACTATTTTAACTCAATAAGTGATATAATAGACGTGGTGATGGTAATGAGTAAACTAGAAATTGATAAAATTAAAAATAACTTAGCACATCAATTAAAGTTTTACATTTATATTATAAAAGAAGAATATAAAGATTTTATTCCAAAAGAAAAAATGGAATACCTAAATTCAATTAATAATTTTAATAGTATTATTCTCATTGAAAAAACCAGAACTATAAGTATGTTTGTACGTGATAATAAAATATATTTCCCAAAGAGTGCATTTAATATTTTAAATAAAATGAAATTAATTCCTGGTTTTGGAATTAATAAAAAACATAAACCATATAACAATGAGAATTTATTAGCAAATGATAATACCTTTAGAGATTATATAAAACATGTTTTTATTGCCGGCTTGAATGTAGAAAATTTTTATTTAGAAACTCTTTTACATGAAACAATGCATTTTTGTGGAATATCTGGTGCAAGTGCCATAGCAGAAGGCATAACAGAATTGAAAACAAGAGAATTAGCACAAAAATATAACCTCGAAACTTCTGGTTGTGGATATCCAAAAGAAATTAAGATTGCTCTTGAATTGCAAGAAATTTTTGGTACAAACATTATAAATAGTATTGCATTCGCAAAAAACAATTATGATATTACTACAATACTTAAAAATAATATTGGACAACATGCAGTTGATCTTTATATGACAATTAATTCATTAATGGAAAAAGAATTTCACCTTAATTACTATAAATATAAATATCCAGGAATCACTGGTCCAATAAAAAAAGCACGGAAATACTCTAAATTAGATTACAGTGAAATATATTTCATTTTAGACAATTATAAAAAAAAATATTTAGAAACTAAAAAAGTAACTGATAAAATTAAAAATTTAAAAGAAACTGAAAAACAAAAAGAATTTTTAGAAAAATTTAAAGCTAATTTACTAGCCATTGATAATGAACAACATAATAAGAATAAAATTTTAAAATAAAAAAGTATATTATTTTCAATATACTTTTTCAATTAATTAATAACTTTATGACAACGATTGCAAATATCACCTGTCATATTTTCATCAGTAAAGTAATTCCAACATCTTTCACATTTATGTCCTTCAAAAGGCTCTACTTTAACTCCAATTGAATTATATTGTGGTAATTCTTCTTCTGTTAAAATAACTTCTGAAACAATTAATAATAATTTTAAATCATCTTTTAACTTATTAATCATATCTAAATATTTACCACTAGCATTAATATATACTCTAGCTTCTAATCCTTTACCAATTAATTTATCATTACGAGCTTCTTCTAAAGCCTTAAAAACATCATCTTTAATATTGAAGAATAGTTCCCATTCTTTTAAAATAGAGACCCTGTTTTCATAATTTTTAGATTTTGGATTATGTTCTAAATGAACACTTTCTAATTTTGCACCAGGTAATAATTGATATACTTCCTCACTAGTATGAGGTAGGATTGGTGCCAAAATTTTTATTAACGATGTAAGAATCTCATATAAAACAGTTTGAACACTTCTTCTTTTTAATGAATCTTGTTTTTCAATATATAAAATATCTTTAGTAAAATCTAAATAGAAATTAGATATAATAAAAGTAACATAATTATTAACAATTCTATACACTTCTTGGAAATTATAATGTTCATAAGCATCTTTTATTTCCTTAATAGTTTCATCCAATTTAACCATCATATATTGATTATAATAAGACATCTCTTCAAACTTAACTTTATTCGTTGCCGGATCAAAATCATATAAATTACCTAGCATAAAACGATAGGTATTTCTTATTTTACGATAACTTTCTTTAACTTGTTTTATTAAATCATCACTAATTCTAACGTCTTCTTTATAGTCAACACTAGCAACCCAAAGCCTTAAAATGTCAGCACCATTTTGATTAATCATCTTTAATGGATCAATAACATTTCCTAGACTTTTACTCATTTTAAGACCTTTTCCATCAAGTACAAATCCATGTGATATAATTTGTTTATATGGACTTTTACCATGTACAGCTACACCACAGATTAATGACGAGTTAAACCATCCACGATATTGATCGCTTCCTTCAAGATAAATATCAGCCGGATATTCTAAACCACGATTTAATAATACCCCTGTATGAGTTGAACCAGAATCAAACCAAACGTCCATAATATCTTCTTCTTTAGTAAATTTTCCATTCGGGCTTGCAGGATTAGTATATCCTTCTGGTAATAACTCTTTAGCTGTTTTAGAAAACCAAATATTTGAACCATGTTCCCTAAATAATTTAGAAACATGTATCATAACATCGTAATCAATAATTGGACTGCCATCTTCATTATAGAAAATTGGAATTGGTACTCCCCAAACGCGTTGACGGGAAATACACCAATCTCCACGGTCTTCAATCATATTGTGTAATCTTTGTTTACCCCATTCAGGTAACCATTTAATATTATCTTCAATTTCATTTAATAAATCATCACGAATTTTATCAATACTACAGAACCATTGATCAGTTGCACGAAAGATTACTGGTTTTTTAGTGCGCCAATCATGTGGGTACGAGTGAGTAATCATTTCTAATCTTAATAAATTTCCTTGCTCTTCTAGTTCATTAACAATAGCTTTATTAGCATCTTCATAAAATAGTCCTTTGAACTTTCCTGATTCTTCAGTTAATACACCTTGATCATCGATTCCATTAATTAGTCCTAAATTGTATTGTTGGCCAACTTCAAAGTCTTCCGCACCGTAACCAGGGGCTGTATGAACTAGTCCTGTACCAGAATCAATTGTAACATGATCTCCAACAATTACTGGAGATATTCTATCCATAAATACATGTTTATATTTAACACCTTCTAGTGCAGTACCAACAAATGTTGAAATAACTTCATAATTTTCCCAATTAAATAATTTAGCTAATTCTTCTAATAAGTCTTTAGCAACAATATAGTTTTTATTATTAACTAAAACTTTAGTATACTCAAAATCGCCACCTACAGCAATTGCTAAGTTCCCTGGTAAAGTCCATGGTGTTGTTGTCCAAATAACTAAGTTATCATCAATATTTATTACATCATTACCTTCCGCAACTGGAAATGCTACATAAATTGATGAATCACGGCGATCCTTATATTCAATTTCTGCTTCAGCAAGCGCTGATTCACTACTCGGACTCCAATAAACTGGTTTTAATCCTTTAAAAATCAATCCTTTTTGAGCCATTTTAGCAAACACTTCAATTTGTGTCGCTTCAAAATCTTTAGTCATTGTTATATAAGGATTTTTCCAATCCCCAATAACATTTAAAGCTTTAAATTGCTTCTTTTGATTATCAATTTGCACTTTAGCATAATTTTGGCATAATTCACGAAAATCAGCTTTACTCATTTCTTTACGGTTAACACCTGAATTAGTAACAGCCGTTTCAATTGGTAAACCATGAACATCCCAACCAGGAATATAAACAACTTTATATCCCTCTAACATCTTATATCGATTAATAAAATCTTTTAAAATTTTATTAAGGGCATGCCCAATATGAATATTCCCATTAGCATATGGAGGCCCATCATGTAGTACAAATAATTTTCCATCTTTATTACTTTCTAGAATTTTATTATATAAATCCATCTCTTCCCATTTTTCACGTTGTAATTTTTCATTAACAGGTAAATTTCCTCTCATTGGAAATTCTGTTTTTGGCATTAATAATGTATCTTTATATTCCATAATATCTCTCCTTTATCATTTAATTTTTATAAAAAAAACTCAGTCCTTGTTTAAGGACGAGTTTTTACCCGCGGTACCACCTTATTTTGTATATACACTCATTACTATAACGCGTTACCGTTTTTATCTTATCCATAAAAAGCATCAAGAGTGATCTATATATTATCTCCCTGTTAGTTTTCACCGTGCACTAACTCTCTATAAGCATCAATAATATACCGTCTCCATCATCTGTTATTATTATAATTCGATTTTTTCAATATCATCAACCATCTCTAATTGTGTTTCAATAATATCCCTTAATCGTCTCTTAAATATATTTACATTACGTTTTAACATATTAGCTTCCATTTCAGTTTTTTCAGCTCTAAGTAATGCCTCATTAATGATCCTACTAGCATTTTGTTTAGCTTCTTCAAGAAGAATAGTACTTTCTTGATGAGCCGACAATTTTATTTGTTCAGAAGTTTTTTGGGCCATGAAAAGAGCCTTATTTAAAGTTCCTTCCATTCGCTCATATTGTTCTACTTTATCTTTCAAACGAACATTTTCAAGCGCAACATTTTCCAACTCTACAATCTTGGCATCACGTTCTTTTATTTCTTCTATCATTGTTTCAACTTGTTTTATTATTTGATCTAAAAACCCATTAACTTCATCCGGATCGTAACCACGAAGTGCCCGTTTAAACTTTTCCATATTTCACCTCTTGACACTACTTATCTAATAATCTATTACCACTCAACATTAATATCATCATTATCATGAATACCTTTGCCCTCGGTATCATCTGTTATTTTACCTTGGACATTAACATTATTTGGTGTACATAAAAATATACCCCCACCAATTTTTTGTACTTCTCCGTGAATTGCATATATCGCTCCACCTAAAAAATCAATTATCCGTTTTGCTTGTTCTGGTGTAACTCTTTTTAAATTAACTACAACTGCATTACGGTCTCTTAAATAATCAGCAATTTGTTGTGCTTCAGAATATGCTCTTGGTTCTAATAGAATCATTTTACTTCCATTTTCTATTAAAGCTTCTTCAGCTGTTAAATTGTAATATTCATCTGATATTACATCATGATTAGAAAATGTATCAGATTCTCCACTATCAAATAACCTTTTAAAAAAACCCATTATATTCCTCCTACCGTGATAAATTTATTACTATTATAAGTTTACCATATTTTCAAACAAAAATAAACGTTTTTTTAATCTTTTGTTGATTTTTACAAAAAATATTATAAAAATTTTTAATCTTTTTTTAACATTTCTTGAATGGTTGTACCAAGTGTTGCTATATTTTGTAAATCTGATGGAATAATAATTTTTGTAGCATTTCCATCAGCAACTTTTGCCATTGTTTCTAAACTTTTTAAAGTTATAACATTTTGATCAGGGTTAGCATCCTTTAGTAATCTAATTCCTTCAGCCTCAGCCTTTTTTATTTTTAAAATTGCTTCGGCTTGACCCTCTGCAATTCTTATTTGTTTTTCCTTTTCAGCTTCAGCAATTAAAATAGCACTTTCTTTTTCACCTTCAGCTGTTAAAATACTAGAAGTTTTTAAACCTTCAGCTCGTAAGATTGCTTCCCTTCGTTCACGTTCAGCCCTCATTTGCTTTTCCATAGCATCTTGTATATCACGTGGTGGAATTATGTTTTTGACCTCTACACGATTAACTTTTATACCCCATGGATCAGTGGCTTCGTCTAAAATAACTCGCATTTTAGAATTAATAATGTCACGTGACGTTAGTGTTTGATCTAGTTCTAACTCACCAATAATATTACGAAGAGTTGTTGCAGTCAAATTTTCAATAGCGTTAAGTGGATTCTCAACACCATAAGTATAAAGTTTTGGATCCGTTATTTGAAAATAAATCACAGTATCAATTTGCATTGTAACATTATCTTTAGTAATAACTGGTTGAGGTGCAAAATCAATTACCCTTTCTTTTAAAGATACATCATTAGCAATCCTATCGATAAAAGGAATTTTAAAATGAAGTCCATTTTTCCATATTGCATAAAATGATCCGATTCTCTCAACAACATAAACTTTTGACTGAGATACTATTTTGATATTAGGTAATATTAAAAATCCAATCAATATTAATAAAATTATAAGTATTTCCATATTATTCCTCCTCTACTTCTAGTTTATTACCATTAATCTTTAAGACCTTTATATAAGTTCCTTTTATTAGTTTGTTTTTGCTATAGGCAGTCCATATTTTACCATCTACTTTAACAGCACCATATTCCTTATTTAAAATATCATCTATAACAACTCCACTCATACCAATTATACGGTCAATATTAGTTTTCTCTTTAGTCTTGGAAAAATATTTAATTAATATAGGACGAGTAGTTATTAATAAAACAATTCCCAATAATACAAAAACACTTAATTGAATTGAAAAATTATCAATAATAATTGACAAAAACAATGTTATTAAAGCACTTAGTATAAACCAAATTGTAGTTAAATTAACAGTTAATATCTCAATAACTGTTAATAAAATAATAATTAGTAACCAAAATATATACATACCTACCACCACCTTGATTATACTATTATTATATGGCCTTTTCAAGTCTAGTAGAATAAAAAATCAATCTCTATGATTTCTAAATCAAAACCTATAAAAAATGAGTTTAGTCATTTTGACTCAACCCATTTTTATTATTAAATATAACTTTAAATTAGCAAATATTTTAAAAGAATATTTTTTCAGAAATATATTCAACAACTTCATCAACAGGTAAAGTTATTTGCTCCATAGTGTCACGATCCCTAATTGTAACGGTATTATCATTTAATGTATTATCATCAACAGTAATAGCAAATGGTGTTCCACAAATATCTGCCCTTCTATAGCGCTTACCAATATTACCAGAATCATCATAACTAATCATAAAATGTTTACTTAAGTTTTGATATATTTCTATTGCCTTTTTACTATGTTTTTTCTTCATTAATGGTAATACGGCCACTTTGAAAGGTGCTAGTGCAGGATGAAATTTCATAATTTCACGTGTTTCCCCATTTTCTAATTTTTCTTCAAAGTAAGCTTCTGTTAAGAATGCTAAAACAACACGATCGGCACCTAAACTTGGTTCAATAACATAAGGAATGTATTTTTCATTAGTAACTGGGTCTAGATATTCCATACTTTGTTTTGAAAAAGTTTGATGTTGAGTCAAATCAAAACTTGTTCTTGACGCAACTCCCCAAAGTTCTCCCCAACCAAATGGGAATTTATATTCAAAATCTGTTGTAGCATTACTATAATGACTTAATTCATCTTTGTTATGATCACGTAACCTTATATTTTCTTTACTAAGTCCTAAATCAATTAACCATTTATAGCAATAATCTTTCCAATATTTAAACCATTCCATTTCTGTACCTGGTTTACAGAAAAATTGCAATTCCATTTGCTCAAACTCACGAGTTCTAAAAGTAAAATTACCTGGAGTTATTTCATTTCTAAAACTCTTCCCTATTTGACCAATACCAAAAGGAACTTTTAATCTCATACTTCTTTGAACATTTAAGAAATTCACAAAAATACCTTGTGCAGTTTCAGGTCTCAAGTAAATTGTGCTAGCATTATCTTCAGTAACACCTTGATGGGTTTTAAACATCATATTAAATTGTCTAATGTTAGTATAATCTAATCCCCCACACTTCGGACATTTTATTTTATTATCAATCATATATTCATACATTTTTTCATTAGACCAACCATCAGCTTGAACTTCACCTTTTGAAGTTTCTTCAATTATTTTATCCGCACGAAATCTTGATTTACATCGTTTACAATCAATTAACGGATCATTAAAGTTACTAAGATGTCCACTTGCCTTCCATACATCTGGATTCATAAGAATCGCACTATCTATTGCAACATTGTAAATATTTTCCTGTATAAACTTTTTAAACCAAGCATCTTTAACATTTTTCTTTAATTCATTACCAAGTGGTCCATAATCCCAAGTATTAGCAAGACCACCATAAATTTCACTACCTTGAAAAATAAAACCATATTGCTTACATAAATTAATTATCTTTTCCATTGTAACTTCTTTCATTTTATTACACTCTCCTTTAATTTGTTAAATATTTCTTCAAATTCTTCTAAATTATGAACTATTTCAAAATTTTTCTTAACTTCACTAGACATAAACTTTTCTTTCTCCATTTTATTTAATTGAAGTATTAAATGATTATAAAATTTGTTTTCATCATAAATAATTATTGGCTTATTTTTATCATTTGATCTTTTTTCTTCAATATACGATAACAATTCTGATAATGTTCCTAACCCACCAGCTAAACAAACAATAATATCACTTTTTTCAAACATTATTTTTTTCAAATCAAATGTTGATTTTGTAACAACTGATATAGATTCTTTTAAATTTTCTAATTGTTCAACATATTTTTCAGTAGTAAAAGCATAAACTTTTCGTCCCTTTTTTACAAACTCTTGATAACAAATTCCCATCATCGATAAGTGTGAACCTCCAAATATCAAATCACAATTATTTTCTGCCAAAAAGTTAGAGATTTGTTTAGCAAGGTTACTATAATAATTATCTATATCTATACTTGCAGATGATATTATTAACACATTCATTTTAAAACCTCCTATAATTTATTGTAAGATGGGCTTATTCCACCTATTTATTCAAATTAAATTCATGATTTTGTTCTAATTCTTCTAATAAAATTTTCAGTTTTTTTATACTATCAATATATATCAAAATATTCTCTCTTAAATTCTTTGTTTCAATTTCAAGCGAATAAATACCGTGATAATTATTTTTAATTAAACATTCTAACTCTGCTCTTTGATAATCTAAATTCGTTAATGGTAAATGATCAATACTTTTAGATTTTTCAACAATATTATGAATATGAGTAAATTTCACTTTCTTTAAAAGATTAGGTGTTAAATATAAACTACTATTATTTTCAATATTATTTAATCTTGTATGTCCAATATCCCAACATATTCCAAAATTATCATTATCAATATTATTAACCAATAATTCTAATTCTTCAACGTCATCACCTATATGATTTCCTTTAGGATGATTATTAGACAAAGTTTCAATTACTATAACAAAATTTAATTGTTTAGAAAAATTACTTAACTCTCTAAAAATTTTTATTAACTTTTCTTGATGATTATGTTTATCCCATTCATTAGAATACTCAGGAGCATGAAAAACAATTGGTATTTGATAATTAATATTAAGTGTTTGTAAATTGTTATAAATTATCACTAAATCATCTTTATACATTTGTAATAAAGCCTCATAATCGTTATCATCTTTTAGGTTTAATTTATTTTTAGAATTATAATGAAAAGTTACTTGCAATTCATTTTTAACAAAAAAATTAATTAATTTCTTAAGTTTATCATTACTATTTAAAAACATTGTAGTATAAAAATCAAAACTAGAAACCCCTGCTTCTTTTAATTTTAAAAGGTATCCCTTTAACTCATTAAGTGTCATTTTTTCATAATCATATTTAGGAAAACAAATTCCAATTTTAATCAAAACAATCACCTCTAATAAAAAAACTTTTAGAAATTGTAAGGACGAGTTTCCTCGCGGTTCCACCTTACTTATTCTAAAAGAATCAGCTTTTTCCATATTGCTCCGGGATTCCAACTCCATCATCGCATTGATATATATGTATAATAATAATATATAGCAAAATCATAAGATTGTCAATTATATAATTATTATTTCAAACTATAAT
>CAYXLG010000023.1:0-9463 GCA_964465805.1 uncultured Muribaculaceae bacterium
ACTACTTATGGATACTAGCAAAAGACTCATCAGGAAATACTAGAATAAGTAGAAGTGATGTCTTTAACTTAGATAATACATTACCGGTTGTCAGTTCTGTAACAAGTAGTGTTTCAAGTATAACAGAAAAATCTTTCGTTATTACAAGAAGTGGTAATGCAACAGATGCTCATAGTGGACTTCCAATCAATCCATACTTATATCAAATAAGTACAAACGGATTTTTTTGGACAAGAGTATGTACAACTAATTCAACAAGTTGTAATATTGCAGGTTTAGATGAAAATACAACTTATTATTACAGAATATGTGTTAATGATAAATTATCAAATCAGTCGTGTATTTCAAGTAAAACAACCAAAACAAAAGAAGCCCTTAAAGTCGACGAATTAAGCGTTGGTACTTATGTTCAACTTCAAAAAACAGATGGAACATGGGATACCTTTAGAAAAGCTGATTTAGAAGTTCGTAGATTAATTAAAACAAGTTATATTGGACAGTCTACTTGGGATGGATCAAAAACAATGGCTGATGAATATCGTCTAGGATTTAAATCAACAGAAGTTTATCACAGTGATATTACATCAACAGTGTCACCTTATACAGCTTGGGATGGTAGAACAACAACTACATTAACAATGAAATCCACATTATATTATGATGAAATAATTAGATATACAGGTGGTGCTAGTGTTAACCTTACTGATTGGAGAAGATATACTGGAACAAGTTATTGGACTTGTTCACCAGCTTATAGTGAAGGATGGTATGTTACTTCATCTGGTAGTTTAACTTATACTTCAACATCTACAATATATAATGTTAGATTTGCACTGGTATTGCGCAAAAATTTATATGTTATATCAGGAAGTGGAACTAGTTCTAATCCATATAGGTTAAGTGAAACGCTGCAATAATAATAAAAAAGGAATACTAAATGGTATTCTTTTTAATTAATATAAATCTTGAATAAAACATCAAATTAATATATAATTACTATGCAGGGAAGTGATTTGATGAAAATTAAATATAATTTACTACATAAAGATATTAATAGTGATGCTAGATATGGAACCTTAGAAACACGTCATGGAACTTTTGAAACTCCGATGTTTATGCCGGTTGGAACATTAGCCAATGTTAAAACCTTAACACCTGAAGAATTGAAAGAGGTTAATAGTGGAATTATATTATCTAATACTTATCATTTATGGTTAAGACCTGGTGCTGATATTATTGCTAAAGCAGGTGGGTTACATGAATTTATGAATTGGGATGGCCCAATTTTAACCGATAGTGGGGGATTCCAAGTTTTTTCATTAGCTGAAAAGAAAAATATATTAGAAGAAGGAGTCATTTTTAAAAGTCATTTAGATGGAAAAAAATTGTTTTTAACTCCTGAAATATCAGTTGAAGTTCAAAATAAATTAGACAGTGATATTGCTATGAGTTTTGATGAATGTCCACCATATCCTGTTAGTTATGAGTATATGAAAAACAGTGTTGAACGTACTTTAAGATGGGCTAAGAGGGGGAAAAACGTTCATAATAATAAAAATCAAGCCTTATTTGGAATTGTTCAAGGTGGAGAATTTGAAGATTTAAGAAAATACAGCGCTATTGAAACATCAAAAATGGATTTTGATGGATATTCAGTAGGTGGTACTAGTGTTGGTGAAGATAAAGATACAATGTATAAAATGATTGAATATGCGACACCTTATATGCCTAGTGATAAAGTAAGATACTTAATGGGAGTTGGAGAACCAATTGATATCATTGAAGGAGTGATTCGTGGTATTGATATTTTTGACTGCGTTTTACCGACAAGACTTGCCCGTCATGCTGGTGCATTTACTAAATTTGGTAAAATTAATTTGAAAAATGCTAAGTTTAAAGATGATTTTACACCTGTTGATGTTGATTGCGATTGTTATACATGTAGAAACTATACTAAGGCTTACATTCGTCATTTAATGGTGAGTAAAGAGAGTTTAGGAGGTAGACTATTATCTATTCATAATATTAGATTTTTAATTAAATTAACCGAAGAACTAAGAGAAGCAATTAAAAATAATAATATATTAGAATATCGTGAAGAATTTATTAAGAATTATTATAGAGAAAATAAATAATTTTATTTTTAACAAAAAGATACTAAGTATCTTTTTAATTTGTAATTTATTTGATATAATTATATTAGGGTGTGAATATGAAGAATATATATGATTACTCGATTGAAGAGTTAAAGGATTATTTTATAAATATAGAAGAAAAATCATTTCGTGCAACTCAAATGTATGAATGGTTATATAAACATCGAATTAAAGATTTTGATGAAATTAATAATATGAAACAAGAAGTTATAGAAAAACTAAAACAAGATTTTAATTTAAATGGTTTAACTATTGTAAATAAATTACAAGGTGAAAATGTATACAAATATTTATTTAAATTAAATGATGGCAATACAGTAGAAGCGGTTTTAATGAAACAATCATATGGTAATAGTTTGTGTGTTTCTACTCAAGTTGGTTGTAATATTGGTTGTCGTTTTTGTGAAAGTGGAACTTTAAAAAAAGTACGTAATCTAGAAACAAGCGAAATGGTATTACAAATTCTTGCTATTGAAACAGATTTAAATATTCGTATATCACACATAGTGTTAATGGGAATTGGTGAACCTTTTGATAATTATGAAAATGTTATTAAATTTATTAATATAATTAATCATCCTAAAGGAATTAATATAGGAGCTAGACATATAACAGTATCAACGAGCGGATTAGTGCCTAAAATCGAAAAGTTTATTAAGGATGGTAAACAAGTTAATTTAGCAATTAGTTTACACGCACCAAATGATAAAATTAGAAATGAATTAATGCCAATTAATAAAGTTTATAATTTATCAAAATTAATTAAAACTATTAAAAAATACATTTCTATTACAAACAGGCGTGTAACAATGGAATACATTATGCTTAAAGGGATTAATGATAGTGAGAAAAATGCGATTGAATTAGTTAAACTTTTAAAAGGCATAAACTGTTATGTTAATTTAATACCATATAATGAAACTAGTCATTCAAAATTTAAAAAAAGTGATAAAGAAACAGTAATGAAATTTTATGATATTTTAAAAAAGAATAAAATTAATGTGACTATAAGAAAAGAATTTGGGTCAAAGGTAATGGCTGCATGTGGGCAACTTCGTGCTAATTATAAGGAGGGCCAATAATGGAATATTTTTATTTAACCGATTCGGGGAAAGTTAGGGACCATAATGAAGATAGTGTTATAATAGTTAGAAATAATAGTGATGAATATCTTTTATTAGTAGCTGATGGAATGGGGGGGCACCGTGCTGGTGAAATCGCATCAAGTATTGCTATTACTCATTTAGGAAAAAGATTTAAAGAATTAGGTAGTATTGGTAGTAAAGAAGAAGCTATTAATTGGTTAAAAGATGCAGTTAGTGAAGCTAATATATTAATATATAAATATACAGAAAAAAATCCTACTAGCCAAGGAATGGGAACCACATTAGTGCTGTGTCTAAAAACAGCTGATTATTTATTATTTGGTAATATTGGTGATAGTTCAGGCTTTGTTTTTAAAAATAAAAAATTACACAAAATTACAGTAGATCATACTTTAGTAAATTTACTTGTTAAATCCGGTGAATTAACACCAGATGAGGCAAAAGAACATCCTAAGAAAAATGTTTTAATGCGAGCACTCGGTGCAACGACTACTGTTGAAATGGATATTTTTGATGTTGAAGTAGATGTTGATGGAGTTTTATTATGTAGTGACGGATTAACTAATATGTTAGATGAAGAACAAATTTGTAGAGTTTTAAATGAGAAATCAACATTAGAAGATAAATTAAAAAAATTAATTTTAAAATCTAATAATCGAGGGGGAACTGATAATATATCAATTGCATGTTATTTTAAGGACGGTGATGAATGATGTTTATAAAAGGGCATAAAATAAATGATAGATATCAAATAATGAGATTAATTGGTGAAGGTGGTATGGCAAATGTTTATTTGGCCCAAGACACTATTCTTGACCGCAAAGTTGCTGTCAAAATTCTTCGTGGAGATTTAGCCGATGATGAAAAATTTGTAAGACGTTTTCAACGTGAGGCGATATCGGCAAGTTCCTTAAGTCATCCCAACATTGTAGAAATGTATGATGTTGGTGAAGATGACGGTAAATACTTTATTGTTATGGAATATGTTGATGGCCGTACTTTAAAAAATTTAATCAAAAAACGTGGAGCATTAACACTTGAAGAAGTGGTAGATATTATGCTTCAATTAACTAGTGCCATCGCCCATGCTCATAATGGATATATTATTCATAGAGATATTAAACCACAAAACGTTTTAATATTGGATGATGGACGTTTAAAAATTACAGATTTTGGAATTGCTATGGCATTAAATAGTAATGAATTAACTCAAACTAATTCAGTAATGGGTTCAGTTCATTATTTACCACCAGAGCAAGCTAACGGTAATGGTGCAACTATTAAGAGTGATATTTATTCATTGGGAATCTTAATGTATGAATTATTAATTGGAAAAATCCCTTTTAAAGGAGATAATGCCGTTGAAATAGCCATAAAACAAATGAAGGAACAAATACCTAGTGTTTGTAAGCAAAATCCGGATATTCCACAAAGTATTGAGAATATTATTTTAAAATCATGCGCAAAAAATCCAAAGAATCGTTATGATAGTGTATCAGAAATGTATACTGATATTGAAAATGCTTTAAAAGAAGAGTATCAAAATGAAAGACGAGTTGTTTATAAATATCCTGAACAAGATTTGGAGGAAACAAAAGTTATGCCAGTTATAAAAGATACTAAAAATATGGAAAAAAAGAAAACAAATAATGAAGAAAAGAAAGTTGATAAATTATTAATTATCTTAAGTGCAACGGCAATCGGACTAATCGCATTGCTAGGATTATTGATTATCTTTTTACCAAAATTAACAAACGTTCCTGAAATAAAAGTACCAGATGTTTCAAACATGTCTATTGAAGAAGCTGAAAAAAAATTAAAAGATTTGGGACTAAAAGTTAATCCTGAAATAAAAGAGGAAAATCATAATGAAATTCCTGAAGAAAAAGTTACTAGAACTAGTCCACGTAGCAATAGTACAGTAAAAAAAGGAAACACAATTACAATATATAAATCACTTGGTGAAGCAGGAATAGTTATTGAAGATTATGTTGGTAAAAATTATTATGAAATTAAAGCTTTACTTGAAACCCAAGGAATATACGTTTTAACTGAAAAGAAAACAGTTGAAGATGTAACTAAATATAAAGAAAATATAATAATTGAACAAAAACCAGAAATTGGCACTAAATTAGTAGAAGGTGATACTGTAACGCTGTATCTACCAGATATTATTACTGAGTATCCTGACTTTGTTTCAGAAAAATGGTCAATAGCTGATGTTGAAGCTTTTGCTAAAGAGTATAAAGTAAATTTAACTACTGATTATAAAGAAGATAGTAGTTATCCTGAGGGAACAATTATTTCTCAAAGCCGGGCACCAAAAAGTCGAGTTATGGTAGGGGCGTCATTAAAAATAGTTGTAGCAACTGCACCAGTAGTTGAAGACCCACTTAACGATATAATCCCAGAGGGGGATTCATGATAGGAAGAGTTGTTAAATTAATTAGTAATGATTATACTGTATTAATTGACAATAAATTATATGTTTGTAAGCCAAAGGGGAAGTTTCGTAATTTAAATATTCGTCCTATTGTTGGAGATATCGTTAAAATTGATATCAATGATAAGGTAATAACTGAAGTAAAACCACGAATAAATGAATTGATTCGCCCAACTATAAGTAATGTTGATCAAGCTGTAATAATAACCAGTGTTAAAGAACCAAATTTTTCAACTAATCTACTTGATAAATTGTTAGTAATTATTGAATATAATAATATATTACCAATTATTTGTTTTACTAAGTTAGATTTATTAAGTGATGATGAATTAATAAAAATTAATAACTATATTGATTATTATAAAAATATTGGTTATCAGATTTATCTTAATACGGAACTTGATAAAATTAAAGAAATATTTAAAGATAAAATAACTGTCTTTACTGGTCAAAGTGGAGCGGGTAAATCAACTTTATTAAATAAATTAGATGGTAATTTAAATATTTTAACTGCACCCATATCAAAAGTTTTAGGGCGTGGTAAACATACAACAAGACATGTTGAATTGTTACCTGTACTTGGCGGATTAATAGCGGACACTCCTGGTTTTTCGGCTATTACCTTTGACGGAATGGAAAAAAGTGATATTAGAGATAATTTTATAGAATTCAATTTGTACCGCCATGGCTGTAAATACAAAGATTGTATGCATTATAATGAAGATAATTGTGCGATTAAAGAGAAAGTAAAAGATAAAACGATTATTGAAAGTCGTTATAATAACTATATAAATTTTATAAGTAAAGGATGATACAATGAAAATATCAGCATCATTTCTATCAATAAAAGATAATTTAAAAGAAAATATTGAATTATTAGATCAAACAACTATCGATTATTTACATTTAGATATAATGGATGGCAAGTTTGTTGATAATAAGACGTATTCAATAGATGATATTAATTATTTATTAAGTAATACCACAAAACCAAAAGATGTTCATTTAATGGTTAATGATGTTGTTAGTTATATTCAAAAGTTTAAAAAAATTAATCCTGAATTTATAACTTTTCATCTAGAAGCAACTAACAATCCATTAGATATAATAAATTATTTAAAACAAGAAGGGATTAAAATAGGCATTTCGATTAAACCTGAAACTTCAATTAAAGAATTGAAGCCATATTTATCCCTTATTGACTTAGTTCTTATTATGAGTGTTGAACCAGGTTCTGGTGGTCAGAAATTTATAAAAGAAGTTGTTCCTAAAATAGATAAATTAAATCAACTTAGAAAAGATAATAATTATAATTTTGTAATTGAAGTAGATGGTGGTATAAACCATAAGACAATCAAGTTGGTACAAAATTCTGATATTGTAGTAGTTGGTAGTTATATTACTAACAGTACTAATTATCAAGGTCAAATTAATAAATTGAAATAAACAGGGATTAATTTCCTTGTTTTTTTAAAAATTAATTGGACTAATAATATTTTTTTTGATATAATTAATTAGGCTTTTTTATCAAAGAGAAAGGAGAAAAATGAATAAAATAAAAATATTTAGTCTTGGAGGACTAAATGAAAACGGAAAAAACATGTATATTGTTGAAGTCGGTAAAGATATTTTTATCTTTGATGCTGGACTTAAATATGCAGATGATAAGATGTTAGGAATAGATTATATAATTCCTAACTATGATTATTTAAAAGAAAATAAAGAACGAATAGTCGGTATGTTTATAACTCATGGTCATGATGAGCATATGGGGGCAATATCAGATATCTTATTAGATATACCTAAACTTCCAATTTATGCCACATCATTCACACTAGAAATTATTAAAAACGAATTAATTGATGAAGGAATGTCAACGGATAATTTAAATAAAATTTTACCACATCGCAAAATAAAATTTGGAAAAAACAGTATATTTCCAATTAGTTTAACACACTCTGTACCAGATACAGTAGGTTATGTATTATATACCGAAAGTGGAACAATTTTTTATACTGGAAATTTTATTTTTGATCCAACAATGCAGGGTGCTTACAAAACAGATATTGGTAAACTGGCATATGTTGGTAAACAAGGAGTACTTTGTTTGTTAAGTGAGTCTTTATATGCGGATAAGAGGGGATTTACATCTTCAAACCATCGTGTATCTCCGATTATTCGTGAAACATTAAATAAGAATGAAGGACGAATCTTCTTTACTACTTTTCAAAATCATTTATATCGTATTCAAGAATTGTTTACAGAAATCAAAAAAACTGATCGTAAAGTAGTAATTATGGGTAAACGACTTGAAAGTACAATTATTAAAGCGATTGATATGAAATATATTGATTTCGATAAATCAAAAATTGCAACGATTCAACACGTAAATGATAAAAATGTTATAATTTTAATATCTGACGAACGTGAAAAACCTTATTCTAATATTAGACGTATTGTTCGTGGATATGATAAGTTTGTTAAACTTAATGAAGATGATACTGTTTTATTTGCGGCACCTATTTATGATGGTATGGAGAAGAGTGCAACTAAGATCTTTGATGATATATCAAAAATCGGAGCAAATTTAGTATTATTGCCAACTAAAAAATACTTAGAGCACAACGCTTCAAGTGAAGACTTAATGTTAATGATAGATCTAATCAAACCAAAATATTATTTTCCAGTAATTGGTGAGTACCGCCATCAAGTTGCTAATGCTGAAATAGCATATAAAGCAGGGATTCCTGAAGAAAATATATTACTTAAATTAAATGGTCAAGTAGTAACTTTTGAAGATGGAAAGTTAGTAGATAATGCTGAAAAAGTTAAAATTGATGATATTTTAATAGACGGAAAAACAATTGGTGATATTGGTGAATTAGTGCTTAAAGACCGTGAATCATTAAGTGAAAATGGTGTTGTAATAGTAACGGCCACTTTATCTAGAAATAGTAAAAAGATTTTGGCAGGACCAGAAATACTAACTCGTGGATTTATCTTTGTTAAAGAAAATATAGATTTGATTAAAGAAGCTGAAAAAATATCACTGAAAGTTATTAATGAAAACATTAAAAACAATCATGTTGATTTTAACAAAGTAAAAACTGGGGTTCGTGACAAATTAGGAAAATATTTGTATAAAGAAACCGGTTGTAGACCGATGATATTAATAGTAATGCAAGAAATCTAGCATTACTTTTTTATAAATATTGATTTATTAATTACAGTATGTTATTATCTATTAATAGAAATGAAGTGATATAAATGCAATTACCAAATTTACGAGAAGCAAGAATTAGAACAAAGCAAGAAGTTGAAGTTTTAACTGATAGTTATAAAGTAACAGAAGAAATAAAAAAACTTGGATTAAACCGAGCATACTATATAAGAACGTATGGTTGTCAAATGAATGAACACGATACAGAAAAGATTAAAGCTATCTTAGAAGATATGAATTTTTATGAAGTAGATACAATGGAAGAAGCTGACTTGATTTTATTAAATACATGTGCAATAAGAGAAAATGTTCATAATAAAGTATTTGGAACACTAGGGCATATCAAACACTTGAAAGAAACTAAACCCCATTTAATTGCTGGTGTATGTGGGTGTATGGTTCAAGAAGAAGTAGTTGCTGATGAAATACTAAACAAGTATAAATGGTTAGATATTGTTTTTGGTACTCATAACATTCATAACTTACCAAATATCTTGGCAACTTCTTTAGCTAAAAAAGAATTAGAAATTGAAGTTTT
>CAYXLG010000023.1:9563-14301 GCA_964465805.1 uncultured Muribaculaceae bacterium
GGTAAGGATTTAGATGTTGAATATCGTATGGAAAACTTACTTGAAGATGTTGCTAAGACAGGTATTAAGCGTGTTCGTTTTGTAACTAGTCATCCGTGGGATTTTACTGATAAAATGATTGAAGTAATTAAAAACAACGATAATATTATGCCTTATATTCATTTACCAATACAATCTGGTTCTAATAAAATTCTTAAATTAATGGGAAGAAGATATACAAAAGAATCATATTTGGAACTATTTAATAAAATTAAAAAGGCAATACCTAATGCATCAATAACAACTGATATTATTGTTGGATTTCCGGGTGAAACAGAACAAGATTTTAAAGCTACTTTAGACGTTGTAAATGAGTGTCAATTTGATTCGGCCTTTACATTTATTTTTTCTAAAAGAACTGGCACTCCAGCTTCGAAAATGGCAGATAATGTACCATTAGAAACAAAAAATAGAAGACTACAAGAATTAAATAAATTAGTAAATAACTATTCTAATTTAGCTAATCAAAAGTATTTAAATAAAGTAGTACCTGTTTTATTAGAGGATTTTAATGAAAAAGATAATACAAAGTTATTTGGATATACAGATACAATGAAACGGGTAAATGTAAAAGGTGATAAATCGTATATTGGTAAAATTGTTGATGTTAAAATCACAGAAGTAAAAACTTGGTCTTTAGATGGAGAAATATGTAATTAGGCATATTTCTTTTTTTATAAGTAATTTACTATTAGCATTATACATGATATAATAATTTGAATTTTGAGGTGAATTATGAAAAAAAGAAAAATTAAAATGCGTTATAAAGTAATATCGTTATTAATAGCGATTATATTGTTACTACCAATTCCTAATAAAAATAAAAAAGAATTATTTACTAAAATAGAAAATTTATATTATAAGTATATTAAGAAAATTGATAATGTTGTTATACCAGTAAGTACAGATATTAAATTAGAAGGTAATATTATTGATGAAGAAGAATTAGAATTAGAAAATTTTATTAATATACAAGAAATTGAAAAACCTTTATCCCAAGAAAATTTAAATGAAAACATTGAATTAGAAGATCAGAGGAAAATGGTTGTTAATCCAAATGAATTGGAACTAGAACAAGTTATAAATAATAAAGATAAAGAAGAACCAGAAATTGTAGATGCTCAAGAAGAATTAAAACAAGTTGCTCTTACGTTTGATGATGGGCCAAGTATTTATACTGAAGAATTATTAGAAATATTAAAAGAAAATAATGCGACTGCTACATTTTTTGTTATTGGTTCTAGAATTGATAAATATGGAAGTGTTATTGAAAAAATAAAAAATGATGGCCACCAAATAGGAAGTCATGGTATTAATCATGAAGATTTTACTAAATTAAAGACAGAAGAATTAAAAAGAATTTTAGAAGAAACAAAATTTTTGTTAGACCAATATGGTGTTTCTCAAACACTTGTTAGACCACCATATGGGAGTATTAATAATAGAGTAAAAGAAAATATAGAGTATCCATTAATTATGTGGAGTTTAGATACTAGGGATTGGGAGCATAGAGATAGTGAAAAAGGGACTCAAATCATTATTGAAAATATTGAAGATGGTTCAATTATTTTAATGCATGATTTATATAAATCAACAATTGATACGGTAAAAAGTGTATTACCCATTTTAAAAGAACAAGGTTATGAATTTGTAACAGTAGAAGAGTTGTTAGAAGAAACGGAATTAGAAAAAGGAAAGATTTATTATAAAAAAATAAAATAGTCTTTTAAGCAATCTTTTTGTGAACTTTTGTCCCCCTTAAGCATAAATTAAAGTGAGGGGTGATATAATGGCACTATACAAAGAAATAGTTACAAAAGCCATAGTTGGAAAAGGGAAGAAATATTTTAAAAATAATTATACTTTAGAAGTCGTTGATAATCCCACTACTGTACTAGGATGCTGGGTTATTAATCATAAGTTTAGGGGTTATAAATCGGGAGATAGAATCGGTGTAGATGGTTCATATGATGTAAATATTTGGTATTCTTATGATAATGATAGCAAAACCACCGTTGTTAGTAAAAAAATAGATTATAATGAACTATTTAATGTTAAAGTTCGTGATAATGCTGATATAAATGGTGACACTGATGTTATTGTTAGAACCTTAAAACAACCAAACTGTACAGAGGTTGGGATAAGTGAAGATGGAAGTATTAATTTTGATATTGAAAAAGAATTAGGTGTTGAAATTGTAGGGGAGACTAAAATGAAAATAGCAGTCGAAGAAGATGAAGAACCTTGGGATATTATTGAAGATGAAGTAACAGAAGAAATATTAGAAGAAATTGAAGAAAAAGTTAATGAAGATTATATATAATTAGGTGTCAACAAAAAAGGGTTGACACTTTCTTTTTTTTGTGCTAAAATTGTTTAGAAATGGAGGGATATAATGGCTGTAAAATTAAGATTAAGAAGAATGGGAGCAAAAAGGCAACCTTTTTATCGTATTGTGGCAGCTGATTCTAGAAGTCCAAGAGATGGAAAATTTATTGAAATTATTGGGACATATAATCCACTTACAGAACCAGCGGAAATTAAAATTAATGAAGAATTGGTATTAAAGTGGCTTAGAACGGGTGCTGAACCGACTGAAACTGTTAGAACATTATTTAGAAAAACAGGTATTTTAGAAAAATTCCATAATGAAAAAATTGCTAAAAAGGTTGAAAAATAATTATGAAATTAGTAGAATTAACTGAATTTTTAGTTAAAAGTGTTAGCAAAAACCCTGATATGGTATCAGTAAAACAATTTGAAAATGATGATGACCTAATCATTATTGAAGTACTTGTTGCTGAAAGTGATATGGGTGTTGTAATTGGCCGTGGGGGTAAAAATGCTAATGCAATTAGAACAATTGTTCAAGCAGCTTCATACATTCAAGATAACAAACATGTGAAAATAAATATAGATTCTTTTTAAATAAAATAAGGTTTACACAAGCCTTTTTTTTTGTTATAATTACAATAATAGTAAGGGAGTTGAATAGTATGTGGGAAATTGATATTACGACGGACTCAATTGAAGCTTATTTGGAACAAATAAGATTATTAAAAGCCCAACCAACTATTAATCACGGATTAATTGATAAAATAATGTGGAAAGTTTTAAGTCTAGCACTTAAACTAACTGATAAATATGAAGAATTGTATCGTGATGAATTAGAAAGATTAGAAAACACAGAAACAATAACAATACGTGATGAATTATTAAAAAGAGAAAGAATCCTAGAACTGTCTAAAGCGCGTGAAAGTGTATTAGAAAATTTATTTGATAAGAACCTTTCGGAAGAAAAAGAACTATATGATCTGTTTGAGGATATTAGAAAAGAACAAGGTTATGAAACAACATTTCATGAAAGTGACATCAAATTAGTTAAAGAACAATTAAGACTTGTTGAAGAAAATAAAAAGAAAGAACAATTATTAAATGAAGAATACGAAAACAATCTTACTCAAATTAATGAACTAGAGCAAAATATAATGGATTTTGAAGAATTTAATACACTGTTAAATGAAGAATATGAACGTTTTATTGAAGTCAATGAAATTGATAAAATTGATATTGAATCAGCAATGGTTACTAAACTAGTTGTTTTAGAAAGACAATCAATTATTTCTGAAAATCTTCGTTTATTAGAAACGGCTCAAAACATTGATGTTAAACAATTAAAATATTTAGGTGATCGTTATGAAAACGATAAAATTGTAATAGAAGAAGCAAATGAGTTATTGTTTATGGTTGATTTAGCTGAAAAAATGCGTCAAAAGGTTACCAATTATGAAGAATTACAAAGGAAAGTTCAAGAAATTGGAGAAATAGTTACTAAACGCGAGAATGAATTTACTTCAAGATATCCGAATGTAACATACCCTAATGATTTTTCTTATAGAACAATTTTCTTTATGAACGATATTAAAAGAGTTGATAAACAATTAAATGCAAAGCAAAATATTGAATTTTTTAAAAATAGAAATGAAGAAATTGAGCAAGAACTAGAAACACTTTATGATAATGTTAAAGGTAGAAAAGAGTTAAATGATATTATCACTAATAAGGTTTCTTCAAAGGAAACAAAAGAAGAAGAAATAGAGTTTGAAGAACCGATTATTGAAAACATTAAAGAACCTGTAGTTGAAAATATCGAAGAACAAGTTATTGATGGTGAAATTCTAGAAGTAGAAAAAGTAGAAAAAGCAAAACCTAGTTTGCTTGCAAAAGTTAAAGTTGTAAAACATAAATTAATGGAATTTGCTCAAAAGGCAGCACCATATATTTTGGCGGGCGCAATTCTAGTCACACCATTTTTAAAATCAAGTGAAGAAATTAAAAATATTAATAATGAGGTTCCTGTAATCGAAATTGAAAAGGAAGTTGATGCTATAAATTCAACTGAAGATTTATTAACTGCTATTGAAAACCTAGAAGAACAAGGCTATGTTCAAACAATTGGAGATAAAATAAGTGTTGAAAATGGTACTAAATACTATCGTGACGCTATATCAGCACAGTTTGACAACAATAGTTACGAAACCGGACGTAATGGATTAAGACCAGAAAATTATAATATTAATCGTGTTGCAATTATGGAAAAAGATATATTAGGGAAACCTACAGGTAAAATTTTAGCTATTACTTCAACTCCGGGTGTTAGTGCTTCTGAACTAGCAGAATCACTTGGTTTAGAAGAAGG
>CAYXLG010000024.1:0-13057 GCA_964465805.1 uncultured Muribaculaceae bacterium
TATATAGCAAAATCATAAGATTGTCAATTATATAATTATTATTTCAAACTATAATCCACACATTTTTCTTCCAACAAAGAAAAATTACAACATCTATTCATTATGTGTTGAGGTAACTTACCATTTTTGTGATTTTTATATAACTTTATAGCTTTCCCCCTAATACTTTGTTGATTTTTGTTCAACCATAACAATTGATTTTTTAATAATTTTTTATATTTTGCTTCCTTTTCATTTTGGGGTTGTGTATTTAAATCAATCAATTTATAATTATTATCTTGAACAGGTATCATATTATTAAAATTTACAGCACCTAGGTTTCCATTATCTATTTTAACAAAATCTATAGTATTTTTCATTTTTTTGTGTTTTTCTTTTGGACTCGATAATGGTGCAAAATATTTATATTTGTCAACTTGAAACAAAACACCTATAAAAGGTCTTAATTTTTTACTGCCTCTATTATAACAAACCCTACTATCAAATTTTCTTAAATAATCACAATATTTATAATCAACTATTACGATTTTAAAGTTTCTCATAAGCAACATCACCTAATTCTAATTATACATTAAAAATAAAGAAAAGACTAGAGTTTGCTCTCTAGTCCCTTTTTTAAGTTCCATTTTTGGCTGGAATCACCGCTTTTTTTAAGTTCCATTTTTGGCTGGAATCACCGCTTTTTTTAAGTTCCTCTTTTGGTGGGAATCACCAGCTTTTTTTATGCTACAACGTAGCAATATTATTATATGCAGTTTTGCACAACATAATCACTTATGCGATAATAATATACCACATTAAATTTAAGAAATCAATACTTTTTGAATACTTCTTTATACTTTATATTTACCATATATATTGTCATAAAACTTTTATCAATTTAAGTATTATATTTTTTAATGCTTCTGATATTTTATAGAATCTACTTAAAAACAACATAAGTAAAAAAGAATGCACTAATAGTAGCTAAAATATAAGCACACACAACCTCAATAAAATTATGCCCTAATTCTTCTTTAAGATGTGTAAAACCAACTTTATAATCTTTCGAAAATATTTCCTTACTAATTTCATTTAAAGTTTGAGCATGCTTTTCGCTTTCCATTCTAACACCCATTGCATCATAAGCAACAATTAATGAAAAAACTAAAGCAATGGCAAAAAATGCACTTGAAAAACCTTCATTTAAACCAGTCATCATTGTGAGAGAAAAAGAAAATGAACCATGAGAACTTGGCATCCCACCACTTCCATTAAATAAACGTCCCCACTTTAGTTCTTTACCTTTAATTGATTCAATTGTAAATTTTAATACTTGTGCAACTAACAAAGTTATTATTGGAACTATTAAATATTTATATTCTTCCATTTTATACTCCTAACATATTTGGCACAAATTATTTAAAAATGTTTTGCTCTTTAAATAAAGGCCTGTATAATCATTATAATATTCATCTAGGAAATGGTTAATTTCTTTTTTAACTTGTTCACTAATATCTATTTTAGAAATTTTAGAAATATTCACATAATAAAACATTCTAATCATCTTAATTGATTTTTCACTAATAATAGGTTCTGTTGTCCTACAATTTTTACAAATATATCCACCTTTAATAATAGAAATACCAACAATTGAATTTGTACTTCCACAATCAACACAACTATCTAAGACAGGTGCAACACCTAAATAATCTAAATATTTTAATTCTAAAATATTAGTTATAACCATCGGATCAAATCCTTCATCTATTTTTATTAAACTATCAATTAATAAGTTATAAACATCTTTATTTTTATTTTGCTTAAAAACTTGTCCAGTTAATTCTAATAAAAAAGTTGCATAACTTATTTTAACAATATCTTTTCTAATTTCTTTAAAACTATTAATAATATCTACACTAATTAAAATAGATAATTTGCCTTCTTTGTAGTACAAATTAAAACTACCGTATATAAGTTTTTCACTTACACTACGGAGTTCACTTTTCATAGAACGGCACCCTTTGGCAATCACCCCAATAATACCATGTTCTTTTGTTAACACATTTAATATTTTACTACTTTCACTATAATCACGTTCATTTATGATTATTCCTTCAATTTTTTCAATCATAAACCGTGCCTCCTATTATTCAATTAGTTCAAAGCGGTACACTTGACTAACTGTTGGATATTTATTTTTATCAACACGTGATAAAAACATATCAAGTTCTCTTACCCAAATAAGATTATCACCATATAATGCCTCATAAACAACAAGTTTACGGTCGTGTTCTTCGCTATCTTGAGCAAGTGCTAGAACTTTATATTTTTGTCCTTTAAAATGGTGATAAATTCCACCAATTTGAAGTCTATTTTTTTCTTTTATCTCCATTAACTAACTCCCTATATTTCAAGTAATATTCGATTTTACCTGTTTTATTAAATAAATTCCATAATAACTCTTTTTTCATAAAATAACCACCTTTCTATTTATATGGTGATTATTTCATTATGTTATTATACAAATTATTCAAAATTATTAAAACCAAATTCTGTCAAATATTTTTCTTTTTCGCGCCACTTCTTTATAGTTTTAACAAATAATTCCAAATAAACTTTCTCACCAAGTAAAGTTTCTATTTCTTTACGAGCAAGAATTCCTATTTGTTTAATCATTTTGCCTTGTTTACCAATAATAATTTTCTTTAATGAATCACGATCAACGATAATAACTGCATTAATTATATATTTACTTTTTTCTTTTTTAATTTGTTCAATTACACATGTAACTGAATGCGGAATTTCTTCTTCAGTCAAATTAAAAACCTTTTCACGAATTATTTCAGCAATTAAAAATTCAGTTGATCTATTAGTTATTTGTTCTTCAGGATAATACTTAATATCATCAGTTAAATATTTTTTTAATACTGCTATAAAATTATTAACATTATCTTTTTTCAAAGCCGATACTGGAACAATATCAGAAAAATCATATAACTTATTATATTCCTCAATAATTGGCAGTAATTCTTCACGTTTTAATTTATCTATTTTATTTATTACTAATATTACTGGTTTATTAACAGTCTTTAAAAATTCAATTATATATTTATCTCCAGGGCCAAGAATTGAACTAGCATCTACTAACATAACTACAATATCAACATCATTAATACTATAATAAGCTTGTTTATTTAAAATTTCACCCAATTTATGTTTTGGTTTATGAATTCCTGGAGTATCAACAAAAATTATTTGTGTATCTTTTTCATTATATATTCCTTGAATATTGTTTCTAGTTGTTTGGGGCTTATTTGAAGTTATTGCAACCTTTCTCCCAATAATATTATTAATCAAAGTTGACTTTCCAACATTGGGACGACCCACTAATGCAACAAAACCCGATTTCATTTTAAATCCTCAACTGAAAATGGATAAACAATAATATCTTTCATTAAGTAAGTTTTTGTCTCATTATTATTCATCAAATATAATTTATCATCCATATCGAAAAACTCAACAATAACTTGACGACATATATTACATGGGAAGGCTAAGGTATCACTTGCTACCATTACGTATAATTCTTTGAAATCACCTTTACGATAACCTGCTGAAATTGCACTTAGAATTGCACTTCTTTCCGCACAAATAGTTGCTCCATATGAAGCGTTTTCAACATTCACTCCACCAAATGTTTTGTTGTCTTTAGTAACTACAATTGCAGCCACTTTATAATTAGAGTATGGAGCATAAGCATTTTCTAATAATTCTATTAATTTTTCTTTCATTGTTCCTCCTAAATGGTTATTAAAATATTGCTATAATCTTTGGTATGAAAATAATTAGTCCACTAATAAATGCTACAGTTGAAAAAACAAACACAGCAGCTGACGCTGTATCTTTAGCAATCTTAGCTAGTGGATGTATTTCTGGACAAGTTAAATCAATTACTGCTTCAATTGAAGTATTAATAAGTTCTGTTGCCATAACAATACCCATTAAAAAGAAACACATTAACCATTCTGTTAAATTAATTTCTAGCACAAAACCTGCAACAATAACTAAAAATGAAACCCCAAAATGAATTGTTAAACTTTGTTCATATTTGTAAGCATATTTTAAACCATCAAACGAATATTTAAAACTATTAATAAAACGTTTTCTACCTCTTCTTTTTTGTTTATCTCTTGATTCCATATCCATCTAAAATCAACTCCTGTTTCTCAAACATTACTTTTTCGTCTTCTTCGTTCATGTGATCATATCCTAGTAAATGAAGTAATCCATGAATTGCTAAAAAGGATAATTCCCTAAGCAAACTATGCCCATACTCATCAGCTTGCCTTTTAGCAGTATCTATTGAAATGTAAATATCGCCTAATAATCGATATTCACCCAAATCGATAGTTAAATTATCTTCTAGGGCAAAAGAAATAACATCGGTTGATTTATTTTGTCCACGATAATCATGATTAAGTGATGTAATAAACATATCATCAACAAAAATGATATTAAAAACAACATATCTTAGTTGTTCTTTATCTAGAGCATAATGAACAACTTTTTTAATTTCATCTAACTCTTTAATTTCCTCTTTTGTCTCATTAAAAAACCCAACACTATTCATATTAAAGCCCCCTTGTTATAATGCTATAAATAATATAACCCCTAAGATAATTCCTAACACTATCATTATATTATAAATATAAGTTTTTTTCAAGAATGATGGGATCTTATCCGTTATTTTAGCAATTAGTCGGTAAATATAAAAACCAACAATACCTCCTAAAATATTTAAAAATATATCATCAATATCAAATACCCGTCCGATTGCCATTTGAGTTGCTTCAATAGTAACCGAAACAACTATTGACAAAAATAAAATAAGATAAGGCTTTTTCAACTTAATAAAATATGATACAAAAAATCCATAAGGCATAAACATAATCATATTACCAACAACATTTTTATAAAAAGCTCTACTTCCAAAATCGTAACGAAAGATTTCTTTAAACGGAGTAAAGTTTGATGTTGACCAACCTACATCTTGAAAAGTTACAATATGGAACAACAACATAATATAAATAAGAAATGCTAAATAAAGTAATTCTTTATAAATAACGAATTCTATTTTATTTTTAAATATATAAATTATTCTTAAAGAAATAATAACCACACAAAAAATTAATATCATCGGCCACACTTCCAAAAATAAATTAATAATTACTGTTTTTGTTGCATTTTCCACAATAACCCTCTATTCTACATTAGGTTCTTCCGGTATTTCTTTAATAGTTTGATAACTAGTTATATCTTCATATACCACATAAAATATATCTACTTCTATTTTACTACTTTTTATGTCAACTTTCAAACTATTTTGACTAATTATGTATTCATCTGTATCTAATCTTTCTTCTATTTTCTCTCTTCCCTTTTGAAGTGCCTTATCAAGAGCTTCATCAATTGTATTCATTTCTTCAACAATTTTTAATTCTTGTTGTTCTTCTAAAAAGAAATAAAATGGTAATAATGAATGATTTAATATATTTTTTTGGTTAACTTTTTTATTTTTAAAAGGTTTAATATTAAAAAGTTCAATTTTTTTATTAAACAATTGAATAACTAATACTTTCTTATGATTAGAAAGCAATTCTTCTGTTCTTCTACTTAATGGATATATTACTTTAGTTTGATACCATACCTCCCCATATACTTTTCCTTTTGCACCAAGAATTTGTTTAACTTGATCATGTAGTTTAATTTCACCAGATATAATAATATCACCTTGTTTAACATAATCATTAATATTTTTAACAATCTCCCCAGTTGCAGCATCTATTTTTTTTATAATAGCACTTTTTCTAGCAACAATATGCCTGTTTTCAACTTTTTCGTTAGGTATAGGCATTTTTCTTTCTTCAACACGAATAATGTATTTAGTCCCAACGCTTTCTATTTCCAACCACTCAATTTTATCTTTATATTTTGATAAAATTCTTTTTTTTACTTCCTGAATATTTTTATAACTTTTTTGTAATTTTAATCTCTCAATACCAGATTCTTTTAATTCATTTATAATTAACAATCTAAGATCTTTATTAGTATGAATTACTTCTATATTAAAAATAATATTTGATAAAAAGATTAACAATATTATACCCATAATAAAAGTGAATATTAAAACCGAATTAAGTTTAAGTACTTTTTTTATTTTAATAAAACCTTCGGTATCTATTATTAATATATCATATATTGTTTTTAATTCCTCTATCTTCGGATAATCAGATGCTCTAACTTTAATATCTACTTTATTTCTATTAATATATTTAAGATCAAATAAAGTAATTTTATGACTTATTAGACGTTTAATAAAACGATTAATATTTTTACCTTCAATTCTCACAACAATTTTATTTTCAAAAAATGATACAAAATTATTTTTCACTGTAATTACCCCAATTCTATATTTTTTATATCTCCAGTTATCAATACTTCATCATTAAGTAATTTAGAAACAACTAAATTTCTGCCAGTAATGTTTAAAACGCCACTATCATACCTAATAACAACTTTATTAATATCAAAGTGATCAATATTGGTGTAATTAACAACATTAACTTTATTTTTTAAAATATTAACAGTAAATTCCTCCTCTAATAAATATGTTCTTAACCGATTAATCATTTTCATCACCTTATTTAAGTTTATTAAAAAGATAACCCGTTTATGAGTTATCTTCCCTATTCAACAACTATTAAATTACCTCCATATTTTATATCATATTCATCAAGAAAATTATAAAAGGCATCGGTATCAATGTATTCACCATTTTTAACATTGATGACTATGTCAAAAACATTATATTCATCAATTATGTAATATATTTTCCGCTTTAATTTCATTATATTATCTTTATTAATATTCCCTTCTAAATTAACGTACAAAGTATTTCTTGAAAATTCCATTTCTGTTTTAAACATATCATCACCGACTATAATATATCATATCTAAAAAAAGATTTTAGGGTTTCGACAAAACTAGAAAAATTATTTTTTTAAATGTCGAATTATATATGATTTTGTGCTATAATTTTATTAGAGGTGTTAAAAATGAAACCATTAATAATATTTATTACAAAAATAAGCGGAGCGATTTTAAATAAACTAGGACGGGGTTCGGTATTACCAGGCCAAATCGCACTGAAAATGAATAAAAACATCATGTCATATTTTAAACTACCTAAAACAACTATCTTTATAACAGGTACAACTGGCAAAACATCAATATCTGGAATACTAACCAATATATATACGCAAAACGGATATAAAGTAGCAAATAACAAAGAAGGTTCTAATTTAGAATGGGGAGTATTAACTTGCCTAATTAATAATTCAAATATTTGGGGAGAAATCAAAAGCGATGTTTTAGTTTTAGAAGTAGATGAAAGATATGTTAAACGAGTTATAAAAAAAATTAAACCAACTCATTTTATCATTAATAATTTGTCACGTGATCAACTAGCAAGAAATGGGCATTATGACATTGTATGGAATGATATTAATAATCAAATAACTGATGATATACATTTAATATTAAATAGCGATGACCCATTAGTAAGTAAATTTGGACTTAATCATAAAGGTAAAACAACTTATTATGGTTTAAGTAAAACTAAATATTCAAAGAAAACATTTGATTTAAATAATCTTGACATTATGTATTGTCCAAAATGTAGTAAACGATTAAAATTTAATTACTTTCATTATGGAAATATCGGAAATTATCATTGTTCAAATTGTGACTTTAAAAGACCTAAACCTAATTTTGAGGCTAAATTGATTGATGATTATAGTTTTAAAATAGATGATGAAATTATTAAAATGAATAATTCAGCACTTTATAATGTCTATAACTTAGCAGCAAGTTACGCAACAGGTATTATTACTGGCATAAATAAAAAAGATACAGTTAAGGCTTTAAATAATTTATCATTAAAAATTAAACGTTTAGATTCATTTCAAGTTGATAATAAAGAATGTATTGTATTATTAAGTAAAAATGAAACACCTATCTCTTATAATCAATCACTAGATTATATTAATAAACAACAAAATGAAAAAACAGTAGTAATTGGTTTTAATAATGTTAGTGGCCGATATGATTTAAAAGATTTATCTTGGCTTTGGGATATCAACTTTGAATTATTAAATGACGAATCAATAAACAAAATCATTTGTGTTGGAAACTTTTCTTATGATATAGCAACAAGATTGAAATATGCCAATATTGATGAAAAAAAGATTGTTATTTATGAAGATTCAAAAGAATTATTAAATGCTATTAAAAAATACGGTAAAAAATTTGTGTATTGCATCTTATACTTTGATATGGAAAAAGTTTTCAAAAAACTTTTAAAGGGGGCTTAATATGATGATTACAATTGGTTATTTATATTATGATTTATTAAATTTATATGGTGAAAATGGTAACATTAAAGCTCTTAAAAAACAATTAGAAGATCAAGGAATCAAAACTGTTGTTAAATTCTTAACTATTGATGATGACCTCGATTTCAATAAATACGACTTTGTTTATATTGGAGCAGGAACAGAAAACAATCAAAAAATTGCTCTTAAACATTTATTAAAGTATAAAAATGACATTAAAGAATATATTGAAAACAACAAATTTCTACTATGTACTGGTAACTCAATTGAATTATTTGGCAAACATATTTTAGATAATAATAAAAAGAAAATTAAAACATTAGGTACCTTTAAATACCATACAGTAAGTGAAGACTTTAGAATGATTGATGAGGCTGTATTTAAATCTAGTATGTTCGATGAACTTTTTATTGGCTTTCAAAATCAATATGGTACTATTAAAAATATTAAAGAACCATTCTTTAAAGTAATAAAAGGTATTGGTAGTCACCCTAATAGTACAACCGAAGGTATAAATTATAAAAACTTTTACGGAACTTATTTAATAGGTCCAATATTAGTTAGAAATCCTCACTTTTTAAAACACATAGTTAAAGAATTAATATTAAGTAAAAACAAAAAATTTAAATTTAAAAGGTTTAACTTAAAAACAGAAACATTAGCACATGATAAATTCTTAGAGAAATATTATGCAGAAATAAACATATAATAAAAATCCCTTTCATTATGATTGGGATTTTTAATATTAGCCTAAATAAGTAATTTGAATCTTTACCAACAAAAATAAACATAATTTATTTTATTATGTTTATTTTTTTTATTAAATTTCTTATTTACTTATCCCTTAATTTTAATCCTAGTTTATTTTCAACATCACTTATTATTTTATTAAAGACAACTAACACTTCATCATCTGTTAATGTTTTAGTAGGATCACTAAATACAAGTGAATATGCAATTGATTTTTTATTATCATCCAAATTTGCTCCTTCATATACATCGAAGACATCAATTGCGGTCAATAATCGTCCCCCTGCTTTCTTAATAACATTAATAATGTTTGATGAATTAATATGCTTATCAGCAATAAATGCAACATCCTTATTAATTGATGGATACTTACTTAACTCTTTAAACTTAATGTTACGAACTTTCATATCCATTATTTTATCTAAATTAAGTTCAAACACATAAACTGGTTTCTTACTTAAATTAGGATGAACTTCACCTAAGAATCCTACTTCATCACGTCCAATTTTAATAACAGCACTTCTACCAGGATGCATATCTTTTAATGGTTCTACTACAAATGTATAACGATTATTAAAACCTAAATACTCAAGTAAGTTTTCAACGATCCCTTTAACTAAATAGAAATCAATTTCTATTGTTTTATTTTGCCATTTATTTTCCAAGTAAATTCCACTCAATAATCCTGATAAAGTATTTGTTTCAATATAATTATTTTCTTCTTTATAATATCGTGACCCGATTTCAAAAATATTGATATCATTAATACTTCTAGCTTGATTATAATGATAAACATTCAATAATGATGGTATTATACTATTTCTCATAATTGATTTATCAATACTAATTGGATCATTTAATCTTACAAGTTCTTTAGGTTCATTGACAAATTGTGTACTCATTTCTTCACTAATTAATGAATAAGTTACTACTTGTTTTAAACCTAAAGCTTCTAATCTTTTACGAACACCTTTTATTAGTTGCAATTTTTTACTTATACTTCCTTTTTTAACATCTAATTTTGGAAGTATTCCTACTACTTTATCATAACCAACAATTCTTCCGACTTCCTCAATTAAATCTTCAGGAATATTTAAATCTAATCTTCTTGCTGGAATGAAAACAATAAATTTATTATCATCTAGTTTATATTCAAATTTTAATTTATTAAACACATTAGCAACTTCTTCAATGTTTAAACTCATCCCTAATATTGAATTAATATGATTTAAAGTAATAGTTATTTTTTTATTAATAACTGGAGTTGGATCATAAATTATTTCTCCAGTAATCACTTCCCCATTTGCATATTTATTTAATAAATAACTAGCCCTTTTAATAGCAAATAAAGAAATATCTTTATTAATACCTTTTTCATAACGAGAACTTGCTTCACTGCGCAAAGTTTTCTTCGCAGTATTTCTAATATTAATCGGATTAAAAATAGCAACTTCAATAATAATATTTTTAGTATCAGGCGTTACTTCTGTATCATATCCACCCATTACTCCTGCTAAACCAACAGGTATTTTTCCATTAGTAATAACAATATCATCTTCTGTTAATGTTCTTACATTTTGATCAATTGTAACAACTGTCTCACCTTTTAAAGCCATTCTAACACCAAGGTGATTTCCTAGTTTATCAGCATCATAAAAGTGTAATGGTTGACCAGTTTCTAACATAACATAATTACTAATATCAACCGCATTATTAATTGGTCTAATGCCATTAGCCATTAATCTATTTTTTATAAAAGTGGGACTCTCACCAATTTTCACATTATTAACTCTTTTTACAATGAAAAGTTCACAATTTGAGGTTTCAATATCTAATTTGTGAGTTGTACTAATATCTTTTCCTACTTCATCGACTTCTATTTCTGGATATTTTACTTCTAAATCGTATATAGCCCCTACTTCATAAGCCATACCAATCATACTTAACAAATCTCCACGATCAGTTGTTAAATCAAAGTCAATTACTTCATCGTCATAGCCCAAATATGAAATTGCATCTTCACCTATTTTAGCATCTTCAGGAAGCACATGGATTCCATTAAGATCATCTTTTGTTAGGTATTTCTTTTCAATTCCTAATTCATCCAATCCACAAATCATACCATTAGATTCAATGCCTCGAATAACTGATTTTTTAATTACCAAATCACCTGGCAAAGTCGCTCCTACTTTAGCAACAATAACCTTTTGTCCAGCATCAACGTTAGGAGCACCACAAACAATTTGGTAAATATTTTCATCTCCTAAGTCTACCATACAAATATTTAATCTGTCTGAATCTGGATGATCTGTTCTTTCAAGTACTTTTCCAACAACTAAATTAGTAGCTGTACTAAGTTTACTAATACTATCAAATTCGTTACCTAGAAAAAGCATTTTATTAGCTATTTCTGTAAAATCCTTATCTTTAATATCTATATAATCATTTAAAAAACTCTTACTTACTTTCATTAGTATCCTCCAATTCTAAACGGTCAAAATTATCTAAAAAGTTCATATTATTAGTATAAAAATGTCTAATATCATTTATACCGTATTTCAACATTGCAATTCTTTCAGGTCCCATCCCAAATGCAAAACCACTATATTTCTCAGGGTCATAACCACATGCACGAAGTACATTAGGATGAACCATACCAGACCCTAGGATTTCAATCCATCCTGTTTGCTTACATATTGGACATCCTTCCCCACCACATTTAAAGCAAGATACATCGACTTCCAAACTCGGCTCAGTAAAAGGGAAAAAACTTGGACGAAATCTTATTTCATGATCATCACCAAACATTTTTTTGACAAACACTTCTAACGTTCCCTTTAAATGAGCGATACTGATATTTTCATCAATAACTAAACCTTCAATTTGAGTAAATTGATGAGAATGTGTCATATCATCTTCATCTTTTCGATAAACTTTACCCGGACAAATAATTCTAATTGGACTCTTTTCTGAATTAGCATCCATCGTTCTAGCTTGAACTGGTGATGTTTGAGTACGAAGTAACATTTCACTAGTTATATAAAAACTATCTTGCATGTCACGAGCCGGATGGTCTTTAGCAAGATTTAATTTTTCAAAATTATATAAATCACTCTCAATTTCTGGTCCTTCAACAACATCATATCCCATACTTATAAATAACTCTTCAATTTCATCAATCACTTTAATTAATGGATGAGTTGTTCCAACATTTATTTTTGTACTAGGTAAGGTAATATCAATCCACTCATCTTTAAGTTTTTTATCTAATTCTTCTTTTTCTAAACGTTCTTGTGTTTGTTTAAAAATCACATTTAAATATTTTTTAAACTCATTTAATAACATACCAGCATCTTTCTTTTCTGATTTATCTAATTCCTTTATTCCATTAGCAATCTCTGATACTTTCCCCTTTTTGCCCAAAAACTCAACTTTTAAGTCTTGTAACTTGTTTAAATTAGAAACATTTTCTAATTTTTCTTTGACTTGTTTTTTCATGTTTTGAATGTTTTCTTTCATCCTTTATTCCTCCTTATAAAAAAAACGCCCTTAATTTAAGGACGTGATGACGTGGTACCACCTTAATTTGTAGATTGTTCTACACACTTAATAACTAAAACGCGTTACCGTTATACTTTTTTGTATACAACTAGAAGGTGAATTCATAAAAGATTATTATTAGTTTTCACCGCACACTAACTCTCTATCAATAATTACTTTTACTACTATGTCCTCATCATCGTTTTTAAATATTAATATATTCATTATAACAAAATCATTTAATAAAAACAAGTTATTCTATTAACTTGTTTTTCAGAATTTGAATAAAAAGTTAACGTCCCGTTTAGACTTTAAATGGGAATTTAACATTT
>CAYXLG010000025.1:0-12680 GCA_964465805.1 uncultured Muribaculaceae bacterium
TCGTTTTTTTGTTTTTGTGTAATTTTTGTCATTTTCTATTTTTCTCGCTTTCGTTTTCTAACTCAGCAATTAAGTCCATTAATTTCTTGTATTTTTGCGAATAATATTCTGCTTTTTCCTTACAAGTTTCGGCAACAGCCCTTAAATTAGGCATATCGTTTTTAGTATATTTTTGTTGTTCTTTTTTTATGTTATTCATTTTAATTCCTCCTTTTTTTCTCTATTTATTTTATTAAAATAATAGGCTGCATGTCTAATTGAATCTACTATATGGTTTGATATAACTTTTCCTTTGAACTTCCATTGGTTTTTTTTCATTCTTTTTCCAAGATTATTATGTTCTATTTGGTTATTGATCGCTTTTAATAAAACATTTGGTTTATATAAAGCTCCTTTTATGTTAGAAGCTCTTTGTTTTATTACTTCTATTTTATTTATTCTTGCATAACCTTCTATTTCGCCTATTAATTGGCTTGTTTCAAGTTCTTTGTTATAAAATGAACTTGCTTTACTTGGGTAAAGAGTAAACTCTTCTATCACTATTAAATTAGGTTTTATTTTTTCTACAAGTTTCAGATGTTCTTTGTAATAATCTCCTTTTTGTTCAAAATCTTTTGCTCTTATTTGTCCTATTGTTAATAATGTTTGTTTATTTAGGTTGTATATTGAATAACCTGTTATTCCTTTCTCTGTATCAAAACTTCCACTTGGGTCTATTGCCAATAATTTCATTTGTTATTTTCCTCCTTAATTATGTTATTTAACTCTTTCAATGCTTTTTCAACTTCTTTAATTGCATTTGTAACACTTTGATGTTCTTCTGGTTCTGGGTGCCACCATTTTGTGTCATCTATAATGTTCCATAAATCTAAGTCATTGTATTTATATTTTATAAAAAAGTCTGTTATATCTTCTTTTTCTTCTTTTAAAACTACCGATAAATCTTTCCCTTCTTTTTCATAAGTGTTACCTATGTTTATTACTTTAATTTCTCTAGTGTAATTATATAACCAGTTAGCTAATTTGTTTCCTGCTTGCATTCCTGCAAAATCATTATCAAATGCTATATATATTTTTTTATCTTTAAATAAATCCTTATAATATGAAGGCGTGGCTGCTTCTCCACCTAAAAATGTTACAGCATTAAACCCATTGTTTGTTGCTGTTAGCATATCTTTTTCTCCAGCTGTTATAAGTATGTAGTTTTTGTTAGGATCAAATCTTCTTGTTGTTGTTAATGAACCTGAAACTGAACCTGAACTGTTTATATATTTTGGCACCTCGTTTGGTCTAAATCTGCATAAATTTATAATCTGTCCTTTGTAAAATGTTGGCAATGTTATGTTGTCTAAATATAAACCAAGTCTTGCGTCATCTACAATATCTAAAAGGTTTAATTCTTTTAAATATAAATAATGTTTTGATTCTTTGTTTTTTAATTCTTCTTTAAGCTTTTGCATATGTTTTAACCATTTTTGTCTGTCTGGTAAGAAAATTCTCGTATCTTTAAGCATTTTGTTCCATCTTTTTGCTAATTTAAGGCTTACTCCTAAGTATGCTGCTGTAAACCAATTTTCATCTGTGTATCCTCTTAAGCAAACAAAACAATTAAATTGACCATCTTCACTTATTCCTGAAGATTCTTGTGATTCAAAATAAGTTTCTCCCGTTTTTTGATTTCTGTGTGGAAACGGACATTTGTTTTGTTTGCCTATTTTTAAACCTAAAAGTTCATACATTTGCTTCACCTACCAAGTTTTCATATTTAAAAGTTTTTACTATGTTCTTAATCTTTTCGTGATTTTCTGTTGGTTTGTTTCTAAAACCTACTAATTGTCCTAATGCTATTCTTTCATCTGGATATACATATAACTCAAATACTTCACCGTCCTTTATTTTTTTGCCTTTTGGAATCGCTGTATAAATCATACTAACACCTTCTTTTACTTTATTATAATATTCATTTTGCATTAAACAAATTTCTAGCTCATTTGAAACATCTGCGAAATCTTTAATTGTTTTTAGTGGTTTGAATACAAACTCGTCTACTTTTACATGATTAAAGTTTTTAGTTACTTGTTCTAGTGTTTTGACAGTTTCTTTTTCTACATTTTTAAGTTTTTCTTCATTTTTTCTTATTATTTCTCTTCTTCTCTTCCACCCTCTTTGTCTTTTTATTGCTTCAAATTCGTTGATAATCGCATCTCTTATTTTTTTCTGTTTCATTACTTCAATATTATAATCTAAGTCTAACTCTAAACAAGCTATTATAAAATCTTTTACATTGTGCCCAGCTTTTATTAGGTTGTCTATTCTTTTTGCTGATTCTTTGTTGAGTTTATAAATATTAATTCTACTTCGTTCTAGAAGTTTGTTAAATTCTAAAACTTCTTTTATAGTTTTATTTTTAAATATTGTTTTAGTTTTTATAATAGTGTTTATGTTTTTAGACATTATTCTTTTTGGTAAATCTTTACTATGTTTTTTAATGAAATTTAATCTTTTTTTTGAGTTTTTAATAGGTAATAACCATGTAAATCCTAATTTGTATAACGTTTCAACTTCTTTTGGGTCTTTTAAGATTATTTTTTGAACATCGTAAGGACTATAACTCTTGCTAATTACTCTTGTTGAAAAGTGTTTTGATATTTTAATATTTTTAAAACTGTGAGTTTTACTTGAAACTCTTGGGCGTGAGAAAAATCCTCCTTTGCTTCCTTCCCATTTAAAAGGATAAATCATATAGTGATAATATGGTTTGTAAACCCAGCCTGCTATGGTGTAATAGACTTTTTTCTCTGTCATTAGACCTTTTTGCATATAGAAGTCAAAAGACGCTACAAATTCAAATTTAGATGTTTCTGGTTTATATGTTCTGTTGTTTTCCATATGTAATACAAACTCATAAAGTATAACTCTTTTATTTCTTATAGTTGAATGTCTATAATATAGTTGTCTTGTTCCTTTCTCTTTATTTTTTACAAATTTTTTATATTCTTTCATAAGTTCTTTTTGTGCTCTGTTTATTAAAGCTCGTGTTGGTTTTAAATAATTATAGCCTTTTATATCATGGTAATAATTTATTTCATGTTTATTCATATGTATTCTCCTCTATAGTGTGTATTTTATTTTCTTCGAAACTGTAATATTGGTTATCTGTTACAATTATATGATCTAGTAATGTTATTCCTAAAGTTTTAAATGCTTTTTTGTATTTTTTTGTAGCATTAATGTCTGTGTTACTTGGTTCTACATTTCCAGATGGGTGATTATGACCTATTATAACATTTGGGCTATTTGTTAATATCGGAAATTTTAATAAATCGAAATTTGATGTTGCTATTTGATCTATTGATCCTATAAAAACAATAGCATAACCGTTTATTTGTAATTTTTGGTTTAGTGTTAATAATATTAAATGTTCTCTGTCTTTATCTCCAATTATTTTTCTTATTACTTTATGTGCTTTTCGACTATTATTTATCATATCTGTGTTTTCTTTTAAATTGTAATTTGTTTTTCTTGAAATACTTAATTCTTCTATCATAACTTTTTCTATTATTTCCATACTCTTCTCCTTATTTAAATTGAAATGTTTCTGATGTCTTTACATCTACTTCCATTTTTATTTTCTTGTATTTTTCTAAATATTCTTTAATTATATCTATCATATATAGGTGTTCTTTATGCACTTCTAGAATTATTTCATCGTGAATAAATGCATGTAATTGAAATCTGTGGTCTTGATTTTTATATATTTTACATAACTTCATTTTAAAAAACTCAACTTCTTTTTTTTGTATTATGTGGTTCAATTTTACTTTTTCTATATATGTTGGGTTTTTTATTTCAAACCATTTATTATATTTTTCTAATATTTGTTTGCTATCAAGGAGTGGCATTTCTTTTTTTATCGTGTTTTCATTTCCACCATAACTTAACAATAAAATACATACTTTTGCTTCCTCTCTTGTTATATTTAACTCTTTTGCGAACTCTTCATATATGTCTTTTCCAGAATTAATTAAGTCTTTAAGGTTTTTAAGGTCTTTGTATACAACTAAATGTTTTATTTGACTTGCTTTGAAATCAAAACTCACAAATATATAATTTTCTCTAGGTATAATTAGTTCTTTTAGATATATATTTAGAATAGGTTTATTAGGCAATAATGTATATTTTGCGTAAACTCTTCCTGTTTTAATTGTTGTTAAATCGTGTTTGAATGTCAACGGTTGTTTAAATATTTTTGTATAATTTTTTATGGCTCTTATTGTGTCCATGTTTTTTTCTTTCTTAAGACTTGACTTTAAAAAGTTTATTTTTTCTTTCCAATCATCTCTTAGTAACCATTGTTTATTTGATAAATGTTTTAAAACTTTATTAAAATCTTTCATATTATCTCCTTAAATAATTTTAATAAAAGAAAAACAGGGAGGTATTTCCTCCCCTATTCCTTTTATTTTTTATAGGTCGTCTTCATCGTCCCAATCATCGTCTTGTGTTGGTTCTGTTTTTGTTTCTTCAGCTAAATCTATTACTTCTAATTTTCTTTTTTCAGCTTCTTTGTATGCATCGCTTAAATCTCCTAAAGGATTAACGAATTTGTTTAGGTTGAAGTATGTTGTTTCCTTATATTCACTTTGTCTAAATGCTAAATAAATTGGTCTTTTATTTTTTATAAAAGAATTAACGATTTGATTTGAATCTGCAGCTAAAACTTTGCTTGTATCTTTATTTGCATCTTCAAAATCTTCTTTTAAAATGTTTCTTAAACTTAATAAGAAGTTGTAACCAGAAGCGTCTATATCACCTTCTGCATTTTCATAATAAATTTTAATATATTTTGTTTTTCCATTTTGAAACATTATTTTAAGATTGTGATATTTTGAACCTTTATATCTTCCTTCAAATTCCTCTGTTCTAATTTCATTTTCAATAATCTCTACTAAATATATTCCGTCTTCACCTACGAAATCAAATCCTGAATTTTTTTTATATACTGCATCTTTGTCAAATTTTAAAGCCATTATAATAAGTCCTCCTCATGTGTTTTATTTTCTGTTTTTTCTTCTGTTAATGCTTCTTTGTTTTTTTCTTCAATCAATTCGTTATAAAAATCTAAAGCTTCTTTTTTGTTCATTTCGTTTAATTTTCTACCATTTAAAACTTTAATAATAAATTTTCTTTCAAATTCTGCTTTAATTTTTCCTCTTATTTCTGCACCATCATCTTGTATTCTCTTTTTTACGGGTGCGTCTGGTTCAAGTTCTTTCACTCCTTCTTCTGCTTCTTCTTCTTTTTGTCGATCTTTTAACCTCCCTTTGACTTCAATTGCGTCTTCTTTTGTTTCTTGGAAATCATAAAGTTGATTATATGTGTATCTTTGGAAGTAAGTAGAAATACTTCCTGCTGTTTGTGGTTCAAAAAACTCATATAATAATGTATCTGTGGCATCTTTTGGTGTAGGAATTTGTAAAACATCTGCTCCTATTTTATAAGCGTCACTCATTATTTTTAAATTAGTGATGTCTATTGCTGTTTTTGTTACTGTTTTTTCTGTTTGTAAATCTTTCAATGTTCTTGTTGCCATCACTATTTCATTGTTATTTCCAAGGCGTTCCTCTGTGTATTCGCTTGTTAAGCCATATTTAACTTCTAATGGAACGATTATTCTCTGCATTTCTTGTAATGAAATATAGAAATACCTTGCTTTGTAACCGGGTTCATTTTTTTCCAATACAATTTCTCTTAATTCTTTTTTTAGTAATGCGTATCGTGTTTTCGCATTCATTAATAATAAATTCATTTTTATCTCTCTCCTTTTCTTTTTTCAATGAATTTTTTGTAATCATTTATCATACTAGTAATTGATTTTTTATGATCTAATGTTTCTTGAATTATATCATCAATAGTGTTTGGTGTATGTAAAATTACTATTTCTTTTTCTCCAAAATACTCTTGATTCTCTGGTGTTGTGGCATTTAATCTGTTGAACAATTGTATCATATCTCCTGGTATCCAATATTGATCTGTAACATATGCTTTTGATAACCCTTGTAATGATATACCTTCTTTTGAAGCTCCTATTGTTCCTAAAAATATAATTCCTTTTTGTTTATTTTTTTTATTGACTTCTTTTTGTATTTTTATGGCATCTTCATTTTTTGACCCTCCTGTTAATATAAATGTTTTTCTATCTGGAAACCTTTCGTCAACAATTTTTTTTAAAACTTCAATATTTTGTTTTCTTGTTGAAAATACTCCTATGTTTTTCATAGGTTGTCTTTCTAACTCGTTTAATATGTATTCGTTTTTAGCACCTATATTATTTGTTTTAATGTATTTTAGAGTCTTCGGATTTGTTACAAGAGTTATATATGCTGTTACTTGTTCTAAAGCATCTAAAATTAATGTTTCACCTATGCTGGCATTATCTATTAATGCTATCTCTAGTTCTTTTTGTTCTTTGTTTAATTCTATGTATTGTTTAGTTATGTTTGGTTGTTTTAACCATTTCATTTGATCCTTTTGTTTGTGCTGAGTGCTACAATAGTCTAATAGTTCTTGTATTTCTAATCTTTTTTCTTCGTTTTTATATTCTCCAACTTCTCTTCCACCCATAAAATTAAACTTTACATTAAAATAATAATATACAAATGACCAATATGAAGTATAAGTATTTGGCATTAATAATTGTAATATAGCGAAAATGTCTTCTGGTGAATTTACTGTTGGTGTTCCTGTCAATGGATACCGATGTTCTACTGCTTGGGCTAATTTTAAAATGCTTTGATTTATTGGTAATATACCTGTTTTATCTCTCCTTTCTTTTTGTCTTTTTGTTAATCTTTGTAAAACTCCTTTGCTGTTTTTTAAAACATGTGCTTCATCAAGTATAAATGTTTTTGGTTTCCATTTTAATATGTCTTTAAGAGAAATACTTACTCTATTATATGTAGAAACTAATATTTTTGTGTCTTCTTTTATTATGCCTCCTTTATAAATTTGTGCTTTTAATCCTAACCAATCTTCTATTTCTTTTACCCAATTTTCTGTTACTTTCCCTGGTGCTGCAATATAGATTTTTTTATTTATCAATTCTTTTTTTTCTATAAGTTTTAGTATTGCTGGTGTTTTTCCAAGTCTTGGCTCATCAAATATTGCAAATGATTTAAAAGTAGAACCGTAGTCGACTATTGTTTTTTGATAATCTCTTAATTGCCGTTTTTCTTTTTTATGTTCAGAGAAGTCAATTGCTTTTTGACTTCTCTCTTTATATTTAAACGCAATATTGTTGTAATATGTGTCTACTGCTTTTGTATAATAATCTAAACTTATTTCTTTGTTTAAATATAATCTCTTTAAAAGTGTAGGCGTTTCTAAGACTTTAATCTTTCTTAGATCTTTTTCAACTTGAACATTTACATATCTAAATTTACTCTTTTTCAACTTTATCAGCTACTTCTTCATACACTGTTATTGTTAATTTTTCACTTGTTTCCGAAATTTTTGTGTTTTTTTGAATTATTTTTTCTATATTTTCTTTAAATTCTTTTTCTGCGTTCATAAATGCTATATAATTGCTTTCTAAGAGTTCTTTTGGAATTGGGTATTTTAATTTTTCTATTTCTTCTGTGATATTTTTGTAACTGACGCTTGTTCTTGTTCCAGGTGGAGTATATGTTATTTGAATTCTTTCAGATTTTACTGTTTTTGTATCTGTTGTTTTAAGTTTCTCTTTAATATATTTCTCTATTTGTTTTTCTTCTTTATTCAATTTATCGACTTCTTTCGTTAATTCTTTTTTTTCTTCATATATTTCTAAAAGTCTTAAAATTTTTTCGTCTTCTTCAATATTGAATGACAGCTGGTCATATCTTTCTCCTAATTGATATGCTTCTATTGCTGTTTGTATGCTTTTTTCTTCAATATGTTCTAATTTTAATAGTGTAAAGTTATCGCTTTTCTCATCATAATGCAATACCCATTTATCTGTATTTTTATGTTCTTTTGAATTGATTAAATAACTATAAAAGTTTGTTTGCCAAGTTACATCAAATAGATAAATAGCTGCTGTTGCTTTTAAATCTAAAATACCTATTCTATTAGTTTTTGTGTTTTTTACTAGAAAGTCAAGTGTTCCTGCAATAGGATATGGTGTATCTGTTCCGACTCTTTTTTGTTCTTGTAGTATCTCTAAATCATTCTTTGAAAGAAATTCTAAAAAACTTTTTTGCCAAGGCGTTAATTCAAATCCGTGAAGAAATGCGTCACTTGCTTGATCGTCGTAATAATTACCTCTTTCTCTTGCCCACTCTAAAGCATATTGTTTGTTTTTAGGTATTTTCGAATAATCTTTTGTGATTCCAACTTTACTTAATAAAGTAGTTACACTTACGGCTTCTTTACCGTTTATTTCGTATCTGTGTTCTTTTTCATAAAAATTAATATTTAATTCTTTTTCTGTTTTCATATAAATTATCTCCTTTCGTTAATATTTAAAAAATAACAATAACTCACTTTTTAATTCGTCAATTAGTTGCTTCGCTAATTTCCAACTTTTTAAATACATTGCATCAGGTAGTTTTTTATCTGCTAAAGCGTGACACCAAATTAAAAATTCTGTATTTGTATCATAAAAGACATAACATTTATCCTCACTTTCGTCTTCCCAATCAGGTTTCCAACCTTTATTTAACTCAGCAATTCTTTTTTTAATAGCAACTTCCGCTCTTTTATACTCAGAATAGTCCAAAGCCTCTTCTTTGGTTTTAAATACTTGATTGTATTTTAATATAATATCTGTATAAACACGCTGGTTATCCCATTGAACATTGCCATATGCATTTACATAAAAAAAGTTCTCATCTTTTTCCGGAACAAACCAAATTGGCTTAATTTCTCTTTTAAGTTCTTTGATTTCTCTTTTAAGTTCTTTGATTTCTCTTTTAAGTTCTTCAATTTCTTTTTCCGCTTGATAAATACGTTCCCATGATTTTAATTTCTTACTGTTTGATATTGCTTTATTTATTTCATTTTTCATAAGATTTTTTTCCTTTCTAAATACATTTTTATAATATTAATAACTTCTTTTGTTTCATCTTGTAAATCGTGTAATTATATTCTCTGTAATTTTTCATTTTCAATATTTAAAATAATCTTTTTCAAACCACGCTGGCCAATCGCTTTTCGTTTTAAAGCTTACGAGATGACTATCTTTATTATAATATGGCTTTTTAGTTGCAATGTTAACTCTGGCCATGTCCCCCCTGCTTCGTGCGTTTTCTGCTACTATTTCTGCCTCTTCGAAACTGTTGCATTCAATAACAACCTTATTAATTTTACCTTTAGCCTTTCCCCAGCCGCTTAGGAATATATCTGTCGCAGTTACATAGTATTTACTCATCTTTTAATTCCTCCTTTTTAAAATGGCAATTCTAAGTGATCGCTTTGCACTTTGGTTTTTATCATTCTGTGAATTTTTACTAATTTAGTTATGCTCATGTCTTGTAGCCTTTCTCCACCTGCGATTTCTTTTAAATAATCTTCTAAGTCATTCATTCTTACGGCGATTATAACTTGTTCTATTAATTGTCTTTTTGTTAATAAATCGCTGTTTCTTGACAATGTGTCAGCTAATATCTTGATACTGTTTTCAAATTCATTAGTATTTATTTCATTGTATTTTTTTATGAAAAGATTTAATATTTCTTCTGATATTTTTAATTCTATTCCATTGTCCATATAAATTGTAAATGTTGATAAATCTATATAATTTATTCTGTCTATGTTTACAAAATATCTATTAAGTTGAACTATTTTCATTTTATACCTCCTTGTTTACTTTGTATATTTATTATACCACATAAACTCTTTTTTTTATATACTCAAATCATACAGTTTTTTAAATCGTTTTTTAGCGTTTTCTAAACATTTTTTAGTCATTATTACCTCAGAATCTATAATTTCTTCGTTTTCTGTTATTATAACCTCGTAAAAGCCTGTTGTAATATAATTCTTTAGGCTTTCTACGAAATGTTCAAGAGTTTCTTCGTTTTTTGCAAATGCTACAAATAAAAAACCATCTCTTCCTTGGTTTACCCAATTATTGCATTTTGTTGTTAAAGCTTCTTCTCCTGTTCTTGTGTAGACCCCATCGTATCCGTTTTCTGCATAAAATGAAATTACTGTCCATCTTGGCAGGTTAAGTTCTTCTGCTTTATTTTTGATTTCCTCTACATTTTCAAAGAATATTTCTTCAACATCCATAAAGTTATAATAGTCTTTTAAACCACTGTTATTTTTATTGAATATAACCTTTAAATCATCTCTTTCATCTAAACTTAAAAATTCATTGAAAGACATATCTTCTAATTGTATTATTGATATTTCGTATTTCTTATTCATGAATTCTTGCCCCCATTATCATAATTGTTAAATAATCTGTTTTAAATAAAAATAAATTTTTCTTTATTTCGAAACTGTTTATAAGTTCTAATGCTAAAATCATATTTTCATAATTACAGGCTACTTCAAATTCATTAGTTAAATCATATTCTACAAATAATTCATTTGTAGTTTCATTTGTGCCTGTTTTAAAAACTAATTCTTTTCCTTCTGTTCTTATATTTAATAGTTGACCATTTTTTTGTTTGATAGATTTTAGCTTTTTAAAGTTTTCTTCCGAAATTGTGATTTCTTGTATTGTTTCTTCTTCATTCGCACTCTTAATTATTTTATTTATAGAAGGATATTCTCCATCAAATAAAGCGGATTTATAATATACTGCTTTTTCATTTATGTAAATATTCTTTTCTGTAATTATAACAGGTACTCCTTTTGCACCTTTTGATAAAGCTTGTAATATCTCGCTTGTTTTCTTAGGCATAGTTATTGATATTTCTTTTTTTATTTCTGTATCATAAGAAACTGTATACGCCTTATAAGAATCTGTTGCTGTTATTATCAATTTTCCACCTTCTATTTTTAAGTTTATTCCATTTAGAATAGGTCTAGTCATTGTTTTTTGAGCAAAATCTTCTGCTTGTTTTATTCTATTAAGCATTTCTCTTGTTAAAATTATAGGTGTTTCTTTAATTTCTTCTTCCTTAATTTCAAATTTTGCGTTTTCTAAAATCGCTGTTCTAAAAACAATATCATTTACTTTTGAAGTAAGTGTTTTTTTGTTTATTTTTATCATTATTTCTTTGTCAGCTTCTATATTTTGTCTATTAATTCTTTCTAACCAATTCTTTTCTATGGTTACTTTTTCTGTATCTTTTTCGTCTGTTTTGATGTTTTTTAATATCAAAATATTTTCGTTATCAAATGCTTTTATAACCAATACTCCGTCTTTAATTTGTAATTCAACGGTTTGTTTCTTGTCATTAAATGGTTTTAAAAATTCAAGAATTGCTTCTAATTCGCTTTTTTTAATTTTCATGTTTTTCTATCTCCTCTTTAAAATATATTTTTAATTCTTTATAACCTTCTGGTCTTTCTTTATTTAAACTAACTAAATCGTTAGCCCATCTCCCAATTTCATAAAAGTTTGGGAATAATTTTTCATCATAACCTATGTAATCGCCTCCACCTTGACCGTTACCTAATGCAGTTATTATAAACGGACTAATTGTCCAACCATCTTTAGATGTTGATTTTTTAATGTATTCGTTTATATCTATATATTCTTTTTTGTCGTGATTAATAAAGAATAATTCGTGCCATTTAATAGTTTCTGATATAGATTTTTCTAATTCACCTAACTCTGCTCCTTCTTCCCAAGTTATTTTTAGTAAATTATCTATTTCTTCTTCAGTTAAAGTTATGTTTTTAAATATATCTTGTTTGACTGTTTCAAGCCCTTCTATTTTGGCAACCTTTGCTAATTTGTAATAAATTTTATCTGTTTTATATTTGTTTGCTAGAAATTCAACTTCTTCTTCTTTGAAATTATAAATATAAATATCGTCTGCATAATCTCCTACGATTGCTAGTCTTATAGGTTCTTTTAGCATTTTTTCACCTAATGTAACTATCATCGGATTATCTAAATACATAAATTCTAATAATTTTTGTCCTACCCAATCTTTTTCTCCTGAGATAGTATTTAATTCCATTTTGTATCCTTTGTTATTTAAAACTACTCTGTAATATTGTCCCATTTTATTTTCTCCTTTACCATATTTCAAATTTAATATAATCTTCATCGTCTACTAAATTTTCATTTAATAGTGCATTCAAAATCTTTTTTTCGTTTTCAAAATCTTTTTCATACCAACGAATAAGATCGTCATTTTTGTATTTTGCTGCGTTTTTTTTTGTTTTTTCTAACAAATCAATAAAATTAAGGAAAGTTGATATTTTTAGTTCTCCGCTTCCTTCGTTTGTTACATATATTTCATCTCTTATGTTGTCAAATTCGTCTTCTAATGGTATAAAATCGAAATATACCTTTCCAATGCAATAGTAATTTAAATAATTTATATACAATGGAAATTTCATATTAATTTTTTTGTTATGTAAGGTCATTTCGCTTCGTTTACTTATAGTGATGTGCGTTCTTAATCCCATTTTATTTTCTCCTTTTAAAATAAAGAAAAGCTTTCTTCTTCAGGCTCTTCTTCTAATTCTTCTTCTGTTTCTTCTGGTTCGTTTTCTTCAATATTTTCTGTTTC
>CAYXLG010000026.1:0-11778 GCA_964465805.1 uncultured Muribaculaceae bacterium
TTACAAAATGGTAACAACAGTAAGTAACGAAGTCATCACTCCGCAGTCTGTGACTTATAAGTTACATCCGATTTGGTTAGAAGAACAATTTACTGCTCTTTTCGAAAAAGATACTGGCGTGCGTCTTCAGGTTCATATTGGGTTTGATATTGATTATGATGACGAAATGTACGGCGTATATGCATACATTGAAGATGATGATGTGGCTGTACTATCTGAAGAAGACTACAGTAAAATAGATGGTTCAAAATACAATTTCAATGAATGGTATTTAATGTGTGATAGTTTTTTCAGAGACTTATTTAGTCTGCATCACATAAATCACATACCTCTGTATGCCATTTACAGTGACCGGGATAGTTGTTATTATGTGTATTTTGAACATGATATTGAAGAGATTCAGGGCAGTTAATTTTCCCCGTAAACTCTTTAAGAAAATTATTATTAACATTGAAAAATATAAAAAATGATTATTAAGTAATAATTTTATAATGGGGGTATAAAATAAATGAGTAAACTTGAAAATTATATAGTTGGTATAAAAGAAGTGTATGAACACGCATTGCAAGTATCAGCTACATCTAAAGAAGAAGCGATTGAAATTGCTAAAGAGCAAGCTAAAGCTGGATGTGAAGGTAATTTTGAGTATTCTTTGACTTTAGGATCGGATGAATGGAATATATACAAAGAAGATAATGATGGAATATATAATTTAATGAAATAAAAAAGAGGGAATAAATATGAATCTTACTGTAAATTTAAGTGATTTTAAAAAAGCAATTTCTTTGGTAACAAAAACAGTAGGTAGTGGCACTTTAGAAATTTTAAAAATGTTATATTTAGTAACTGATAAAGAAAATAGCACATTAACAATGAATTCAACAGATGCAATTATAGGACAATCAATTACAATTGAAGCCGAAATTGAAGAAGATGGAGAAGTTTTAGTTCCAGCAGAATTCTTTCGTAAAGCTATCGGAAAATTAGATGCAAAAGAAATAAAAATGAAATTAGAAGACACTCTTAAAATCAATGCTGGAAGGTCAAAATTTTCAATTCCAATAAGTACAAATATTGAAGAATTTCCTAATTTAATAGATTCTATAAATAATAAATTTTTATCAATTGAATCAAATGTTTTAGTTAATATGTTAAATAGAACTTTATCAACTGTAAATCCTTCTACTTCAAAAATACAACTTGGTGGAGTTTTTCTAGAATATGATGGTGAAATTTTAAAAGGAACCGGCACAGATGCTAAATCTCTTACTCATATTAAATATGAAATAGCAGGAGAAGCCTTTGATTCATCATGTATTATTCCATATAATTCTGTTAGAGATTTAATAAGACTAATTTTAGCATATAGCCCAGAAAGCGTAAATATTGGTGCAAATGAAAATTTATTTTATTTAACGTTTGATGGAGTGTATTTTATTAGTAGAGTAATTGAAGGAGATTATCCTAATTATAATAACATTATACAGATTAATTCTGAAGTTGAATTATATCTTGATAAAGATGCTTTTCAAAGTACATTAGATAGAGCAACTATTATTAAAACAGATAATACATCTTTAATCATATTTAAATATGAAAATGGAGCATTAAAAGCATATAATCGTACAAGTAGTAATGGAGCTTTTGAAGAGGAAATAGAAGTTTTAGAAGGAAGCGATGAATTTGATTATGAAATCGCTTTAGATCCATCTCCTTTATTAAAAACTATTAATACAATGCCTGATGATTTATCTAGGGTTATTATTAAGTTAAGTGGAGATTTAAGGCCAGTAATGCTAAATTATGAAGATGGAATTTTTAATCAAGATGATTTTATATTAATGCCAATTAGAATATAATTCGGAGGAATGATAGTTTGAATATTTATGATAACTTGAATCCTCAGCAAATTAATGCAGTAGCGGCCCCTAAAGGGCCGCTGCTTTTAATTGCTGGTGCAGGATCTGGAAAAACATTAACAATGATAAGAAGAATAGGCAATCAAATTATAAATGAAGGAATACATCCATCTGAAGTTATGGCTGTAACATTTACTAGAAAAGCAGCAAATGAAATTAAAGAAAGACTATCTAATTTTTTAGGAAAAGAAGCGGCATCAATGATATGGACAGGGACTTTTCATTCAATTTGTTTAAAAATATTAAAGAGATATAAAAAAGAATCAAATCTTCCAAGTAACTTTTCTATTTATGATGAAAAAGATTCTTTAAATATCCTTAAAGATGTATTAGAGTATATGAATTTACCTAAAGAAGATGCAAATTATTTTCATAATATGATTGAGAAAGAAAAATCTTATGGCAATAGGCCGGATGATATTTATAATAAAACACTATCTTTAATATATAAAATGTATCAAGATAAACTAACAGTAATAAATGCATTAGATTTTCAAGATATAATTTTAAATGTAATTACATTATTAAAGTTTAATCCAGATATAAAAAGAGAATTAAAAGAAAAATTTAAATTGATTACAGTTGATGAATTTCAAGATACAAATGTTGCTCAATTAGAATTAATCGAATTATTGACTGACAGAAATTCAAATATAACTTGTATTGGTGATCCTGATCAATCTATATATAAATTTAGATATGCTGAAATCGAAAATATATTAAATTTTAAAAACTTTTTTATTGATGCAAATGTTTTAAAATTAGAACAAAATTATCGTTCAACACCCGAAATTTTATATGCTGCAAATAATTTAATTAAAACTAATAATACAACAGAAAAAAATCTATGGACAAATAATGATCAGGGTTCCTTAATTAATGTTTATAAAGCAAAAAATACAACAAATGAATCTATGTGGATTACAAATAAAATAAATGAATTAATTCATTCTGGTGTAGAATATAATGAAATTACTATTTTATATAGAATGAATTTTTTATGCAATCAATTAGAAGAAAATTTTTTACTTAATAAAATACCTTATACGATAATTAATGGTTTAAAGTTTTATGAAAGAATGGAAATTAAAGATGTAATATCTTATTTAAGAGTTCTTAATAATCCACATGATGATGAATCTTTAAAGCGAATTATTAATACTCCTAAAAGAGGTATTGGAAATGTAACGCTAAATCAAATTAAAGAATTAAGTATAAATAAATCATTATATCAAAGTATTAAAGATAATATTGATATTTTTTCTACAAGAGTTCAAAAGACTTTAAGTGAATTAATTAATTGGATAGATGATAACCAAACAAATAAACTTTATGATAATTTCGTTTCTATTATGCACGATATTGGTTATCTTGATTATATCGAAGCAAAAATTACAAATGCTAAAGAAGATGATATAGAAGTAGAAAGAGATAGAATCGGCTATTTAGAAACTTTAGAGTCAATGATTAAATATTATGAAAGAGAAAATAACAATGAACTTAATACTTTCTTAGAAGAGTTATCTTTATTATCAGATCAAGATATTTTAGATAGTAATAATGACAATAAAGTTAAACTCATGACAGTACATGCAAGTAAAGGTTTAGAATTTAAACATGTCTTTATTTTAGGATTTAGTGATGAGATTTTCCCTTCATATATGGCTAAGACTAAAGAAGATATTGAAGAAGAAAGAAGATTGGCTTATGTAGCTATAACTAGAGCAAAGAAAAACTTGTTCATATCATATCCTTCTTCTAGAATTGTACGAGGTGGATTTCAATTTTGTAAACCATCAAGGTTTTTAAACGAAATTCCTAAAGAAGTAATAAGATTTACTTCTGGATAAAAAACAAAGGAGGGATGCTATGATTTTAATTGGTAGAAGTGAAAAGCTTTATAAATCAATTTTAATGGATCGCTCCCCTAATGAATCAAATTATTGGCATAGAACCGTTTGGGTTGAAAAGGAAGATGAAAGTTTAGTTATGTGGACTACAATCATACAAAATGGGGTAGTAACTTCTCATTATGCTCATCAAGAAAAAGAAGATGCAGAAAAAATGATTGATGAAATACAAGAACAAATAAGAAATTTAGAAGTTCCATATACAATCTATGATTTTACAAATAGAAATACTTTAGAAGAACAAATTGAAGTTTTAAAAAAGAATGAAATAAATTTCCCTTATGTTATTGGATGCACGGAGGATGAATTATATCTAACTTTATCTTGGAAAATATAATGGAAGGATGTTTTTATGTTAATATTGAACATTTATTCTAGAGCTGATTTTTATGTGGAAATAGATAAAGGAAAAAAAGAAGTTATAGTTTATTCTATAATTACTGAAGAAGAAATAGGTAGATGGAATTGTTCAAAAATATGGGACTCCATTTTTCATATAGAAACAGGTTATAATAAAAAAATGATTGATAGAGTTGCCGATGGTAGGGTTGAAGAGTTTATTCATCAAATAAAAGATGTTAATGAAGAGCATGTTTATACTACTACACGATTTGAAAAAGTAGGAGAATATTTTCTGAAAGAATAAAGGAGCATTTAAATGGAATTTATTGATGGATGTGTTAATCCTATTTTGTATTTAGATTATTCATGTGTTGGATGCCAATATGCTTTTAGATGTAATTTCATTTTAAATCCTTCTGATAAGAGAAAAAGAGTTCCTAATATTGAATTATTAGAGTTAAAACGTGGTAGTAATATAAAATGCTCAACTTGTAACAACGTAGCAACAATTAGTGTAAAACATCTAACTAATTTTTTATGTTGCAACAATTGTTTAGAAGAATATTTTGATGGAATAGATGATAACAAAAAGATTTCATGTATAAGAAGATTAGGCTTAAAAAATTATAAGCTAAAAAAAACCAGTTTAAAAGAAAATAAAAATAAAGAAAGAATAGCTGATCAACTAGAATTATTTTAGAAAGGAGGATATATTTGTTTATTTCTTCCTCTTCAATTCAAAAAATTAAAAAAACTGTTGATATAGTAGATTTAATTTCTGCATATGTAAATCTAGAGCTTCGAGGCAATGAGTATTTTGGTAAATGTCCATTTCATGAAGATGATAACCCTAGTTTTGTCGTTTATCCGGATACACAAAGCTTTTATTGTTTTGGATGTCAAGCTGGTAAAGGTGAAGCAAATGATTTGTTTGGTTTTATACAAAAAAAAGAATCATTATCATTTTTAAATTCTGTTAAGTTTATAGCTGACAAATATAATATTAATATTGTAACAATAAATAAAAAATATAAAAAGCATAATTCATCTATTAATAATCTTAAGAATATAGTAAATTTATATCATAAAGAATTATTAAACAATAAAAAAGCATTATTATATTTAAAAGAAAGAAATATATTTGAGGAACAAATAAATGATTGGAAATTAGGATTTGTTCCTGAAAATATCAATTCTTCTTTACGAAATAGATTAGTATTTCCTATATATAATAATTTAGGTATTCCAGTAGGGTTTTCAGGTAGAAGTATTTTTAATGAAGAGCCTAAATATAAAAATAGCTCGAATAGCTCTTTATTTAAAAAAAGAGAATTATTATATGGATTAAATAAAGCAGAAAAAATAATTAAGGATCAAAATTGTTTAATTATAGTTGAAGGATTTATAGATGTAATCGCAATGCATAAAGTAGGAATAAAAAATACAATCGGAACTATGGGTACAGCTTTAACTCAAGAACACGCAAAAATTATAAAAAATTTAATTCCTAATGGAAATGTATATATTGTTTTTGATGGGGATATTAGTGGAAAAAAAGCTTCACTTTTAGCTGATAAAGAATTAAGAAAGCAGAATATTAGGCCATTGATTTTTCCTACAATGAATAATATGGATCCAGATAATATTGTTTTAAATATAGGATCAGATTTTTATAATTTAATAATAAAAAATTCTAAAACTATACCTCAGTTTCAAATAGAAAAGGCTCTTAGTAGTTATTATAATAAACAAAGTGAAATTAAATTAGAAATAATGAAAGAATTAAATAATGTTTTTGATTGTTTTAATATTAAAGATAATAATTCTTGGTTAGAGTTAGAATCTTATTTTAATATACTATCAAATGCTTTGAATGTTAATAAAGATGAACTTAAACAAAGATTGTTCCAAGGAGAATGATAAATGAATTTAAAAGAAAAATTTAAAACAGATCTTAATGTCCCTAGGGCTCGGCATAATAATAAAAGCTTTGAAGTAATGGGAATAACAAATCCTGAAACTTATGACTATAAAGAAATAGGAATAATGTATGAAATTAAAGTTGATACAGGAGAAATTATTAATGTATTACCTGAAGAGATTTTTTACTTTAGTTTTAACAAAAAAAATTCTAATGAATATGAGCGCCGGGGCAAAGAACTTGGTGCTTTTTTAGATGAAAAAGTAGATGCTTATGGTAGTGATACAAGTGTAGTTACAGATGTTTTTAAAGTCTTTATGGAACAATATAAAGAAAAGGATAAATATATTATTCCGGAAGAGCTTTTAAATTATATGTTTTTAACAGTTAGAATTTTGGATAAAATTGGTAGAATAATGAGTAATCCTAAAATGGATAAAATGAATGAAAACCCAATGAAAGACATTGCTGGATATGGTTTATTAGGTTCAAAACTCAATGAAATTTAGGTGATTACATGCAAAATAAATTAATTATTATTTTTGGGCCAAGTGGAAGTGGCAAAACATCAGTTGCAAATAAATTAAATGAACTTTATGAAATTCCTGAAATAATTAGTATTACTACTAGAAAGCCACGAAACGGAGAGATAAATGGGATTGATTATAATTTTATAAGTAGAAATGAAGTTCATAATTTAAATACAAATAATCAATTGGCAGAAATAGCTATTTATAATAATGAAGTGTATGGTATTACAAAAGAAGAGATAGAAAATAAACTTTTTAAAAATAGATTAGTATCTGTTGTAACTAATTTACATGGCTTAAATCAATTAAGAAATAAATATCCTAATCAAGTCTTTTTAGTTCATCTGGGAGCTGATTATAAAACTTTAAAAGATAGATTAATTAATCGAGGAGATAGTTATAAAAAGATCAGAGAAAGAACTAAAACTATTGAAAAAGAACTTGCAAATTGGATTCATGCAGACTTATGTATTAATACAAGCACCAAAACAATAGAAGAAGTGGCTAAAATCATTTATGATGAAGCCTTAAAGTAAACTGAAATAAAGGGTTTCTGGGAATTAGTTTACATAACATTCGTTATGCGAACTAAATTAAATTAACAAATAAGAGGGGATTAAAATGAATGATATTAATCAACAAGATTTAGTTTTAGAAAATATAAAAATAAAAAGCTTGTTGTATCAAATTTATTTATTAATAACATCTAAAAATGAATCATTATCCGATGGAGAATGTATTGATATAATACATGCAGAGCTTAAAAATATAGAATTTTAACTACAAGAGGGGTTTATCCCCTCTTTCTTTTATAGGGGGTTAATTCATGCAAACGGCTTTATATAATGACGTTACACATAGCGAAATCATTAAACGAATTAGTTCTGTATATAGTACTCCTGAACGATGTTCAATTTTTGATCCTTGCTGTGGAGATGCCTCAGCTATTAAAAATTTAAAAGATGGTTTTTTATTAAACAATAATGATTCAATTATAAAAACCTATGGTATTGAAAATAATTTACAGATAGCTGAAATAGCTAAGAATAATTTATACAAACTTGGTAGAGGTAGTTACCAATCTGCTCGTATATCTCATAAAGCATTTTCTTTATTGTTACTTCATCCCCCATCTGATTATATGGAAAATGAAAAACCGGTTAGTATGGCTTCAGAAAGAATGATGTACATTGATAATATTAAATATTTAATACCTGGTGGAGCTTTAATCTATATAATTCCTAAGCACAGTTTGAACAAAATTATGGCTCGAATGCTAAGTTATAGATTAACCAATATTGAAATATATGATTTTCCAAAAGAAATAGAAAATAAATTTAATAAAATAATTGTATTAGGAATTTTAAAAGAAAAATACTTTTATGATGATAAAGCAGAAAAATTTATTGAAAGATTAAGTCAATTGCCTCTTCCCCCTCTTCCCCACTTCGATAAACAAAGATTTATATTGCCAATGACAGATGAGCCAAAAATTTTTAGACCATCAATTATTGATCCAAATGATTTAATTAAAGATATTAATCAAAGCAGTTTATGGAATACTTTAGAAAGATCTTTAAAAGTAAAAAATACTTCTGAGTCTTTAAATCCATTAATCCCATTGCATCAAGGTCATATAGCTTTATTATTAGCATCAGGAAATTTAAACGGAAAGATAAGCAATCATTTAGTTAAAGGACTAATTACTAAAGATAATATTGTAACATCAGACAATAGAATTAATGAAAAAAGATCTATGACTTATAAGGACAGATATATAATTAATGTTAAAATTTTAGAAGCTGATGGGACTATAAAAACATTATCTTAGGAGGTGAAAAAATGAAAATTTTGAAGGTTTATAGTCCTTTTAAAAGAGATTTTACAAAAGCATATACTGATTTAATAGTTAAAGATCGACATAATAATATATTTTTAGTTAGTTTTTCTGGAAAACAATCAAATGTTAATGAAATTGAGAGTGGAATTAATAGAAATACAAGATTAATTTTAGGAACATCTACAGGAAGATATTCATCTGACGGAATGATGCAAGCAACAAGAGACTGTATTTTAATGCCAAGAGGCAAATATAAAACTATTTCTTCAAATATAGATGATTTAAAACATAATATTATGTATATGGATTTTAGTGAAAACGATAATATTAGAAAAAGCTTTGGTATTGAACATGCTATTTTTTCTTGGAATGGGGAAATTGTAGAAACATTATATTCACATCTTGATTCTAATTTTGATATTCCTCTTTTACCTGAATGGTCAACATGGATTTATAATTCTTTTATTAATAGAAATTATTCTAAAGAATTAATAGTTGAATCGTTTGGTAAAGAGACTAAACTAAAAGGATTATCTTTAAATATTACTAAAAGTAATTTTGAAACTTTAATTTCTGAGGGAATAAGAAATAAAGAAATAAGCTTCCAAGATACAGAAGAAAAAGATGAAAATTTAAACTATATAAATAATTTATCTTCTTATTTAAAGGCTTATTCGAATTTATTGGGTCAAAAAATAAGTGAAAATTTTACTCCACTTCACGATCCCAGAAACAATAAATTAAGTGAAAAAATAAGGGAACTTAAAAAACATCCTTTTAGGGCACAAGCAGATTTAATTCAAGGTAGTGTTAACGCATTGAATAAACAATCATCTGTTATTATTTCAGGTGAAATGGGAACTGGTAAAACATTAATTGGAGCTGCAATACCATATATACAAAAAGATGGAAAGTCATACAGAGCTATAGTGATGTGTCCCGGCCATTTAATTTATAAATGGGAGCGTGAAATTAAAGAATTAATTCCAGACGTAAAAGTTTTTCATTTAGAAAGTTATAAGGACGTTTTAGCTTTACGTAAAGCCGAAAAGAAACCAGAATCTATAGAATATTATATATTAAGTAGAGATAGAGGAAAATTAAGTTATACAGAAAAGCCTGCTGTAACATGGAAACCAAGAAGAGGATGGTCTTGCCCTACCTGTGGAGGCATACAAAGAGACTTAAGAGATATAGATAATAATTTTGAAATAATGGGTCCAGAAGATTTTAATAATAAAAATACTAAAAACTCGTATTGCTCTGAAGTAATAAGAGTTTGGAATAAAACATTAAAAAGATGGCAAGTAAAAAGATGCAATGAATATTTATGGACTGCAGACAATAGTAGAATTAGACGATATTCTCCCGCTAAACTAATCAATAAATATTTACGTGGATTTTTTGATTATTTTATTGCAGATGAAATTCATGAATTAAAAAATATGACAAAACAAGGAGATTCTTTAGGTTTAATATCTGAATCTGTAAATAAAACTATTGGATTAACGGGTACATTACTTGGCGGCTATGCAAAGGATCTTTTTTATATGTTATTTAGAACTCAAACACAAAATATGATTGATGAAGGGTTATCTTATAATAGCATAAATGATTGGAATGCAAGATATGGAATTGTTGAAGAAGACTTTGAAACAGAATATTATGGGATGACTAATGATCAAAGAAAACGAAGAAAAGTTAGATCAAGAATTAAACCAGGCGTAAATCCTGTTGTTTTTGGAAAACATTTAATAAATAGTGTTGGTTTTATAGAATTAAGTGATATTCAAGAATCTTTGCCGGATTACACTGAATATGTAGAATTAGTTTCTATGGATGCTGATCAAAAAGAAGCATATTTAGATATACAAAGCGCTTTAAGCACTAGTATTAATAATAATAGAAATTATAGTTTTCTTAGAAAACACATCCATAATTTGATGGTATATCCAGATAAGCCTTTTAATTGGGAGCCTATAATAGATGAAGAAAGAGAGTTAAATTATCAACCAATAAATTTAAGCGAAACAAGAATATTTCCTAAAGAAGCTAAGCTTATAGAGATTTTACAAGAAGAAAAAAATAATAATAGGAAAGCTATGGTATTTGCTACATTTACAGGGAAATTTGGCGCATTAGAAAGATTAAAATTTATTTTAGAACATGCTGGTTTTAAAATATCTGTTTTAACATCATCTATAACTTCTAATAAAAGAGAAGCATGGATTAATGAAAAAGCAAAAACATCAGATGTTATTATTTGTAATGCAAGATTAGTTGAAACAGGTTTAGATTTAATCGACTTCCCCACTATTATTCATTATCAAACAGGATATGTATTATCAACACTTAGACAATCTAGTAGAAGGTCTTGGAGAATTGGTCAAACAAGGCCTGTAAAGGTTTATTTTTTAGCATATGAAGAAACACTCCAGGATACCAGTTTACGTCTCTTAGGAGACAGATTGGAAGCTTCTATGGCTATCGAAGGTAGATTTTCTGAAGAAGGCCTTCAAAGTTTAAGTGATGGACTTGATATGATTAATGAATTAGCCAAAACATTGGTTGAAGAATTAAATGATATAGATTCAGCTGAAACAATTTGGAATCGTATTAATAATTCTAATAAAAATTTCAAACAAACTAAAGTTGATAATGATTATGAGATGTTCTTAAATAAAAATATATCAAAAGAAAAAGTTCAAACTAAAAACGTTCAATTATCATTATTAGAATTTGCTAAACAAAATAAAATAAAAAAACGAAAAAGAAGAAAGTCTAAGTCTAATACAAATCAGCTAGACTTATTTTCTTTTATATCTTAAGGGGAGTTTTACTCCCCTATTTATATAGAAAGGAGATAAAATGCTAGAACAAGAGCTTCTTTATCATGCTTTATTTATAGGGTCATTAATGTCATCAGATTGGACAAACAAAATTTTGATGTATCTTTCTGAAAACCATAAGTTTATTGGAAGAAGAGAAAAAATTAATTGGTTAAATAAAAACAAGATTCCTTCATTATCATTACAAACTATCAACTCTTTAATAAAAAATGATGATCTTGATAAAACTTATTTTTTGAAAATTTTTAATGATAAATTGTCTTGGAATGATGATTTCGAAGATGATTTAATAATTGAAGTATCAAAAAATGGATGGAAAATTTATGATTCTAAAAAAATCATTGAAGCTATTATATTTGATCAAGATAAACTAAGATTATCCGGAAAAAAATTAAGAAATTTATATAATATGATTTTGCCTTTAATTTGATAAAAGGGTTTTGCTCCTATATTTGCATTTTAAAAGG
>CAYXLG010000027.1:0-11667 GCA_964465805.1 uncultured Muribaculaceae bacterium
GTATGACTTCTCTTTGTCTTAAAAAGGAAAGTGGTGCTAAAACATCTGGGTCATCAGTTTGATTCATTAAATGTTCATAAATAGTTCTTGCTCTTTGTTCGGCAGCCATATTACTTTCTAAATCTGCCCAGAAATCACCTGTCGCTTCAATATACGCTGTTGTAAAAGGGACTCCATTAGTATCCGTTAAAAATAGAGCATGATCGTGTTGGGTGTAGTGACCACCCCAAGCAACTTCTTCAAATTCCTTAATTGTGGCGTCATCTCCTAATTGATAAATCATAGCAGCAATTATTTCCAAATGTGCCAATTCTTCCGTGCCGATATCAGATAATAATGCCTTTCCTCTTTCATCTGGCATAGTATATCTTTGATTTAAATATCTTAATGCAGCTGCTAATTCCCCATCTGGACCGCCATATTGTGCTGTCAAATATCTGGCCATTTTAATATCTTTTCGTTTAATATTAACGGGATATTCTAACTTTTTTTCATAAATCCACATATTTACCTCCTATTTATTTTCCCACGGCCATGGTCGATTATTCCAAGCCCAAGGGTACGCTGTTAAAGAATCGTCACTCAATAATAATGGCCCGTATTTAGAGTCATATTCTCTTTGCAAATTATTTGCTTGAACGCGATACTGATTAAACAAATTAAGCATATTATGATCTTCGGGATGAACATCCAAATATAATCCTAAATCAATTGTTGAAAATCTTAACGCATCTATTTGAGTAAGCATGCGCGCTTGTTCATTTAGTGGTTGAATATCATAAGGTTTTGGCAACTTATATGGGTCGTAAAGATTAGGGAACATATTACCGTGAATAAAGCCTGTGTAAGGATCGAACAAGTTATCTACAGAAGTGTGTTTATTAGAAGTAATATTTTTATAATAGTTAATATTTGGATAGCTTTGATAGTTATTCATCTAAATTCCTCCTCGCAATATACTATGAAATAAAGATATTAGTGTATGGGCTATAATCTAAATTCAGTGGTAAGAAATTTTTATGTGAAATATTATAATAAAGTAAAACTCAAAAAGGTCTTGCAATTTTTAAAAAAATTTGATAATATATATACACATATGGCGAGTATGGTGAAGCGGTTAACACGGCGGATTGTGGTTCCGTTATGCGTGGGTTCGATCCCCACTACTCGCCCCATTGTGAAATCTGCTCGAACTTTTCGAGTTATGATAAATGACTAATTCAGAAATGGATTAGTTTTTTTGTTGTTAAAAACTATCCTAACAAAAAAAGAAAGGATGGAAACAATGGTAAATATTATTAAAGAAGAACTTTCATTAGAAGAATCACTAAAAAAGAAAATTGAGTTCATATGTGATTTTACTAATACTAAACCAACAATTATTAATGGTAATATTAGAAAAGTCGATAGAACCAACTTAATTTATATTGAACCACATAGAATAATCATCAATAACATAACATTTCTTGCTTTTAACTATTCTAATGAAATATTTATTGAAAACTTATCTAATAAGATTAAATTATCAGAACTAGAAGATTATTTAAAAACTATCTAAATACGACTTATTCCCTAAACAGGGAATTGACAAATCATAAAAAAGTGATATTATAAATAACCAATGAAAGAGGTATTCTCTAGAAAGAGAGGTACATCTATGATAAATATATACATAAACAAAAATTTTATAATATTGAATATTGTGAGGAGTCAGTAGTATTTAGACTTTATTAAATACTATTGACTCCTCTTTTTTAGTAAAAGGAGTTGAAAGTTTTATGGATAACGAAAAGAAAGTTGCAGGATTATATATCAGGGTTAGTACTGAAGATCAAGCTCGTGAGGGATTTAGTTTACCAGAACAAGAAAAGCGTTTAAGGGCTATGTGTGAGTATAAAGGTTATGAGATATATAAATTATACAAGGATGCTGGTATAAGCGCTAAAACGGGCAATTATAGGCCTGCATTTGAAGAATTACTACAAGATATTAGAGAAAAGAAATGTAATACTATTGTAGTATTAAAATTAGATAGATTAACTCGTTCAGTATTTGACCTAGAAGGTATTATGAGATTTCTAGAAGAAAATAATGCATATCTAGATTGTGCTAATGAAGAAATTAATACTACAAATTCAAGTGGTAAATTAGTTGCTAGAATGCTAACAAGTGTTTCTCAAAACGAAATTGAAAGAACTTCTGAAAGAACTAAATTCGGTTTAGTTGGTGCAATTAAAGAAGGACATATTCCAGGTAAGAATCCATTAGGTTATAAACGAGATGGTAAAAAACTAGTAATAGATCCATTAACTAAAGATATTGTTAAAAGAATATATGATTTATATTTTGAGGGTAAAAGTTATTCTAATATTGCTACTATATTTAATCAAGAAGAAGTATTAGGAAAAACAAATTGGCGAGATACTGGAATACTTCGTATTATTTCAAATGAAATATATAAAGGAGACTTTGTATCTGGTAAAACATTTAAGAAACCTGTTTATTATGAGAATGTAGTTGAACCTATTGTATCAAGAGAGTTATGGGAAAATTGCCAAGTTCAAAAAAAGAAAAATCAAAAAAGTTATATGAGAACACAAACATATATCTTCTTACAAAAACTTAAATGTCCTAAATGTGGAAGAATACTTGCTGGTGGTGCTTCTCATAAATTAAAATCAGATAAATGGTATTTCTATTATAGATGTGAAGATTGTAAAAATAATATAAAAGAAGATGCTATTGAAGCTTCTGTTAAAACATTACTAGCTGATATATTAGAATACGATAATGTGGTTAATGAATTCTTTTTACCAGTATTAAAATCTAAACTGAATAATCCAAAAAAACAATATGAAAAAGAACTAAAAAGTTTAAATAATAAAAAAGAAAGAATTAGAAAAGCATACATTGATTCAGTATTTACTGAAGAAGAATATAAACAAGAATCTAAAACAATAGATAGTCAAATAGAATTTGTTAATTCTAAATTATTAGAAAATTCACAAGCTGAACAATTAAACTTTACTACAGAAGATATTTTATTAAAAAGAGATATGGATTTTATCAATAAAGTTAAACTACCTATATCTTATTATGCATTTAATGAAAATTGGGATTTACTAGATCGAGATACTAAAGCTGATATAGTTATGCGATATATTGATGATATTGAGTTTGAAATCAAAAATAAAAAATATCATGTAAAGCAAATTAATTTTAGAAGTACTTTTTATAATGATTATGAAGATTTATATAATAAAGGTTATATTGATAAGAAAAGATCGCTTATATACGATATAAATGGTGTTTGCGTAGATACTAATATAAGATATAGTGAATTCTTACCTATTAAAGATGTAATGCAACACTTATATAGATTAAATGAATATTATGAAGTTAATTTATATAAAGGGACTTATTATAAAGAAACTGAAAAACTAGATATAGGACCTTTAATGAAAAATGAAGTGCCTATTAGAGTATTCCCATTACAAGATAACAATAATGGAAATAAGAATTGGTTATCTATGGGAATGCTTGCTACAAAGAATAATCCAAATGATATAAAGGTAAACATTAGAGATGTATTTGAAACAATACCCGATAATGTTACCGAAGAAGATTTTTAAAATGTGTGGCACGTTTCAGAATACGTAAGTAAATGAAAGTGGCGATAGTAATTTAAAAATTAAAACTTTATGAACTTTAACGATTACAAAGTTTTGGTTATTGTGAAATAAAGTAAACGGTTTCTAAGGTGTTAAACCTTAGCTTCCATATCTTGTTTTTGACAAGATATATAGGAAGTTATGAATAATGACAAAGCCACTTTCGTGCCATTTTCAATATTCATAAAATAAGGAGGTGCAATCTATATGGAATTATCTTATTCGCTACATTTAGGTAATGATAAAAACAAATCTATTAAATCAAGACAAGAAGCAAAGAATACTCCATCAGGTACTACATCAAAGAATAATAATGCTATTCAAAATGTTAAGCAATTAGGAAAAGTTAATCATCATAACTTAAGACAATATGATAATAATCAAGAACTAATCAAAACAATTAAAGGTTCAAATGATATTGTTAAAGATGTTAGAGAATTATATTTGGATTTATTTGATGAAGCAAGATTAGAATACAATAATAAACAAACAAGAGATGATAGAAAAATAGATAATTACTTTAATAAGATTAGTAATGATACAAAACATGATCTTGCTTGTGAGATTGTTATTGAACTTGGAAATATGGAATATTGGGATGAGAAAAGTTTAGAATATAAATATCAAATGGCTGGAGTTTTTGAACAACAACTTGAAGATTTAAAAGAAATAGTTCCAGACTTTTATATAGCAAATGCTACTATACATTTTGATGAGCATTCTCCTCATATGCATATAGTTGGAGTTCCAGTAAAAGAAAATTGTAAAACAGGTTTATCAAGACAAGTTGGTAAAACTTCTATTTTCACAAAAGAATCATTAGTAGTTATTCAAGATAAAATGAGAGAAAGATGTATTGATGAATTTAATATTGCTTATGGAATGAATTCTAAATTAAAAGAAAAACAAAAAGGTAAAAATAGAGATATTACATCATACGAAAGAAAACTCTTTAACGAAAGAGTCAAAGGTTTTAAACAAGAAATATCTAATCTTCAAAATGAAGTATCTGATTTAGAAGATAATAAAGAATCTATCAATAAACAAATAACTAAACTTAACAAAGATAAATACGATATAAATGATGAAATTGATAAAAAGAAAAAACTTAATAATAAAATTGTTATCAAATCTAAAAATCAACTATTAGATGAAAATAAAAAATTAAAAGAAGAAAATGAACATTTAAAGAGTATCAATTATCAAACTGAAAATAGATACAATGATTTAAAAGAAAGAACGGATTATCTTATTTATCATTTAAATAAAATAATCAAAAAACTTCCAGAATTTATACAAAATCTAATTGATAGATTATTTAATTATAATAATATTAACCTTAATTTTTTTAAACAACAATATGATTCTGAAGTTATAAGAAAGAGAGAAAAATCATTTAAAGGATTTAATCTATTTAATAAAAAAGAAATTGAAAAAGTAACTAAACATATTAATGATGAAATGGATGAATATGCTGAAGAATTTTATGAAACTAAAAAATCAAAAAATGATGAACTAGAAAGATAATTATAATAAAGAAAGTTGGTGATAAATATGCTTACTATAAATTGGAAGCAAATATATGAATTTAATTTAAATGATGATAAACAATGGATTTTAATCTTGTATGATATATCACAAAATCATTATGTTGGAATACCTGTTTATAATGAAGAAAAAGAAAGTAGTGTTTATTTAAAATCTATAAACAAATATGTAGTATTAGATGAAATAACTGATTATAATCGTTCTAATATAAAAAGGTGTGTTTATATAAAAGGTAAACCAATTAAAATAACTAATAAAGAATTTGATGATATTTTATTAAAATCTAAAATTACTTTTTTAAACTATGTTAAAGATAATACAAATAATGATCCAGATGGCATATCATATAATAAGTGGTGTAAAGATAAACTAGAATTAATAAATAAAAAAGATGATGATATTACTAGTTTAAAAGTTGGAGCTATATATTGGGTAGATTTAGGGTATAATATTGGTAGTGAGTTAAGAAAATTAAGACCGGCAATATTATGGAGAAGTGCATCAAATAAAAAAATGTGGACTGCTATACCACTTACGTCAAAACATAAAGACGATAATTATTATTTTCATTATGATTTATTAGATGAAAACCTAGGAACTGCAAGATTAGAAAATTTAATCAATATAAGTTCTAATAGAATTAGAGAACCATATTATATAAATAACAAAATAGCAACCATTACTAAAAAAGATAATGACGCTATTTTAAAAATAATAAAGAAGTATTATGCTTTTGAAGAAATAAAAGAGACAAATAGAACTATTTTAAAACATAATACTACTTATAAATCTAAAGAAAATCGTGAAAAATTGTTGACTTAATCAGTTAAAATGGTATAATTAAAGTACTTTAGATTGTTGCAGGTGTATTTATACACTTGGTAGAAGTATTTCAAAAGGAAGAGTTTATCTCTTCCTTTTGCTTTATTTATTCAATATAAAACTGACTATAAATTAGCCAGTTTTTTTTACTTCTATTGAACTACAAATTCGATAGCATTACCATCAGTCCAGAAATCTGCATTATACTCAACAGTTATCTTTTGAGCATTTTTAGGAACTTCATATAATACATAACCTACAGCTTTCTTTCCTTTTCCAACTGTTGCTGATAAGTCTTTATATTTATCACTTCCATACATATATGAATCAACAGCTTCACCATCAGCATAGGCATTAAAACTCATACTACTAACATATAATTCATCATTCTCTTCATTAATGTTTTCAACTTCAAATTTTAATGCAATGATTTTATTGCCATCTTTTGGTCCTAGATATTCGCTATAATCAGTGACATTAGTATTTACTTCAGTCATAGTTATTTTTTCATATTTGTTTTGGAAAGTTTCATTTATTTTAAATGAAGTTTTTCCATTTATATCTTTATAAGAGTTTTTAGTATCTTCAACAGCATCATTTACTGCATTTGAACAACCATTAACACATCCAACGATACAACCAAATATAATCACAACTATAATTAAAGCTTTAGCCCAACCTGGCATTCCTAATTTTCCACCACATTTAGGACATCTCTTTGCACTTTTTGCAATTTCTTCTTGGCAATGTTTACATTTTTTAGTCTTCATATAAACCTTATCTCCTTTCAATTGTAATTATATCATAAAAACTTCACACAGACGACATATTTTTTAAATTTTTTATGAAATAATTTTACAAGAGAGGAAGTGAGGTACTTTGACTAGCAGATATTCTAAAGAACAATTATCGTTAATTGTTAGAAAAAATATAAAGAAATATCGCTTAATGAGAAAGTACACACTTCAAGAACTTGCAGATTTAACTGGACTTACTCATGGGTATGTTAGAGATTTAGAGTGCTTATCAATAGATAAAACACCATTATTAGAAACAATAGGAAAATTTGCTGATGCTTTAGAAATAGATATAAGACAATTATTTGATGATTCGAATTAAATTGTTTAATCTATTTTTTATTTTCAATTAGGATAATATATACAAAAAAGAATTATTAATGTATAATGTTATTAGTTCTAAAGGTGCTCACGGGTCTAATCAATCCAAAGCCCCAACAATGGTCAAGAAATTGACGAGAAGATTTAATCTTCGCTTTCTTTTAAAGCGGCACGAGATAATTGATTATACAACTATTATTCTTATTATAATAATAGTAAAATAAGATTAATTATAATAGCAGTAGTAAAAGAAATATCGCCCTGTATAATAAAATAATATGGGGCAGGAAATTGTTAATTATTATATTAAGTGTCTAGCACAATATCTCCGATAATTATAAGATATGGGGCACACTGAAACTTTAGTCGCGAATAAGGTTGATGTGCTAATAATTATGAAAGGAGGTATACTTATGGTATCCAAAGTGATTAAATTCGTTGAAGAACATAAAAACGAATTATTGGTTATCCTATCTTTAGGACTGACATTTAATTTTAGTGTAAGTTTTAGTTGTAATGGTGAATTTAGTATTAACATTAAGACTTTAGTATTTGTTTATGTCGGGTACCAAGTAATTAAACAAATTACTAAAGTTATTGCAAAGAAACACACTAAATAGTTAACAATTATTTTTGTAAATTTATTTTGAGGAGTAGATTTACAAAAGTAATTGTTTTTTTGTGAGGTGAGGTAATTTGGATTTTAGTAAAAGTCCTTTATATGGCATATCAAGAAAAAGAGATTTGAATCAGTTAATTAAAGCAAGGGTACGTAATATTAATAAATATAATGTTGAATATAAACCTTATATTGACCGAAAGCCAAAGAAACGATTAATAGAAGCACCTAAATATAATTTAAAATTAATACAAAAAAGAATAAAGAAATACTTAGACTGTTTTGATTATCCAGATAATGTTTTTTCTGGAATAAAAGGTAGGTCATATATTGATAATGCTTATTATCATATTGATTCTAACTATTTTCTAAAAATGGATTTAAGTAAATTTTTTCCAAACACAAGTAGAGAAAAAATTTATAAGTTTTATTCTAATAAAATGAAAATGAAAAATGATATAGCTGCAATAATGAGTGACTTATCAACAGTAGATTTAACTGATATTATGACCAAAGAAATTGAAGATTTTATTCTTGAAAAAGGAATAAGACATATTAATCATTTGCCATCTGGTTCACCAATTAGTAGTATATTATCATATTTAGCAAATATTGATATGTTTAATGAATTAGATTTACTAGCTAAAAAATATAATTGCATAGTTTCATTTTATGTAGATGATATTATTTTTTCTAGTAAAAATAAAATATCAAAATCAATTGTTAAAGAAGCAGAAAGAATCATAACGAAATATGATCAAGTTGTGAATATTGCCAAAACTAAATCTTATATTACTAGTGATTATAAAAAAATAACAGGCTGTGTCATACATAATCATGAATTACTTATACCAAACAAGACAAAATATAAAATCGCTAAACTATTAAAGCAAGATAATTATACAACAAAAGAAATTAATAGTATTTTAGGGTTAATCAATAATGCACATTTATTTGATAAAGAAAAATATAATGATTTACAGTATAAAATTAAAAATAAGTATATCAATTCATAAAAATATGCTATAATGTTTGTAGTGATTAGTTGTTTATCAACTTTTACTTTAGGGTTTCAGATAACCTTTGTTATCGCCCCATTTTATGTAAAATTAGAACACTTTATTTTATAGGTGTTCTTTTTTTATAACATTGTAATCAATTTTTAGGTATAAACATATATTTATAATGAAGAAGTTACAAATAAATATAGTGATAAATAAGTATATATTAGTATTAAATATATATTAGGAGTGAATATATATGATTAATAAAAAACTTAATACCCAATTTTTTGTATCAAGTATAATTATATTTTTAATTGGATCATTAATGCACTTTGCTTATAATTTTTTTAATAATAATTTTATAGTTGGGCTTATTACTCCAATAAATGAAAGTATATGGGAACATTTAAAATTAGCAATATTTCCTATTATTTTATGGTGGTTAATATTTTATTTAAAAGAAGGAGAAAAATATAACCTAGATAAGAATAAGTGGTTTTTAGGTTGTTTAGTATCAATATTTATATCAAATATCATAGTTTTGGGTGTTTATTATTTTGTAAGATATGGTTTAGATGTGGAATCGTTAATATTGGATATTATATTGTTGTATATTTCATTATTATTTGGACAATTTACTGGTCTTCATATTTATAATTTTTCAACAATACAAAATTTTTATTTTCTTGTTACCATGATTTATGTTATTATATTTTCAATCATGATATTAACAATTATTCCGCCCCAATTACCCTTATTTGAAGATCCTATAACTCATACATATGGAATATATAAACAAAATAAAGATTAAAAGTAATAAAAATATTACTTTTTTTAATGTTATATATATAATATTTTGCCAATACTAATTTTAGGTGATAATAATGGAATCAATTTGGATGAAAGATTATATAGATAAAAATCTTCCAAGTATAACTAAAAATATGGAAACACCAATTTTGGTAATTGGTGGCGGAATAGCTGGTTTGATGTGTGCTTATAATTTTATGAAAAATAATATAGAATTTATTTTAGTAGATGGTAAAAAAATAGCGCAGGGCGTAAGTGCCAATACTACCGCCCAAATCAGTGTTGCACATGATAAAATATATGATGATATAAAGAAAAAGTATGGTGAGAAAAAGGCTATATCATACCTAAAATCACAAATGGAAGGATTAGAATTAATTAGGCAAATTATAAAGGAAGAAAAAATCAATTGTGATTATAAAGAAGAAAGTACTATATTATGTGCTAGTGAAAAAGAAAATAAAAAGGTTTTAATAAGGCAATATAAAACAATAAAAAAATATAATGATAATGTTAAATTATTATCATCAACAAATGATACTTTTAAATATAAAAAAGGTATTGAATTTAAAAACCAATTTATCTTTAATCCAATGAAATATATGATGAAAATTATTGATATTTTAATCAAAAGAAACGTTAATTTATATGAACATTCAACTGTAACTAAAACAAAAAAAGTAAAAAGTGGTTATGAGGTTTTAATTAATGATAAACATAAGATAAAAACAGATAAAATTATTATGGCTTGTCATTATCCTATTATAAATCCAGATAATTTGTATTTTGCTAAAATATATCAAAGTAAATCCTATGCGTTAGCATTCAAAACAAAATTAAAATTAGATGCTAATTATGTCTCGCTTGATAAACCTTATTATTATATTAGAGCGTATGATGATTCAACTTTAATTATAGGAGGCAGTGATCATTTTACTGGTATAGATATAGATATGAATGATTGTTATCAGATTTTGATTGACAAAATATACGAATTAGATAAGGATGCTAAAATATTATATAAATGGTTTACTGAAGATTGTATGCCAATTGACTCATTACCTTATGTAGGCAAATATTCAAGTTCTAAACCAGATATAATTTTAATTACTGGGTTTCAAAAATGGGGATTTACTAATAGTCATATTGCCGCTAAAAATGTAACTAATATGTTTCTTGATAAAGTATATGATGATCTATATAAAACAAACCGTTATACATTAATTAAAGATTTAAAATCAACATTTAGAATGATTAGTCATAGTATTAACGGTTTATTTATTAGTCAGTTATTTATTAGGGAATATAAATTAGATGAAATTAAAGTTGGCAGTGGAAAGGTTATGAGACTTAATAATATTAATACTTTAGTTTATAGAGAAAGTAAGGAAAAATATATATTTTTAAGAAATAAATGTACTCATATGGGATGTTCTTTGATTTGGAATGATATTGATAAGGTATGGGAATCGAAGTGTCATGGTTCAATTTTTGATAAATATGGTAATGTTCTTTATGGACCTGCTATTAAAAATCTAAAAAAACTTAATTTTTGATAATTAAATATTATTCTTTTATATGAATTATTAATAATAAAGCAGCAACAAAAGTTATAATTGAACTAAAATAAAAAGGAGTGCTTGGTCTATGAAATGTCCATAAATATCCAGCTATTATGGCCGCTGGTAATGATGATAATCCAATTAAACATTCATTTATTCCCAGTGCTGTAGCAATCATATCATTTGGAACGTTAGAAATTATAAATGATTTTGCACTGATGCTGATTAATGAAATGTACAACCCATATAGAATAAACAATAAAACAGTTATGAGGTGGTTTTCTGTTATCCCCAAAATTAAATAGATAATACTAAATAAGCAGTAGGCCAAAAATATAATGTTCTTTTGTGATATTTTGTCACATATATTCCCAATTGGGTAAGCTGATAAACAAGTCATCACATTTGTTATCAAATATAGAAGAATAATATTAGAAGAAGAAAAACCATTATCAGCGGCTTTTAACAGTAAAAATGATTTTGTTGAATTTCCAAGTGAAGATATAAAAACAA
>CAYXLG010000028.1:0-11459 GCA_964465805.1 uncultured Muribaculaceae bacterium
AGTTATTTGTGGTTCAACTTTTGGTTTTTCAATTACAGGTTCGTGTACTGATGAATCCGTTAATATCTTTCTACTATTTAATTCTTTTTCCTTTTCACGTTGTTCTTCCTCTTCTAATTCAGCAATTTTTTGGTCGATTCTTTTTATTAAATCATCCATATTTAAATCAGACTTAGGTTGATTTTTAGGACCAGAAAATAATCCTCCAAATTCATTACCCATAATGTTATTAGCGCTTTCAAGTGCCTGACGTCGTTTATTTTCAACATATTTCTTTAAATCAAATACTCTTACAGATCCTTTTTCACGCATTGGATAATTGCTCTTATCTGATTTTTCCCCCCAATTTATTTTAAAATTTGGAGTTAACTTTGTTTTAAAAGGCATCATACGAGTTCTAAGAACAATAGTTTCCCATTGTTTTAAACGTTGTAAATCACTAACTGTTACTAGTGGTGTACTTGCAGTTTTATCTTTTTCCTTAGATTTAACTTCACCACACATCTTACTTATTTCTTCTAAAGCACTAAGTTCACTACTTATTAAGTAAATAATATTACCACAGTTACCCTTAATTGTTTCACCATTTTCTTTACCGTAAACTTGATATAACTGTGCAAAGTTTTGAATGATAAAACTAAATCTAATGTTTCTACTTCGCGCTGCTGTTACCATAGTTGTAACATCTTTTAACGGTGGCATATTAGCAAACTCATCTAATATAAGGTTTGTACGATAAGGCAATTTTCCACCACATTCTTGTGCAACATCAATCAATGTTTCATAGCATTGCTTAATAAAAATAGTAACAAGTGAGTGATATGTCTTTTTCTCATCTTGAACAACAATAAATACTGCAGTCTTTTTTCGTCCAATATCTTTTATATCAAAATCATTATGAGATAACATTTCTGATAAATTTTCCCTTGAAGAGAATAGTTTAATTTTTTGTTTAAATACTGATAAAATACTTCCTTTTGTTTCAGATGGAGCATGGATTGTACCAACAACATTAATATAAGCTGGAGAAATTGGATCTTTATCATTAAAATATTCTTTAATATAATTGCTTCCTAAATATTTATCTTCTCCTACTGTTGTCATATAGTTAATACTATTTAAATTTATTTCTTCAGGATCAGCATCTTCAAATAGTGCAAGCGCTAGTCCTGCAAAATAGTCCGCCGATGCATTTTCCCAGAAAGGATCTTGATTTTGTGATGATTCATCATAAAGAATGTTTCTAGCTAAGTCTTCTAATAACTCATTTGCTTTATCTTGATTTCCTTCTTTATATAATGAATATGGTAAATAAAGGGGGTTCCAAGCATTACCTCGTTGTGGTTCACGGAAATTAAGTACAACTATGTTATATCCTCTTTCCTTTAAAATATTAGCATTTTCTTCATATATTTCACCCTTAGGATCTGTAACAATCATTGACTCACCATTTTTGGCCAGTAGTTTAACTAACGGATGTACCATTACTTGTGTTTTACCACTTCCTGTTGACCCTATGATTAAATTATGATATTCTCCATCATCAACCCAAATTTCTTTACCATCATTAATTAATGGAACACCAGCTGCATGAGTTTCATTATCTTGAGGATGTACTAATTTTAACTGTTTTTTAAACTCTTTATCCTTAGCCCATCTTGAATATCCTTTTTCAGATTTTGGAGAAGTTGTTATTCCGATACCTTTCTCTCTATCAAAAAAATAAGAAGAAACACTAGTCAAAATTATAATTAAGAAAAATAAGAAAAATACCATAGTTGGTGCAAAATATTCTTTTGTAAAAACTGGTAACGGATTAAGCCCATGATAGGTACCTTCTCTTGCAAACGTTGTAATATTTAAAACACCAATAGCAACTAAATAAAATAAAATTAAAGAGAATATAAGAAAAACTATAATATCTTTTAATTCTGCTCTAAATTTTAATTTCATATTTTCACCCCTTTAAATCGCGTTGTTTCTTTTATATCTACTATAAAAATAAAAGCCAAGACTACCAACCGATAATACTATTATTGAAGTAACAATTATTGTTTTTTTATTTAATAAAATTAAGTCCTTTAATATTATATCATATCTTTTCTCAGGTCCAATTTCAAAAAATATACTTCTAGTTTGATCTTTATCAGTTATAGTCCATTCTAGTGTATTAGTATCCTCATCATAATTATCCGCATTACTATCAATAATTTTATTATGAAGTCTAATTTTCACATTTATATCACCCATATAATAATCAGGATCGGGTGACTCTAAATCAGCATATACATCACTGTAAAAATATTTTCCAACTGTTTTAAAAGTTATCTTATCATCTTCTTCAAAAATGAAAACATCTTCAAATAAATTATTATATATGATAGATTTTTTATATTCACCAAAAGAAGAATGCCAAGCATCTAATTTAACATATGATACTTCATCACCTATTTTATAATCAAATTTGTATTTTTTATAACTCCCTATATTCTCATATGATGCAATTTGATCTTTAAAATATTTTTTTAGGTTTGTTGTTTTTTTCGATATTTGATCATTTCTAACAAATAGTTTAACATTTTCTCTTATTTTATGGTTAGATGTAACAATTAAATTATAATCAACAGAACACCCAGTAACTATAAATAAAAGAAACAATAAAAGTGCTAGTTTAATTTTTTTCATTATATCAACCTTTCTCAAAATACCACATACCACTATTTATATGATTTATAACATAAGTATTAATTTCTTCTTTAGTATATGAGCGAGTAGTTTTAGACCTGTTTCCTGGGTCTAAAATTTTTATATTACCATGAGGATCTATTGAATCAATTACAATAAAATGTCCAGCACCACTAGGATTAAAATGACCGTTTTTGACACTGACTATAATTGGTTTACCACTTTTCAAAAGTGAAACTACATTATCAATAGTTCTATTCTTTACTCTTGTAGCCTTTATTTTAAAATTATTCATAACTTTTTGATCTGTAAAGAAGGCGCTTGATGTTCCAAAACCTTCAATACGATAACTAGTGTTTTGACAAATATAATTTGCAACCCCTACAGGAGTCATTTTATATCCTAATTTAACTGCTACCATAGCATAAGAGGTTGGCAAACATCCAGAAGAGGAAATCGTTGCTTCTTTACCTCCTGATGCCATTCCCTTACAATAAGCAACATTCTTATAATCTCCTTGATTGTAATATGTTGTAATAGGGGTATTATCAAACACTGAATTACCTTCCATAATACCTTTTAATATTGGAAGGGGATCAATCGGTGTTCCATTTTTATCATGAATTTCAAGGTGTAAATGCGCTCCTGTTGAAGCACCTGTGCTTCCAACTTCTCCGATTTGTTGGCCACCACCTACAATTGAGCCCTTCGTTGTATTAAGAACTGATAAGTGGGCATAAAGTGTATAATAATCAGTTACACCATCACCATCAATATCATGTTTTATCTTAACATATTTCCCCCACCCCTTACTACAACCATTTGATTGACAACCTGCATGAACAACTTCACCATCAGCAATCGCAGATACAGGTGTTCCCATTGGATAACCAAGGTCAATCCCATTATGCATTTTAGGTGTTTTATATATTGGATGAATACGCATTCCAAATACAGAAGTAACATTTAATGTACCGTCTTCAGATATAGGTATTGGCATTGATGATAAACCAGGTATATATATCGAAGAAATATTTCTAAATAGTATTTGAGCATTATTTAAATAATCCCATGTATCTTTTTGTTGAAAAATTTCTTCAATCATTCTATCAGCAATTATATCTTTATATTCATCTGTCTTATCTTTATATGGACAGTTCTTACAATTTATATAAAATTTCTTCAAGTAAAATTCTTTTAAATATTCCTTATAATTATCATAATTAATAAATCTAATTATTGTAGGTATCGGTATATTTAAAATACCTTCACAAGGACTTAAATCCGACTGTTCAATAATTCTAACAAATTCTTTAATCATATTATCTTCTTTTGTAGAATGTAACAACCTAGCTAATTCAACCTCTAGGTAATTATGTCCTTGGTCTTTATAAGCGTGAATTAAATTGACAAACTCGAAAACATTTAATGAATTTATAACATATTTAACGCTATTTCCTGAGGTTTGCCAAGTTAATTCCATAAAATCCGCCCACGCTGCTTTAAGTATATCTCTAGCACTTTCTTCCTCATCTTTGTCAGTATTTAATATTAAATCTTTGACGTTAACACATCTTGTTTCCAATTTAAGATCAACTAAATGACCTATTAACTTTTTTTGCGTTGGTATTATTGTTGTAGATGTTCCTAATTCATGTTCAGCTACTTCATAAAAAGTTCTTGATGTTTTTTCTTTTATTGCATATTCTATTTTGTCCTTATTATAATCTTCATCTTCTATTAGATGATTTATATCCTCGTCATTGGCATAATCAAAATCATGGGGACCAAACATATTAACATAATGTGATGTAGCTGCTAACAAAGGAATATCAAATTCACCTTCTTTATTATTATAACTTTGAAATTTTAGATACTCACGTTCTAACGTTAAATAATATGCATTCTCACTTGACATCCATCTACCGGTTGAAAGAAAATTTAAAAATTTATCTACACCATTATAAAAACCATCTTTAATATTATTAAAAAACATAACTGGTAGCAAAGTAACTGCAACAACTATTATAACAATAAGAATTACTTGGAAAAGAGGTAATAGACCACCCAAGATTGCCCAAAGTCTTTTAGCCTTTTTTAATTTTTCGAGTTGTTGTCTTACTGTTTCAAAAATTCCTTTATTATCATTGTTAAACACTTTACTCACCACCAGTTATACAAACATATATAAACTTTAATATCCGCCGCCACTACCAAATGAATCTAATTCTTGTTCAGTAACAACAACATTAATTCTCATTCTTCGGCTTCCACATACAAATAAAGCCTCACCCTGATTATATCTTTTAATGCTTTCTTTTTCATTATCATTTAAATCTATTAGTTTGGATAAATCCTCAACTGCTTGTTTTCTAAGCCCCATAACTAGATAGTATGAAGCATTGTCGAAAATAGCTTTTCCTTGAGTGATAACTCCAGGATCAGAAAAGTCACTTGGTTGTTGTGTAACTATAATTGTTCCCGTATTATATTTTCTAGAACGTCTTTGAATTTGTGCTAAGAAATCTGCACCAAGTGTATTATTTCCACTTAATAATACGTGAGCTTCATCAACCATCAATATAGTGTTAACACTTTTGTTCAATGTAAGACTCCAAGCATATTTTAAAATATTGAAAAATAAGGCATTTCTAATATTAGTATCAGCATTCATCAATTCACGAATATTGAAAACAATCATTTCACTATCAGGTTGGATAGTTGTATGACCATCAAAATAATACTTTAATTCCTTAACAATCGGTCTAATTTTAAGTTCTAGTCTTTCTAAAATATCTTTCTCGTGACTGTGTTCAGGCATTGATAAAATTCTTCCCCTAATTGTTGCATAAACATCTTTAAAGGTTGGATAATCTTTAGAAGTAAATTTAGTAAAATCAGTATTAAAATCCATACCAAAACGACGATACGTATCTTGAACTACTTCACTAAACATAGTAATAACATCTTCATCTACTTGGGGATCATAATATTTTAAGAAAGCTTTTAAGGTTTGAAGGGTTCTTGTTAAAACGGTATATCCTAGGCCTTGTTTTACTTCTTCCTCATCATAGTCCAAAACAACTTCAAGAGGATTAATCATACCGAACTCTCCACCCTTACCTAAGTCAATAAAATCTCCACCAAAACGCCTAGTCATATCTTCCAATTCCCCTTCAGGGTCAATAACAACAAGTTGATGATTATTTCTAAAATTACCACGTAACAACAGTTTAGCGGCAGTTGACTTACCACTTCCTGATGTTCCAAGAATAATCATATTAGCATTGTTTCGATTATGTTCTTTCTTTGTTTGGTATAGAAATTGATTAAAAAGAATTACTCCACCTGAAAAATCAACACCTAATAAAGTCGACAATCCTGGATCTTTAATACTATCAAAAATAAATGGATACATTGCAGACATTGTTGTCGATGGTATTGGTGTACCAATTCTTTGTTCAATATCTTGGTTAGGATAAATAGGAATAATTGATTTTAATACTTTTTCCTGTTCAAATCGAAGTGGAAAAGCACGCATTTCCATTGCTTCAACATAATTTTTTACTTGTAATTTTTTACTGATTAGCTGTTCTTCAGAATCAGCAGTGATCATAATATGCATTTGAAAATCATAAATTTTTGATTGGCTTGATGCTAGCATTGATACAAAATATTCAAGCGATTCATAATCCTGTCTTATTCTTTCTTGAATAGTTCTATCAAATTCATCTTGATATCTTTGTTTTAAATCAGCAATTTCCTTATTTATCATTCTTCTAAGCACTGAAAATGGTAAAGGAATATGTTTAATAACTACTTTTACTCCAGACATACTAGTTAGAGATGATAAATATCCGACATTTATCATTTTCGGATAAGATACAACAGTTAATATAGTAGCCCACTTATCACTAATTATAAAGTCACCAGAACGAAATTCTAATCCTTTTGGTGCAATTTGGTCTTTAATATTCATTATCCAATCACCGTCCCAAAAGTAGTAGTTTGTCCACCATTTAAGAAGTTATCTAAAATCATTCTTAAATCATCATTTGTTGTTTGATGAGATGATAAACCTGAACTAGCAAACGCGTTAATTAGTACTCTAATACGCTTTTGAATTAAATCATTGTCTTTCTCTCTAAATAATAAGAAATATTCAGTATCAACAACATTGTTATTCATAAACATGTTCCCTTTATTTATATCCTCTTTAATTAATTTACGTTTTACTTGACTATTTACTGAGTTATACAGTAATTGTAATTGGGATAAATAAACATTAATATCAACTGGTCTATCGGCTGCAAAAATCCAAAATTCATAATCAATAAGATTATAAACATTTTTTAAATTTACAATTATACTATTTTGCATATCTTGATCTAATATAAAAATATTACGAGGCATTATTTTAACACCAGTTACTTTATACCCGTTGTCTAATAAAATCATACCATTGGTGATACTTTTCACTGGAATATCATCGTTTGTATATTTGCTCTTTATTTTCCTCTTCGCCATTTACGAAACACCAACCTTTCCAAACAAATTTTTGTCTTGTTGTATAAAAAATGAAAATGCTTTTTAATATGGTCCTAATATTATGATAATTAGGAACCGGTAAAACAAGAAAACCAGCAATAAGCCCAGGCGCTAAAGCTAAAGAGGTTACCACTAAGTTATTTAAAGGTAAGGAAACCAACAATATCATCGTTATTAGCATTCCTATAGAAAAAAGTATTAAATCAAACTTTGTAAACACTCCTAATATTAGCATAGATCTCTTTGTATTTGCTGGAATTAAATAATCATTTTCCACCTAATATCACACCCTTTTTATTTTCTTTTTCTAGTTTTATATATTTTTCCTCTGTCTTCAACCATTCTATCTATTTTTCTTTTTTCAGTTTCCAAAAGTTTATGTTCTTTATTAATATCTTCAATTATTGATTGAATGGCAGTAATTGCTGTATATGTTTCTTTATCAAGACAATTTAACGAGATGTTATTTTTATTAATAATTTCATCAATTTTTTTTAGATATTCATCATAATCATAACCTTTTCTGTATTTTATCTTACCATTTTCATCAATATATTTTATTTTGACTTTTTCGATTGCTAAATTAAAATCAGAATATTTGAAAATCCCTTTTTTCAAACCTTCGGCTATTTCTTTAGCAAATTCATTTCTAAAACCCGCTTCTTGTTGGCTTAGGTCAGACATTTTTCTTTCAAGTATTTTACTATACTCATCTAACTTACCAACGGTATTATCTTCATTTTTAACACCAGCCCAAGCTTTGATAGGATCCTTTACATACACATCCCAGAAACTAATTTTGGGAAACTCATCTTTCTTTTTAATAAATTTCACCTCACTTAATTTTTAAGTTATTTACCTGAACCAGGTTTTTTTGGCTTATCATAAATACCTTTTCTAGTTTTAATCGCCTTATCAATACCTCTTTTACTGCCTTCCAATTCTTTAGCCTTCATATTAATGTCTTCAATACCTTCACTTATACCAGTGAATGCTTTATAACTTCTTTCATCAAGTGGTTTAATTTTTTCATGGTCTCCTCTAGTTCTATTTTCAAATTCAACTCTGTTTTTATATTGATCAAAATCATAAATTTCTTTAGTAACTTTTTTACCATCAACTTCTTCTTCAACAGTAATTTTTTGTTGAGCAAAGTCATAATCCGACTTATGGTACTGACCAGTTTTTAAACCATCAGCAATCAGATTTGTTTGTGAATTTCTTAAAGCTTGTTCTTGTTGTGTGTAATCAGCAATTTGCCTATCTAATCTCTTAGATTCTTTTTCTAATTCTCCAACAGTATTATCCTCATTTTTGACACCAGCCCATCTTTTAATTGGATCTTTTAAATATCTATCAGTAATCGTGTATTGATTATCAGGATTTTTATCATTATATTTTTTTATAGTTGTTCTAACATTTCGAGCTTGCGCTGTTGACTGAATAGCAGCCTTTCCAGGTGCAAAAATTGAACCTTTGCCACCTGATTTTAATCCACCAACAAATCCTCTACCGGCTCCGCCAACACCACCTGCAATTGCACTTGGAATAGTACTCCATCCTCGTCCCTCACTAACTCCAGCAACTACATTAGCAGCCATACCGCCAATTCCACCAGCAACTAAACCAGTCGCAGCATGTAATGAACCCATACCTTTTCCACTATCAAGTTTAACTCCTGTTATATCAGAAATTAATCCAGGTATTTGTTTTGCAAATAATAAAGCTCCAATAATTATAAAAATTTTTACAAATGGATTTGTTGTTAAAGTAATGGCTTCGCCAGTACTAATTCTCTCAATTTGATTATTAGCAAGCAACGATATTATAAAAACCGCAAAGAAAATAGCTCCTAATCTAATAAATAAATCTAAAAATGTTTTTACAACATTAGTTACCCAGTTTTTAAACGCACCATTTTTAGAACTTTTAGGGTCTATATAGGATATAATTGGGATTGGTGCAATTAATTGTAGAAAACCTAATTTAACAGTTCTAACTGCCGTATCTATACAAAAACCCAACATAATAACAGCTACAACAACACCAGTTATTGTAGATATTACAAACTTATAATCAAAAATAAATTCACCGTTTTCTTTAGCATGAAGCAATGAACTAGAAAACAACTTTGAAACACTTTTATTCTTAAGAGCTTCTTCTAAATCATATACCCCTTCATCACCCGCTGCGTCCTTAACAGCAATTTTACAAGCTTCAGTTAACGGTTCTTCCTCATTTTGAATAATATACAAATTTTCACAATCGCGCATACTACCAGCTGAGAGGTTTGGCATATAAAATGAACTAAAAACCTCAAAGGATAAACTACCTGTAGGATCATCAAAATCCTCATCTTCTTCAGATGTTGGAACTGGTGCCGCCACACCTAAAACAACTTGATCTAAAACATGGTTTTTTAATAATAACCCTTGTAGTTCATATGCTTTTTCAAAAAGAAATGGAACAGATACTATTAATATTAAAACCGTAAAAGTATTAGTTACAAGTTTCTTTCCGCCTTTTTCTTTAGAAGCTAATTCATCTGGATCTATTAAATAATTAATTAATGAAAATGATAATTTAAATAACATAAAAATACCTAGTAAAACATAAATCCTTTTACCAAATAATTCCACTGTTTCAGAAGCAAAAAGGTTTGTATCGGCTATCAACATTAGTAATTTATACGTTTGATCAATAACCCACGCAATTAATTTATCGAACATCGCAAAAAGAGATGCTAAAAGCGATATTACTAAATCTGTCATACACTCACTCCTTCTTTATTTACAAAATGGATTTTTATTAGTTAAACCAGGTATATTTGCTATATCAAAAATAAATTCTATTAAAATTGGTAGTAAAAGTAATATAGACGTAATTATCAATCTGGTTATAAAATTTTTAGTTGCCTTTTTAATAGCATCTTGATCAGATGACATAGTTGCTCCTGCATAACCCGCAATTCCAGAAGCAACGGTATATACAATAGCAACAATTTGAATAAGGAGAAAAATATTTTCTATCCATTCAAGAATATCATCACCTAATAATGCTCTACAGTCTAGTTCAGGTTGATTGTTTAAATCTCCAATACCTAATTTTCTTTTTACACTTTCTCCTGTTCGGTTTTGAAAGTCGCTTTCCTGAATTTCAGCTTTCTCAAAATCATTGCGCAAATCATAACAATTAGTATCTATTTCATTTTGTGTATAATTTCCTTCAACACAACTTTTATAAGCACTTTGCGAAGACGAACATTGATTAGTATTTTCTGAATCACATTTAGATTTCATTACATCATGTTCTTCAGAACATTTTTGTCCTACTTTATCAATCAGAGTAAGGCATGCTGAGTATTCAGTCAAAGTTTTCTTATATTCAGCCTCAATAATTTTTTCTTCTAATTTTTGTGCTTCAGTCATCGCCCCAACAAAATTTGTAGTTTGTTGATTAATGCGATCTTCTGATACATTAGTTTCTCCGTCAATTACCCAAGGACACTTAAAATTAACATCATCAGAAAATGTAAGTTCATCTTGTCCAATATTTTTATTATAACAAACAGTTGCAGGGCAACGAAATTTAGTGTCAATAATTTTTATAAACTCACGTGAATTTATAACTTTAGCTTCTTTATTGTTAGTTATTTCACCTTTACTATCAACACTTATTTTAACACCTTTCCCACTTTCTAGTGTATAATTACAAGTAATCCCTGTAGTTGCACTTCCTTTTTCTTCGTATGTTTGAGAGTGATAAATGTCTCTCTCGTTTACAATTACTCCTTTGAATTCATATTTAATGCCTGGTAAATCAGATTTATCAGTAAACATATGTCCAGCATGATCTGAATAATTTATATATGTTGCACAACCATCCGAAAAATTTCGAGTACCTAAATTGCCTCCTATATTAGTTGGTGCAGATAAATTAACATTTGTTATAAAAGTACCATCACTACTTTTTAATTTCAAACCACTTTCAGTCCAATGCAAATATACATCAGTATTATTACTCAAATCCTTGTATTTACAAATTCTTGTATGCTCTGTTTCAGCATTTATATTAATTTGAAACATAAATAAAAGTATAAATAAACTAAATATTATCATTTTTTTATTAAACATTTCAGCATCCCCTATTAACTATAATCTAACACATACATTATAACATAAAAAAAAACATTAATAAACTATTATTAAATGTTTTTTTATTTACAT
>CAYXLG010000029.1:0-11136 GCA_964465805.1 uncultured Muribaculaceae bacterium
ATTGGAAAAAAATTATTTATCAAAATTATCTAAAAAATCATCAATTGTCATAATTCTCTTATCAATATTATCTAAATCAATAATTTCTGGTTCATCAACTTTAATTGTTTCTTCATTTTTTTCATCTTTTACTTCCTTTAATTCTGTAGCAACAAATGTGTCAACAACCTTTTTCTTTGAAATAACCGTTCCTGTTGAATAGCAATCAACAATTGGTAATTCAGTTGATTTTATCTCAATTATTTCAGCACTTGTTTTCATTCCTAACAACTTTTTACCACTTAAAATACAGGTACCTACAACATAATACGGATTAGTCTTTACATCTCTAACAATCAGATTACCTCTTCTGGCACGTGATATTGGTTTAATATCAGACATTCTAACTCTCTTAGCAGTTCCTTTATCAGTTATTACAACTAAGTAATCTTCATTTTCAAATATATGTCCACCAACAACACGATCATTTTTCAAATCAATTGATTTAACCCCAGCAGCTTTAATACCAATAACAGATACTTCATCAGTTTGATATCTTAATCCATAACCATTTCTAGTCGCTATGAAAATATTTGTTCCATTACTATTTGTTACACTTACAACTTCATCACCTTTTTTAAGACGCATACAACTAATCGGTTTAGAATATCTTTGAACCTTAAATTCACTTAAATTAGTTCTCTTAATCATTCCGTTTTTAGTAAATAATGTAATTATTTGTTCATCATCAAAATTAGTAACTGGAATACTACCTATAATATTCTCACCGGCTGTTGTTGTAATAATATTACTAACGTGTTTACCTAATTCACCCCATTTTAATTCTGGAATTTCTATTACTGGTAAATATAAATAATTACCTAAATTTGTAAATAGCAATACTGTATCTAATGTATTTAAACTATATAACCCAATAACATAATCACCATCTTTTAACATTGTTTGCTCTTTTTCGCTAGCGTTATAACTTCTTGGTGATACTCGTTTAACGTATCCTTCATTAGTTACAACAACAATGCAGTCTTCTTTTGGTATCATCTTTGTTGGATCAATTTTAATCTCAGTTATTTCATTTTTTATTTCTGTTTTTCTAGGGACCGCATACTCCTTTTTAATTTTTCTCAGTTCTTCTTTCATAACATTTTTTAATTTATTTTCATCATTTAAAATTTCTTCTAATCCTTTTATAATTAATTGTAAATTTTTGTTTTCTTCTATTAATTCCGTTACATCAGTATTAGTCAATTTATATAATTGTAACATTACAATAGCATCTGCTTGTAACTCACTAAATTCAAATTTCTTCATTAAATTTTCTTTAGCATCAGTTTTATTTTTACTTGCTCTGATGGTTTTAATAACTTCATCTAAAATTGATAAAGCTTTAATTAAACCCTCAACAATATGAACACGAGCTTTAGCGTGTTTTAAATCAAACTCTGTTCTTTTTGTTATGACTTCTCTTTGATGGACAATATAAGCATCTAGAATTTGAAGAATTCCTAAAGTCATTGGTCTTCTATTTACAATAGCAACCATATTATAATTATAAAAAACTTGTAAATCAGTATTTTTTAATAAATAATTAATAATTAAATTAGAATCAGCACCTTTTTTCAAATCAATGGCGATTGTAAGACCATCCCTATCTGATTCATCACGAACATCTACTATTCCATCAATTTTTTTATCTATTCTAATATCATCCATTTTTTTTACAAGCAAAGCTTTATTAACATCAAACGGAATTTCAGTAATTATAATTTGTTCTTTACCTTTATTTTTAACTATTTCAAACTTTGATTTGATATTAATTCTTCCACGACCAGTTTTATAAGCATCTGTTATTCCTTTTTTACCTTCTACAATCGCACCAGTTGGAAAATCTGGTCCTTTTACAATTTCCAATATTGTATCTAAATAACAATTAGGACTATCAATTCTTTTAATTGTTGCATCAATTATTTCACCTAAATTATGAGGTGGAATATTAGTTGCATAACCAGCACTTATCCCAGTTGTTCCATTAACTAATAAATTAGGGTATTTAGCTGGTAACACAGTTGGTTCAACTGTAGTATCATCATAGTTTGGAGCCCATGTAACTGTTTCTTTATCAATGTCTTTTAAAAGTTCATTACTTATTTTAGAAAGCCTTGCTTCGGTATAACGCATAGCAGCTGGAGAATCCCCATCCATCGAACCATTATTACCTTGCATATCAATATAAGTAACGTTTTGTTTCCACCATTGACTCATTCTAACCATTGCATCATATATACTATAATCCCCATGTGGATGATAAGTTCCCATGATTGCCCCTATTGCTTTCGCACTTTTACGATATTGTTTATCATGTGTGTTTTTATCTTTATACATGGAGTAAAGTATTCTTCTTTGAACGGGTTTTAAGCCATCCCTAACATCTGGTATCGCTCGGTTTTGAATAATTGTTTTAGCATATCTAGCAAAACGATCACCCATTATTTCTTCAAGCGAGTAATCATATATTTGATTTAGTACTTCTTTCATGATTTCACCTACCTAATTTTCTAAAACGTAGTCATCTTCTAATGAAAATTCCACATTTTCTTCAATCCAATCTTTACGCGGTTCGACTTTATCACCCATTAACACACTAACTCTTTTTTCAGCTAAAGAAACATCACTGATATTTACTTTAATCAAATTTCTTGTTTTAGGATTCATTGTTGTTTCCCATAATTGATCTGGATTCATTTCCCCTAACCCTTTATATCTTTGTGTTTCTAATTTTACTTTACTATTTGCTATAATCTCTTTTCTTTGTTCCAAAGACCAAGCATAATGGATCGTATTTCTATTTGATAATTTATATAATGGAGGCATTGCAATATAAAGATGACCTGCTTCTATTAAAGGTTTCATATGCCTATAAAAGAAAGTAAGTAAAAGTGTTTGAATATGCGCACCATCATCATCAGCATCAGTCATGATAATTACTTTATTATAATTACAATCTTTAATATCAAAATCACTTCCAACACCAGCACCTACAGTATGGATGATAGTATTTAATTCTTCATTTTTTAAAACATCTTCTAACCTAGCTTTTTCGGTATTCAAAACTTTTCCTCGAAGTGGTAAGATTGCTTGAAACTTTCTATCTCTTGCACTCTTAGCACTTCCGCCAGCCGAATCCCCTTCCACTAAAAATATTTCGTTTTTCTTAGGATCTTTCCCTTGGGCTGGAGTTAATTTTCCACTTAATACTCTTTCTTTTTTCCCTCTATCTTTACCAACACGAGCGGCTTCTCTAGCTTTTCTAGCTGCTTCTCTAACAGTTTTGCTCTTTACCATTTTTTCTAATATATTAGTAGCAATTTCTTTGTTTTCCTCTAAAAAGAATTGCAACTGTTCACTAACAATATTTTCAACAATTGTTCTAGCTTCAGGTGTACCAAGTTTTCCTTTAGTTTGCCCTTCAAATTGTAATAAAGATTCAGGTATTTGCAAACTTATAATTGCTGTAATTCCTTCTCTAGTATCGTTTCCTTCAAGATTTTTATCTTTTTCCTTTAAATAACCGTTGTTACGAGCATACTCATTAAAAACACGGGTTAAAGCTGTTTTAAACCCTACTTCATGAGTTCCACCATCATTAGTTTTAACATTATTAACAAATGATACTATATTTTCTGAATAAGTATCAGTATATTGAAATGCAACCTCAACATTTATTTTATCTTTTTCACCCAAAAAACTCACTACATCGTGAATTGTCTTTTTATCTTCATTTATATATTCAACAAATGATTTCAAACCATTCTCATAGTGAAATACTTCATGTTTTTTATCCTCTATATCAATTACTTCTACTGTTAAATTTTTAAGTAGAAATGCACATTCTTGCATTCTTTCACAAATGGTTGTAAATGAAAAATTAAAGTTACCAAAAATTTCACAATCTGGCATAAATGTAACCTTAGTACCAGTTCGATTAGTTGAACTTACCTTCTTAAGTGGTACTACTGTTTTACCACCATTTTCAAAACGAATATAATGTTCATTTCCTTCCCTTTTAATAGTTACTTCCATCCATTCACTTAAAGCATTAACAACACTAGCACCTACACCATGAAGCCCTCCTGATACTTTATAACCACCAGTTTCAAATTTACCACCAGCATGAAGTACAGTATATATTACTTCAGGAGTTGAAAGACCTGTTTTATGCATACCAACTGGTATACCTCTTCCCTCATCTTCTATTGTAACACTACGATCTTCGTTAATTGTTATTTTTAATTTTTTACCAAAACCATTGATAACTTCATCAATACTGTTATCAACAATTTCCCAAACTAAATGATGAAGTCCTCTTTTATCAGTTGAACCAATATACATAGCCGGTCTTTTTCTTACAGCATCAAGACCCTCTAATATTTTGATTGAACTTTCATCGTATTTTGTCATTATATCACCTACAATTAATTATAGCACACGTTTTACGATGTTGACAAACATTTAATGCTATAAAACACTAGTAAAAACATTAAAAATGAATAAACTTTTGATTTATTCATCTTTTATGTTTATAGTAATAATATTTAAAAATTACACTCTACAGGGGTTTTTTCTGATACTATTACTTCTGTATCTTCGAATCCTTTTTCAACACAATAAGTTCCGTCGTGAATAGCTAACTTAACAGCTGCTTTTTCATTAACAACTACTTTTCCGCTTTTTGGTTTAGGGCCCTTATATTCTAATGAATGACCTGCTGGACTTGATGTTTCTATACCATTACTATAAGTATAAGTTATTTCACCGAGTTTTTCACCAATTATAATTTTTCTTGAATGATAATTTTCTGCCGCATTAATTATAGAATAAGCTGTACTTCTAAATGCTCCTTTTTTTGCATCATTAATTGTTTTTACAACTACTGGAGTTGCGATGACTGCTATTAATGCTAAAACAACAATTACTGCTAATAATTCAATTAATGTAAAACCTAAATTTCTTTTTTTCATTATCTCATACCTCTTTTCTTTAATTTAGTCATTAGAACTATCGCTTGAATCAAATTTCACTAAAACCTCCCTAGGTTTTGAACCATTACTAGGTCCAATAATTCCTCTTGCCTCCATTAAATCAACAACCCTAGCAGCACGATTATATCCAAAACGGAACCTTCTTTGAATCATCGAGGTGCTTGCTTTACCTTCTCTAATAACAAATTCAACAATTTCATTATATAAAGGTTCTTCAAAAGCATCTCTTTCATCAACCATTGTTGTTGCATTCATTTCTTCTTCTGTCATTAATAATGTTTCATCATATTTTGCTTTTTGTTGAGAAATTGTATGATCAACTACTGCTTTAATTTCTTCTTCTGATATATATGTCCCTTGAATACGAATAGGAATATTTTCACCCATTGGTAAAAATAACATATCACCCTTTCCTAAAAGTTTTTCAGCACCAGTCATGTCTAATATTGTTCTTGAATCAATACTACTACTAACTGCAAATGCGATTCTTGAAGGAATATTAGCTTTAATTAAACCGGTGATAACATCTGTTGATGGTCTTTGAGTAGCAACAATCAAATGAATTCCAGCTGCTCTTGCCATTTGAGTTATACGAAGAATTGAATCTTCTACTTCTTTAGCAGCAACAAGCATAAGATCAGCCAACTCATCTATAACAGCTACAATATATGGTAATTTTTTTATTTTGTCATTATCACTTAATTTGGCATTCTTTTTTTCAATATACATATTATATCCGGCAATGTTTTTGGTTCCACTGTCACTAAATAATTCATATCTTCTTTCCATTTCAACAACTATCTTTTTAAGTGCTGTGTTTGCTAATCTTGGATCTGTAACAACCGGTGCAAGTAAATGTGGAACACCATTATACACACTTAATTCAACCTTTTTAGGGTCAACTAATAATAATTTTACTTCTTCTGGTTTCGTACGCATTAACAATGAAACAATAATACTATTAATACAAACTGATTTACCACTACCAGTTGCACCTGCCACTAATAAATGGGGTGTTTTATTTATTTCAAACCAAATAGGTTTATTTACAATATCTTTTCCTAAGCAAGCTAGCAATTTTTTATCATCTAATTTTGTTGGTATATTTTCTAATATTTCCCTAACTGTAACCATCGAAATACTTTTATTTGGAAGTTCAATTCCAATAGTACTTTTACCTGGTATTGGTGCTTGAATACGAACATCCTTAGCCGCTAGTGCAAGAGCAATTTCTCTATGAATACTTAATATTTTATTAACCTTTGTCCCTGATTTAATTTCCAATTCATATTGAGTAACTGCTGGCCCAATATTAACAGCAACAACCTTACCATGAATATCAAAATCAACAAGTACTTGTTCTAATAATTTTACATTATCTTTAACATATTGATGATTTTCATTACTCTTATTTTTTACTGGTGGTTCTAGCAGTGATAATGGTGGGAAAATATAACCTTCTGAATTTTCAGGTACTTCTTCTTTTACTTTTAATGTTTCTGAAGGTTGATTTTCATGAATATTAATTAACTCATCAACACTAGTAATAACAATCTTACTATCTTTTTCAAAATCAGTTTCTACTTTTTTAATATCTTCTTCTATTTTATTCTTTTTAAACTTACCAATTATAGATTTTATTTTGTTATTGAAATTAGTAATTATATCTGCAATAGTAATTCCTGTAAACATTACAAAGCCACAAATTGCTAAAGTCCATGCAACTATAAAAGTTCCTTCGTAATCAAGTAATTTTACACCAACAGTAGCAACAATTGCTCCTAAAATACCACCACCTTGAATATCAGTAGTATCCGAAGTCATTCTCATAAAATTCTCAACTGTAGTAAGTATAACATCCCAACCCTTTAAATCTGTATCTTTAATATAATTTAAATGTGAAAATAATAATATTGCAACAATTAATATATATAAGCCCAATAATTTAGATGTAAAATAATCTGGCTTTTTCCTTTTAACCATCATATAAATTCCAACAATTAGAATAATTGCTAATAAAACATGATACCATGTTCCTACTAAAAATGCCGCAAAAGAAGTTATTAACTTACCTACTATTCCAAAGCTTCCTAGTCCGATTAAGGCAAGAACAATGTAAAATAATCCTAGTAATTCTACATAATACTCTGCATTTTTCTTTGATGTTTCTTTCTTTTTCTTCTTTTTAGCCATGTTTTACCTCCCTGCCCTATGATTTAATTATAGCATAATAATACCTTTTCTTCAATTAAAAAAACTTCCCTTTTATTAAGCGAAGTCTTTGTTTTTTATCAATTTATTAGATTAAAGTTCTTTAAAAACATAAGTATTTACTAATATGTCGTGAATTGCTTGTTTTTCTTTATTAAAAAGAATTAAAATATATCCAACACCTAAAGTTAAACAAGTTACAAGTTTAGCAAGCGTTCTTCTGATTACTTGTCCTAAACTTAAAGCGTTACCTTCGGCATCACCAACAGTTAATTTAAAGATTTGTTTACCTATTGTTGCTTGACGTTTGGAAGTTTCCATAATGACATTATAAGCCCCCATCATAATAATAGCTACAATATAAAAGATTAGTTTTAATATATCTGGCTCAATGTCAAAATTTGATAATGATAACAAGTTCATTACTACAAATGATAACAAGTTCCACAACAAGAGGATAATAAATAAATCAATAATAAAAGCTAATAATCTAATCCAAAAGTCCGCTAATCTAATACGATTATTTTTTAATTCTGATGTGGTATTACTAAGTATTTCCCCACAATTATAACATCTTTGATTTTTATCTTTATTAACCGTTAGGCATTTTGAACAAAACACTTCCATATTAACTCTCCATTTTAATTTTCTAATTCTTCTTCTATTCTTATTAATTGATTATATTTACTAACACGATCAACTCTTGATAACGATCCTGTTTTTATTTGACCTAGATCAAGACCTACTGCAAAGTCTGAAATAAAAGTATCTTCTGTTTCACCACTACGATGTGAAATAACTGTTTTATAGTTATTATTTTTAGCAATATCAATTGTTTCTAACATTTCAGTTACAGTTCCTATTTGATTGGCTTTTAATAATATTGAATTACAAACTCCCTTATTTATACCATCAATAAATATTTCTTTATTAGTTACAAATAAATCATCACCAACTAATTGAATATGACCTAACTTGTCAGTTAACATTTTGAAACCATCATAATCATCTTCATGAAGTCCGTCTTCAATTGAAACAATTGGATACACATTTACTAATTCAACATAATAATTAACTAATTCTTCATTTGTGTATTCTTTGTTTTCACCTTTCAAAATATATTTACCATCTTTATAAAACTCACTAGCTGCTACATCAAGCGCAAGAGTTACATCATCTTTTAATTTATAACCCGCTTCTTCTATAGCTTTACAAATCAAATCTAAAGCCTCACGGTTACTTTTTAAATTTGGGGCAAACCCACCTTCATCCCCCACTGATGTATTATATCCGTTATCCTTTAATACCTTTTTCAAGGTGTGAAACACTTCAGCACCAATTCGAACTCTTTCTTTCATTGTTTTAGCATGAGGAATAATCATAAATTCTTGAAAATCAAGATTATTATCTGCATGTGCACCACCATTTAAAATATTCATCATTGGTACTGGTAAAGTTGTTCCATTACCAATGTACTTATAAAGTGGCTGATTATGGTATAATGCTGATGCCTTTAAAGATGCCAAAGATACACCCAAAATAGCATTTGCTCCTAAATTACTTTTATTAGGAGTACCATCTAAGTTAATTAACATTTTATCAATTAATTCTTGATTAGTTGCATTCATACCTATTAGTTTCGGTCTTATAATTTCGTTAACATTATTAACTGCTGTTAAGACCCCTTTACCTAAATATCTTGAATCATTATCACGTAGTTCAAGAGCTTCCTTAGAACCAGTTGATGCACCTGAAGGAACACTAGCGCGGCCAATAATTCCACTTTCTAAAATAACATCTACTTCAACTGTCGGATTTCCTCTTGAATCTAATATTTCGCGACCAATTATATTTTTAATTTTCATCTTATCTACCCTCTCTATTACATAATCATTATATCATCATTTCATTAATTTTATAAATTGTTTTAAGTTATTTGACATTTATTTCATTTTAAATTACAATTAATTTATATTTAAAATATATATGTGAAGGAGAAATGTATGGACGATTTTATTAAAAATACACTATCTATGGTTATTATTGGGGATGAAAGTAATCAATTATTTGACGGAAAAATTATAAGTAATGGTAAAAAAGAAGGTCTTTTTTATCACCGTGATTCTTTAAGAGAAATTGTTAACAAATTAAGACATGAAGGATATCCGCTTGGTAAAGTTGATACTTCTATTATTAGTGAGGCTGGGTTTGATTTAGTTAATATGGGACACCTTTTATTTTGTAACTGCACAGTTGAAGATAATTATTTTGGGTATGTTTTTTTACCAGATAAATTAACAGAAAAACAAATAGAATCTTTAAGAAAATTTGAAGAAACCTTTCAAAAATTTGAAAGTCTATATTTAATGAAAATTGATGAACAAGATAAAGAACATTTTAAAACTGAACTTAATTCATATAGTTTTAATACTGATGAATTAGTAAATAATTATTCCACATCAAAAACGCGATAAAAAATGTAGGCATAAAACCTACATTTTTTTATTTTAAATTAATTGTTCAACTATATTTTTAAAATCATGACCACGAGTTTCAAAATCTGGATATTGATCCCACGAAGCACAAGCAGGACTTAGTAAAATCACATCGCCTGCATCAGATAAATTATATGCTGCTTTAACAGCTTCACTTAATTTATCAACAACAACACAATCAATGTTTACTGAATCTGCAAATTCTTTAATTCGATTTTTAGTTTCACCAAATGAAACAATTCCTTTAACACGTGTTAAATAACTGTCTAACTCATCGAAAGAATGTCCTCTATCTAAACCACCTAATAATAAAATAACTGGTTTTTTAAACGATGATAATGCTACTTGAGTTGAAATAACATTAGTTGATTTTGAATCGTTATAAAATTCACGATTATTTAATTTTTTCACATATTCTAGTCTATGCTCAACACCACTAAATTTATTTAAAACTTCTTTAATCATATCATTTGTTACGCCAAATTCTTTAGCAGCAACAATTGCACACATAATATTTTCATAATTATGATTTCCTTTAACGCGAATATCACGCAGTTCAATAATTAATTCATCTTGATAATATATAGCATCATTCTCTATATAAATATCACCCTTTTGTTTTCCTGAAAAATAAACTTTCTTGAGATTTATATCACTTACTGTATCTTTATCTAATATATTAATAATTGCCATATCTTCCTTTTTACAATTATCAAATATCATTAGCTTATGATTTACATAATTTTCATAAGTTTTAAAGAAATCTAAGTGTGTTTCAGATAAGTTAGTAAGTATAGCAATATTAGGGTGAAAGTTTTCAAAATCATGTAGTTGTTGTGCTGATATTTCAACAACAATGATATCCCCTTCTTCTATTTTATCAAGCATCGCTGAAAAAGGAATACCTATATTTCCCCCTATATGAACTCTTTTACCAGTTGCACTTATTAATTCATAAGTTAACGTTGTTGTTGTTGTTTTTCCATTTGAACCTGTAATACCAATAATCGAAACGTTTTCTGGTAATAAGTTATACGTTACTTCCATTTCATTTACTACTGTAATATTTAATTCGTTAGCGCGTAATATACATTTGTGTTCATATGTAATGCCTGGATTTTTAACAACATAATCAAATGAATCATCTAAAAATTCTTCAGGCTCTGTTGTTATAATAACTGTTGCACCTAATTTTTTTAATTCATCTACATGTTCTTCTTTTTGCTCTTTGGCATCAGTTATTACTACTTTATTATTTCTTTTTAATAAAACCTTTGCTACTTCGTACCCACTTCTAGCCATCCCTAAAATAAAAATTTTGTTGTCTTTGTACATAAATTCACCTTCCACTTATATTATATCACTTATTTTTTTAAAAGTTAATTGAGAACATA
>CAYXLG010000030.1:0-10859 GCA_964465805.1 uncultured Muribaculaceae bacterium
TTTTTTATTTTGTTAATCAAAAAGGAAAATAAAAGTTTTTATGTTTTAATAACAATATTTTTTACATTAACCTTAATATTATATGTTATATAACAAAAAAACAGATCATGCCATTGATCTATTTTCGTTTTTCATTTAACAAATGGTACTAATGCCATAAAACGAGCTTTTTTTACTTCTTTAGCAATGTGCCTTTGATGTTTTGCACATGCTCCCGTTACTCTTCTTGGTAAAATTTTACCTTTATCGGTACTTATATATTTTTTAATTATGTCAATGTCTTTATAATTAACATCTTTACCTATGCACATTTGACATACTTTTTTCTTTCTTCTATAAAATTCTGCCATCAAATTCCTCCTTATCATTCAATATCTTCGTCAGTATCATCTAGCGTTACAATATCACCCATATCACTGTAAGCATCATGAACATTACCAAGATCATAGCCTTGATTACTGTTATCTTGATAATCATATGGGCTTGGTCCAAAGTCATTCCTGTTATTATAGTTATCACTTGTCATTCTCGCTTGAGCTTGCGCTCTTGTTTCTAAAAATTGAACATTATCAGCAACAACATCGAAAGTATATCTTCGGTTACCATCTTTATCATCATACGATCCAGTTTGAATTCTTCCGTCAACTGAAATCAAACTACCTTTATCTAAATAATTACAAACGTTTTCTGCTTGTTTTCTCCAAACAACTATTCCAATAAAATCAGCTTCCCTTTTACCTTGAGCATTACTAAATGTTCTATTCACGGCTAAAGTAAACCTAGTATAAGGAATTTGGCTGTTAGTATAACGAAGCTCCGGTTTTGCAGTTATTCTTCCAACTAAAGATACGCGATTCATATTTTACCTCTTTTCTTTTATTCTACTTTTGTTATTAAATGTCTAATTACATCTTTACTTATTAAAGCTAAGCGATTAAATTCCTTAACTGCCTTATCATTATCAGATTGAATATTAAAAAGAAAGTAATAACCACTTTTAAATTTATTGATTTCGTATGCTAAATCTCTTTTTCCATATTCTTTATAGTTAGTAATTTCACCACCATTAGAAACTAAACTATTTTCAAAGTTTTTAACAACTTCTTTTATTTGTTCTTCTCCTAATGTTGGTCTAACAATAAACATAATTTCATAGTTTCTCATTATTCCACCTCCTTATGGTCTTTGGCTTAATTAAAAGCAAGGAGTAAACTAATACTCGCGAATAAATTATAACAAACTTAATTCAAGTTGTAAACATTTATTTTTACTTTTTCACTATTTTTCACAATTACTCACATTATTATATTAAACATTGAATCTAAAATGACAAATATCTCCATCCTGCATAACATATTCTTTTCCTTCAAGACGCATTTTTCCTGCTTCTTTAACCGCTTTTTCGCTACCTAATTCTTTTAAAATACTATAACTGATAACCTCTGCAAATATAAAACCTCTTTCAAAATCACTGTGAATAACTCCTGCACAAGCTGGCGCCTTCATTCCCTTTTTAAAAGTCCAAGCCTTAACTTCTGGTTTTCCAATAGTAAAATATGTAGCAAGTCCTAGCAAATCATAAGTTACCTTTATTAATTTATTTAAACCGCTATCATCGAGTCCAATTTCTTTTAAAAACTCTTCCCTTTCTTCATCTGGAAGTTCATTTAATTCAGATTCTATTTTGGCACACAAACTAATTACAGAAGATTTTTCCTTTTCGGCATATTCACGAACCATCGAAACATACTTGTTATCACCGATTAAATCATCTTCATTAACATTTGCTATATATATAATTGGTTTTAATGTTAATAAATTAAAATGTTTTACAAGTGAAATTTCTTCTTTATCAAATGTTAGATTTCGAACAGGAATATTCTTTTCTAAACCATTTTTGATTTTGTTTAACAACTCAATCTCTTTTAATATTAATTTATCTTTCGTCATCATTCCTTTTTTACCAATACGATTGAGACGATTGGTAATGAGTTCTAAATCAGCAAGCATTAATTCAATGTTTATAATTTCAATATCCCTAATCGGATCCACATCCCCTTCAACATGAATAACATTAGGGTCTTCAAAACAACGAACGACTTCGCATATTGCGTCCACTTCTCTAATGTTTGCTAAAAATTGATTCCCTAATCCTTCTCCTACTGATGCTCCCTTTACCAATCCTGCTATATCAATGAACTCAAAAGTTGTATGTACAGTCTTATCCGGGGTTATTATTTTTGTTAAAAAATCTAATCTATCATCAGGAACAGTTACAATTCCTTGGTTTGGCTCTATTGTGGCGAAAGGATAATTAGCTGCTAAAATTTTTTGTTTTGTAATTGCATTGAATAACGTTGACTTACCAACGTTAGGTAAACCAACAATTCCTGCTTTTAAGCTCATAAAATCACCTCATATTTTATATAGTTTACACCTTTTCAACATTTGGTATTATATCATAATTGTTTTTAGTAAACAATTAATTAATTGACAAAGTTTGAAAAAGACAAGCATTATCTTGTCTAAATTTTAAAGTGCTGGATAACTGTTTGGCCCAAGTGGAAGTCCGATAATGAACCATCCAATTATTATAAGAATAAGTAATCCTGCTATTATAAGGATGGAAGGCATCAAAATCTTATACGTTCCAAAAATAGTTATCTTTTTGTTTTCGCTATAATTTTGAATAAAACCTAGCATAATAATAAAATATATATACAATGGAACAATAGCCTTTCCTACACCATCTGCTGTTTGAAAAATAAACTGTGTAAAATCTGGTGTAATATTAGATCTCATAAATAAAGGTACAATTAACGGTGAAATCAGCATCCATTTGGTTAAAGTTGATGGTATAAAAAATCCTATTAATATTGTAATAATAAAGAAGATTATAACTAACGGAATACCTGAAAATTCTAAACTAGCCATAAAACTAACAAGATTAGCTGCTATTACTTCACCGATATTAGTCCAATTAATAATTGCAATTAATTGAGATATGAAAAACATTATTGTTAAAGTATATCCAATTCCTTTTAAATTGACAGAAAGTTTATTACTAAAATCAGTTTCCTTAGTAATGTTTTTAGAAAGTTTACCATAAATAAAACTTGTAATTATAGTAATAAATAACATTATATAGGGAAAACCTTCATTAAAAGAAGAATTAACTGAAAATAGACTTGCCAAATACGTAGGCGCTTCTTTATCAAGGAATATTCCAGAATATAATAATCCAGGTACTACACAATAAATTAACAATAATATTAATAATATAAATATTGATAAACTTACAATAAAAGCCTTTTTATTATTAACTTTTTCTTCAATTACTTCTATTTCTTCTTTTTTAAATTTTGGTAATTTTGGATTTATCCTTCTTTCGATAAGATATGTTAATGCTAATATTAAAACAATTGTTGAACTTATCATAATATATAAATTAGAAATTAATTGGTATTTATAATTTTTATCAACATCTATTTTGGCAGCTTGTTCTGTCAACAAACCTAATAAATAATCATTATTATTAAAAACAAATCCCGTTCCATATCCAAGCGTTATTCCTAAAAAGACAGTTATTATTCCAGAAATTGGATTCTTGCCTATTTCTTTATATATAAGTGCAATTAGTGGCATTAATAATAAATAACTATAATCACCAACAAATGAAAATAATGAACTTATTATTAAAACAATAAAAGTTAAAACAAATGGTTTTAATTTTTTAAAAGGTTTCGATAAAGGTTTAATAATCCCACTATAATCTATAAAACTTATTCCAATTAATGAAACTACTAAAAAGCCTAAAGGTTCAAGTATTTGAAAATTAGTAATTGCATTACCAAATATAAATCTTATTCCTTCAATCGATATAATATTTTTAATAGTTATTAATGATGTTTCAAGTTTGTTATTAACAATAGTTGTTTTTTGACCTTCTAAACCAAGTAATGACAAAATTAGACTAATTACAATTATAAAAAAAGTCATAATTAAAATTGACACTATTGGACTTATTTTTCTTTTTTGTCGTTCTTTTTTATTTTTACGCATATATCCTCCTAGTATATTATGATTTTTTCGACTTTTTTATTAAATTCAACTCGTGAAAGCATAATACTTCTGCTACAATTAGAACATTTTATTTTAATATCCGCACCAACTCTAGTAATTACCCATTTATTTGTACCACAAGGATGTTGCTTTTTCATAGTAACAACACTCCCAATCTTATATTTTTTTTCCATTATTTTTCTTTGCCTACAGATATTAAATTTTCTTTGTGTTTAACTAACGCATTCCTGACGTTAGATAGTATTTGGTCTCTTACTAGAGCTTCTTCAAGTGGCAATACTTCTACTTTAATTCTATATTCAATTAAAAGATGTGTCATAGAATTAACACCTATTAATTTAACTTCACTTCTAATGTTTTTTAATTCTTTAGTTAATTTAGTGCACACTTCTTCTAAAATCTTTTTTGTATTTGAAATATCATATTCATTGGTAACCGGAATATCTATAATCAATACTTGATTTTTTAAACTATGATTAATTGCTTGATCAACATATCTGTTTGGTATCGTTTTTATTTCACCTGTATAAGATTCAACTTTAGTTGTTTTTAATCCAAGGCTAATAACCTTACCTTTAAAATTACCAATTGTAACATAATCTCCTACCCCATATTGATTTTCTAAAATAATAAACATACCAGCTATAAAATCTTTGATAATATCTTGTAATGATAGTCCAATAACTAATCCAGCGACACCTAGTGACGCTACTATTGCTTTTGTTTCTATTCCAAAAGCATCTAAGATAAACAATGCACAAAAAATAATAAGTGTATATTTTACAATATTATTAAATAAACTAACAATTGTAGCCTTTTTCTTTTTATCAATCTTCCTTGCTAAAAATATATTTTTAATTATTTTTTTTAGTAAAAAATATACAAGCAATATAATTAGTATTTTAACTATTAACGTTAGTGTTATACTTAAAAATTCTTTTTTTAAAAAAAAATTCATATTTTTTACCATATAGTTACTCCTTTATATTTAATATTTCTAAAATACGATTTAAGTCTGCTACATTATTGAAATTAATTGTAATTTTATTATCTTTTATTTTTATCTTTGTATCTAGCTTTTCACACAATAATTCTTCAACATATTTATATTTTTCGTTTTTTTCCGAAACATTACGATTAATTTTTACTCTTCGTTCGTATTTTTTTGATTCAGTAGCTTTTTCAAGTTCTCGAACTGGAATGTTTTGTTTAACAATTTTATTTGCTGTTTCAATTATTTGCTCTTTATCTTCTAATTTACTTAAAATACGAGCATGCCCCATAGAAATGTCTTTACTAATAATCATGTTTTGAACCTCTTTTGGTAATCTTAAAAGTCCTAAAATATTTGTAACATGACTTCTGCTTTTTCCTACTTTTTTAGATAATTCTTCATGAGTTATTTCTAATTTTTCTAACATTAATTGATATGCTTGAGCTTCTTCGATTGAATTTAAATTTTCTCTTTGTAAATTTTCAAGTAGTGCGATTTCCATCATTTGTGGATCTGTAAAATTTCGAATAATTGCTGGAACTGTTTCTAAACCAGCTATTTCACTTGCACGAACTCTTCTTTCGCCAGCAATTATTTCAAAACCTTTGATACTTTTTTTTACAATAATTGGTTGAATTACTCCGTGTTCTTTAATTGAATTTGCTAATTCATTGATTGCCTCCTCATCAAATACTTTTCTTGGTTGATATGGATTCGGTCTTAATTCACTTATTTTAATATCTACAATTTCTTCCCTATTGCTAGATTCGTAAATCTTTTGTTCAACATTAGCAAGATCTAAATTTTCACTATTAAAAAGTTGCTCTAATCCCATTCCTAATGCTCTTTTTTTATTTTCCATTTCTCTCAATCACTTCCTTAGCTAAATTTATGTAAGCTTCTGTCCCCCTACTTTGTGGGTCATAGGCCAGTATTGGTTTACCATGGCTTGGTGCTTCTGATAAACGAACTAATCTTGGAATTATTGTATCATATACACGTTCTTTAAAATAACTTTTTATTTCTTCAACTACCTCTAACCCAAGTTTGGTTCTACTATCTAACATTGTTAATAAAACTCCCTCTATATCTAATGTAGGATTAAGATTTTTCTGAGCAAGCATTATTGTATTTAATAATTGCATTATTCCTTCTAAAGCAAAAAACTCACATTGAACTGGTATTATTACAGAATCACTAGCTGTTAAGGCATTAGTAGTTAAAATTCCTAATGAAGGAGGACAATCAATAATTATATAGTCAAAAACTTCCTTTACTTCATCTAAATATTTTTTTAACTGCCCACCTTTTGAAAAGCCAGGTTCTAATCTACTTTTATCCATTAACTCAATATCAATACCCGCTAAATTGATTGTTGCAGGGATGACATATAAATTTTTGAATTTGGTTTTTATTATTACTTCTTTTATTGTTGCGTGATCAATTAATAAATTATATATACTTTTATCAATGTCGGCCTTATTTATTCCAATTCCAGTAGTAGTATTTCCTTGGGGATCTAAATCCACTAATAAAACTTTTTTTCTTAAGATTCCTAGTGAAGCCGCTAAATTGATACTAGATGTTGTTTTTCCAACTCCACCTTTTTGATTAACAAGTGAAATTATTTTTCCCATTCTATCACCATTTTCTATAAAGTATATCTCTCATTCATTTTAACATAAACTACTAAATAAATCTAGGAAATGAGTTTAATAAAAAAGATATTTTAACTAATATCTTTTTTTGCTGAAGTAGCAGCAATTGTTCCTTCTGCAACAGATGTTGTTATTTGATATATTTCTTTTTTTATAATATCACCACAAGCATATATGTTTTTTATATTTGTTCTCATTTGTTTATCAACTACAATATAATTCTTATCTAATCTAATATTTAAACCGGACAAAAAAGTTATATCTGGCTCGTACCCAATATAAAGAAACATTCCATCAACGACAATTTCTTTTTCTTGTTCACCAGTTTTAACTTTGATTGAATTTAGTTTGTTTAATTTTGGTATTAGTGTTGTAACTACACTATTATATAATATTCTTATATTTTCAGACCTCTTTAGTTTTTCTTGAGCACTCAAATCAGCTGTAAAATGATCGCGGCGATGAATTATTATAACTTCTTTACAAATACTTGATAAATAAATAGCTTCTTCAATTGCACTGTTGCCCCCTCCGACAACTGCTACAGTTTTATTTTTAAAAAAGAAACCATCACACAATGCACAAAAGCCAATGCCACGCCCTATTAATTTATCTTCGTGTTCTAGTCCCAATTTTCTTGGAACTCGCCCACTAGCTATTATTAATGCTTTACATTTTATTTCTTCTATATCCGTTTTTACAATTTTATAATCGCCTAAGTCTTTAATTTCGATGACATTACCATATTTATAATTAACCCCTAAATCTACAACTTGATTATACATATTTAAAGATAATGTAGGACCATCTATTGAACGATATCCAGGATAATTTTCTATATTAGAAATATTATTCATTTGTCCACCAGGAGCATTCTTTTCAATTAGCGCTACTGTAAGATTAGCACGTTTTAAATAAATTGCTGTCGCCATACCCGCAGCACCACTTCCCACAATAACACAATCAAAATCTAACATTTTCAATATTATCCTCATCATTATATAAATTACTTAATTTAGAACCTCTATTTTTTAGTATATATAATAAAATACCAGCAATTATCATTAAAACTGATATAATTTGTGCAATTTTAAAATTACCAAACATTAAACTATCAGTTCTTAATTTTTCAATAAAGAAACGACCTATTCCGTACCAAACTAAATAAAAAGATGTTACTTGTCCTATTTTTATATATTTGTAGCGTCTAATAAATAAGATTGCAATAAATCCTATCAAACACCATAATGATTCATATAGAAAAGTTGGATGATAATATACTCCATTTATCTTCATTCCATTAATTATAAATTGTGGAATGAAAATACTTTTTAAAAATTTTGCAGTTGTTGCTGCTCCATATGCTTCTTGATTAAAAAAATTGCCCCAACGACCAATTGCTTGACCTATTAACATTCCTACAACAATAATATCTAGTAATCTAAAAGAATTAACTTCATGTTTTTTACTATAAAATATAATGAATAAAAGTCCTAAAATTATAGCACCATGAATAGCCAAACCACCTTCCCAAACTTTTATAATTTCTAAAAAATTAAGCTTATAATAACCATAATTAAATAATACATAATACATTCTTGCACCGATAATTGACAATGGTATCAAATAAAAAAATAGGTTAATCATAAAATCTTCATTTATTTTCCATTTTTTAGCCTCATTAATTGCTAAAGTTCCACCAATTAATAATCCTGCAAGAATCATAATCGAATACCAATAAATTTTAACAAGTCCTAAATCTAGAAAAACAGCTTGCATTATTCATTCCTCCTTAATATTGGTTCAATAACTAACGCGCTCATAAGTAAATTCATTGCAGATATGCATATTGCAACCAAAAAACTCATAAATACATTTTTAATATTAAAGTGGCTACCTAAAATAAAATCAACCATTTTTAATATAAAAACATTTATAAAGGGATAAAACAGACCAAGTGTTAACCCTGTTATTGGTAATGTTAACCAAAATAAAACAGGTTTTATTAATTTATTTAAAAAATAAATTATAATTGCTGCCATTAATCCCCAAAAACCAAAATAACTATCATCAATATAAACTGTTTTTTTAAATATTAATGATACTGCTATCAATACCAAAGCATAGCCAATCATATGAATCAACCAATCCAAAAATTTATTCAATGTTTTAGTTTGATTTTTTATTATTACAATTTTCATACGTTCATCTCCTAAATAAATACATATTCAATAATATTGTACAATATATATTATATAATATTTAATAGTTTATTACAATAATTTTATCTTTTTATCATATGTGTTATGGTTACACTATTTATTTTATTCTTTTAATTCAAAGAGAACATCTCTTAGTTCCATTGCTCTTTCAAAATCTAAGTTTTTAGCTGCTGCTTTCATTTCTACTTCAATATTATTTATTAAATTAATTTTATCTTTTTTACTTAGTTTTTCTGGTTTTTCTATTTCAACCTCATTTGTATTACTAATTAACTCCCTAATTTCTTTTATAATTGTTTTAGGAGTTATATTATTTTCCTCATTATATTTTTGTTGAATAGATCTACGACGATTAGTTTCGTCTATCGCTGTTTGCATTGCTGAACTGATATTATCAGCATACATTATAACATGTCCATTAGCATTTCGTGCAGCCCGACCAATAGTTTGAATTAAACTACGCGCACTACGAAGAAAACCTTGTTTGTCTGCATCTAAGATTGTAATTAAACTTACTTCAGGAATATCTAACCCTTCTCTTAATAAGTTAATACCAACTAGTACATCATATTTTCCTATTCTTAAATCCCTTATTATTTTCAATCTTTCTAAAGTAACTACTTCACTGTGTAAATATGCAACTTTAATATCCAGTTTTTTTAAATAATCAGTTAATTCTTCAGCCATTTTTATCGTTAAAGTTGTTATTAATACTCTTTCATTATTATTAATTCTTTCATAAATATTGTTGATAATATTATCTATTTGACCTTTTGTAGGTCTCACTTCAATTGTTGGATCTAATAATCCTGTTGGTCTTATTATTTGTTCAATCACTGTGTTATTACTTTTTTCTATTTCATAATCTCCAGGAGTTGCTGAAACATATATTACATTTTTAAGTTTTTTTTCAAACTCTTCAAATTTTAACGGCCTATTGTCTAAAGCACTTGGTAACCTAAAACCATATTCAACTAAGGTTGATTTTCGCGAGCGATCTCCATTATACATTCCTCCAATTTGTGGTACAGTTACGTGTGATTCATCAATAATCATTAAAAAGTCATCTCCGAAAAAATCTATTAAAGTTGTTGGCGTTTCACCGGCTTTTTTTAACGCCATATGTCGAGCATAATTTTCAACGCCACGACAAAAACCTGTTTCTGATAACATTTCTAAATCATAATTAGTTCTTTCTTTTAATCTCTGATGTTCTAATAATTTTCCTTCTTCTTTGAATTTATTTAATTGTCCTGCTAATTCTTCTCGAATATTATTAATTGCTATTTTTAATTTTTCCTCACTAGTAACAAAGTGACTTGCGGGAAAAATACTAATTGACTTTTTAGATGAAATCACTTCGCCGGTTAAGGTATCAAATTCGTTAATTTTTTCTATTTCATCTCCAAAAAAATCAATTCTAATTGCTTTTCCGTGTTGACTTATTGGAACAACTTCTAAAATATCCCCTCGTACCCTAAATGAACCCCTTTTTAAATCAATATTATTTCTTTCATATAACATATCTATTAACTTAACAATAACTATATCACGATCAACTATATCTCCAATACTTAAATTTAACATTTTCTTTTTATATTCTTCAACTTCACCAATTCCATATATACATGAAACAGAAGAAACAACAATAACATCATCATAATTTAGAAGCGCAGATGTGGCAGAGTGTCTTAATTCATCTATTTCATCATTAATAGACGCATCTTTTTCTATGTAAGTGTCTGTTCGAGGTACGTACGCTTCCGGCTGATAATAATCATAATAAGATACAAAATATTCTACTCTATTATTTGGAAATAATTCTTTTAATTCACTATACAATTGTCCTGCTAAAGTTTTGTTGTGAACTAATACTAAAGTTTTTTTATTAACAGTAGCTAT
>CAYXLG010000031.1:0-10116 GCA_964465805.1 uncultured Muribaculaceae bacterium
TATTAGACTAATTTCCGGATAAATAAAAAAACGGAAATTCAAATAATAATTAGCGCTAAAATAACAATATTACATTAACCTATTTACAAAAACACAAAAATAAGATATAATTTAATTATATGCAGGTGTGGTTCAATGGTAGAATGTCGCCTTGCCAAGGCGAAGACGTGGGTTCGATTCCCATCACTTGCTCCAATGGTGAATCTGTTCGAACTATATGTTTGAACTTAATGATAAATATCAATTCGAAAGGATTGATTTTTTCGTGTTTAACGAAGAAATTATGAGGAAAGGATTGATTATATGGTTAGTGTTATTAAGAAGGAACTTGTTATTGAAGAAGAAGTGAAAAAGAAAATTAACTTTATATGTGGATTTTGCAATGCTAAGCCAACATTTATTAATGGTAGTATAAGAACTATCGAACATACTAATTTGACTTATATAGAGCCACATAGAGTTATTATTAGAGGTATTTCGTTCTTGTTCTTTAATTATTCAAATGACTTTTATGTAGAAAGCTTAAATAATAAAATATTGGTTAATGAATTAGAACAATACTTAAAAAATATCTAATACTATGCCCACAAATGGGTATTGACAAATCAAATTATAGTGATATTATATAAGGCAACAAAGACAAGCAGTATCGTCTTTTAAGGGGGAATTGCTATGTTTAAAAAAAGATATATAATAGATTCACTATTTAAGAGGAGTCAAGAGTATTAGTTATTAATGCTTTTGATTCCTCTTTTGGTTTAAAAAGGAGGATTGTATGGAAGATAAAAAGATTGTAGGAATTTATATTCGTGTTAGTACCGAAGATCAAGCAAGAGAGGGATTTTCTCTATCGGAGCAAAAAGAACGATTAGAAGCTATGTGTAAGTATAAAGATTATGAAATATATGATATTTATGAAGATGCTGGAATAAGTGCTAAAAACACTAAAGATAGACCTGCTTTTAATAAATTACTTAATGATATTAAAAGTAAAAAAATAAATACAATAGTAACCTTAAAATTAGATAGACTTACTCGTAGTGTGTATGATTGGGAAAACATAATGAAGTTTTTAGAAGAAAATGAAGCCTATATAGATTGTGCTAATGATGAAGTTAATACTACCAATGCTAATGGCAAAATGATTTCAAGACTTTTGATGAGTGTAAGTCAAAATGAAATTGAAAGAACAAGTGAAAGAACTAAAATAGGTTTATCAGGTGCTATTAAAAATGGTAATGTTCCAAGCCAAACCCCACTCGGATTTAAAAGGAAAAATAAGAAATTAGTGCCTGATCCACTAACAAAAGATGTAATTGTAAGAATGTATGAATTATATTTTAAGGGAAACTCATATCAAAAGATAAAAAATATCTTTAATAAAGAGCAGATATTAGGAAGAATGAATTGGAGGGATAATACGATTAAAGCTATGATAGAAAATGAAATTTATAAAGGTGATTATGTTCACGGAAAAAGAGGTAAAAATCCTATTTATTATGAAAATATAATTGAGCCAATAGTTAGTAAAGAGTTATGGGATAATTGTCAAGTTCAAAAGAAAATAAATTCAAGAAGTTATAAAAGAACACTAACTTACTTATTCTTACAAAAACTTATATGTCCTAAATGTGGAAGAATATTAGGTGGGAAAGCAACTAAAAAGAAAAATGGTAATAACTATTTCTATTATTACTGCCACGATTGTAAAACAACTATTAAAGAAGATATTATTGAAGAATCTTTAAAATACTTACTTAATGATATATTAGAATACGATTCAGTAGTAAACGAATTCTTCCTACCTGTGTTAAAAAATAAAATTGCTAATCCAAAAGAAGAATTACAAAAGGAACTTAATAATCAAGAAAGTAAGAAAAAACGAGTAAAAGAAGCATATATAAATGGCTCATTCACTTTAGAAGAATATGACAAAGAAATTAATATTATTGAAGATAATATTAATGAATTAAAAAGGCAATTATTAGAAAACGAGCAAGTAAGTGAACTAAAATTTACCAAAGAAGATATTTTAGTTAAAAGAGATATGGACTTTATTAATAAAATTAAATTGCCTGCTTTATATAATGATTTTGTAACCACTTGGAATAAGTTAGATAGAAACAAAAAAGCAAATATCATTATGAATTATGTTGATAGCATTGAAATTAAATCAAACAATACAACTTATGAAATAGACAAAGTAAACTTTAGAAGTACATTTTATAAAAATTGGAAAGAACTATTTGATGAGGGAGTTATTGATACAAAAATACCTGCTTATACAGGGGCAGTATGTAATTATATTAGATATAGTGAATATATGCCAATGGAAAAAATAGAGCAACATATTACAAGATTAAGACAGTGTTATGAAGTTTACTATTATGAAGGAACATTTAATTTAAAAACCCAAATGTTGGATTGTAAGTTATATGATGACACCTCTATTGTAAGAATATTCCCATTAGAAGATAAACCTTATGAGGAAAAAGAAAAAATAGATATGGGGGTAATAAGTGTGAAAAATGATAATAAAGTCAGGATAGAAAAAGAAGAAGAATTATTTACAACGATACCAGAAGAAGTAGAAATAAACAATTAAATATTAGTCAAGAACGACATTAAGTCGCTCGTGAAATTCTTGACTAATATTAATTGAACACAATGAAGATAAATCAAAACAATCCTTTGTTTTGATGTTACCGACCGAGGAATATTTTTTGATAACTTTTTTAAAAAAAGTTATTATGTCCGATTACAATAAAAGATACGATAATTATTTAACAGTAAGATAATCGGACTAAGGAAGAAAATGTTGAAAACATTTTCATCAATACTTTATGAAGTTTTGAGAATTGCGGGAGCAATTACTCATTACGGAATAAAGGGAACGGATTATAAGGTGTTAAACCTTATCCCCCGTATTTTGATGCGTAGTGTCAAAATACATAGGGGGTTATAGATTTTGTCAAAAACAAAATAAGCTCACAAAGAAAGGTGGAATAGAAATATGAATTTAGAAGATAAGAAAAAGATTTATAACTTACTATTAGGTTATTGTTATATCTTAAATGAGAAGAAAGATTGCTATTTAATTTATGCAGAAAATAGTCAACCGAAATATTTTGTGTGTGATTATATTGATACAACAAATGCTTTTGTAGGACAAAAATTCTTTCATACATTAGAAAAAGCTACAAAGTATTTTGAGGAAAGATAATTTAGTAAAGGGGGAATTTTTATAGAAGCGTTAGCATATTCATTTCATTTAGGTAGTGATAAAAATAGGAAGAATAGTGTACGAAAAATGGCAGATAAAAATAAAAGTGGCACTACCTCTCTATCAAATAATGCTATTCAAAATGCTCAAATGTTATCAAGAGTAGATAAACATAACTACCGAAAATATGATAATAATCAGGAAGATATAGTTATTATAAAAGGTAGTTCTAGTATTGTTGGTGATGTGAAAGAATTATATAAAAAGGAATTTGAAAAAGCACGAATTGAATATAACGAAAAACAAACAAGAGAAGATAGGAAGATAAATGATTATTTTACTCATATCTCTAATAATGCTAAAAATGATCTGGCTTGTGAAATAATTATTGAACTCGGCGATAAAAAATATTGGGATACTAAAAATGATGAATATAAAAGAAAGATGACTAATGTTTATAAAAAACAAGTTGAAGATTTAGAAAATGTTATATCTTCATTTAAAATAACAAGTGCAATTATTCACTATGATGAAACAAGTCCACATCTTCACATAGTTGGTGTTCCAATTAAAGAATGCAATAAAAATGGTATGAGTAAACAAGTTGGTAAAACTGCAATATTCACAAAGGATTCATTGAAATTAATACAAGATAAAATGAGAACATTGTGTATTGAATCATTTAATAATGAATATGATTTAGATAATGTTTTAAAGAAAAAGTTAAAAGGTAGGAATCAGGATATTAATGTCAAAGATATGAATAACTATCAAGAAATGAAAGAACAGCTAGACAAGAATAAGGTTAAACTAGAACAAGCCGATAATAAATCAAAAGAACTTGATACTTCTTCAAGTGAAATTAGTGATATAGTTAGTAATTTAAAACAATCAAAGTTAAGTAAAAATACCTATTTATTAAACGAAGAAGAAAAAGGTAAATTACAACAATATATTAATGAAGTTAAAATAACCAATAAAGAATTTCAAGAAATGAATTTATTGTCAGTAAATATTGATAATGTTAAAGAGAAATTAGATAAAGATAAAGAAACCATAAAGTTTTATCAAGAAAATAATACTGCTCTATCAATTAGAAATAAAACCTTATCTAAAAAAGTTGAAGAACAATCAAATAAAATCGAAGAATTAGAAGAAGAAAATTTTAGTTTAAGGCAAACAATTAGATATTTTAAAGATAAGTTTCAGAAGTTAAAGAAATTCTTAAAGCAAAAGTTATTTGGTTGGGGTAAGAAAGATCCAATATACAAACAGGTAGTTAGTGATTTATATGATGAAGAAATATTAGATGAAGACGATATTAAAAATATAGAAAAAGACGATTACGAATTGTAATTGTCTTTTATAATCAAATATTTTTTAAATTTTTATTTATTCTTATTCCATAAAACAAACTAAAGAATATTGAAAATAATAATAGACTACCATATATTTTAAATAATAGATTTGAATTAACAATAATTAAATTCACTTTTAAATAATTGATTAATATATTAATAATTATAGATCCAATCATACTTATTAAAATTGCAACAACATTTAGAGAAAATATTTTCAAAAATAAATATTTTCTTACTTGATTTAAATTATACCCCAATAACCTTTCAATATGATTGTTTTTATTCTCATCAGTTATTGCATTTCTTGTAACTGTAATAAGCATTACTATAAATATAATAATCATTAAATAACTTGCTGCTGTTAAATAGTCAACCATGCTATAAAAGGAATTTATATTGTTGTTACTTTTTTCATCATACATTGTATTTATTCTAGCATATTCAATTCTATCTGATGATTTTAATTTTTGCTCAACCCAATGAGCTTGGTAATAATCTTTAGGTGTGCCAAGATATGCGTATAATTTGCTATTATCAGATAGTTTTTCAAACATATCAGTTGAGACTAAGACACGAGAAAAACGAAATGGCTCGAATTTCTCTACTTCAAAATATATAATCTGATCATTAAAATAAAAACCAATCTGTTTTCCAACTAAATGTTTTGAATTTTCTGCCCACTCTTTCCACATTTCCTGGTATCCCATAATAACTTTATTATCATTTATTTTATCACTAGGTAAAACTACTATATTATTATTCTGCCAGTCATCAAACAGAAAATTTTCCCAGTTTAGAATCATCTCATTACTACACTCATCAAAATTATCTGTAGTATGACCAGTAGCAGCATTTATTATTTGTTCACATTGTCTGCCAAATAATTTGGAACTAAAATCAGCTTTGAAAACTAAAGCCTTTCGTACATTAGTAAAGTCTTTAGATTTAATAAGATTATCATAATAATCAATATTACTGACAACAAATATCTCAGAACTATCTTCAAATATTTCGTTCATTTTGTGCTTATAATAATTTATGAATGAAAATAATGTGATTATGGCAATTAACAAGGTAATTAGCATAGCAAGATATATCCTAGTAGACTTTTTACGCAAGAATCCTTTTAGTAAAATCATATTATTCCCCACTTCCTACCAGTAAAATAATATCCGATTTCAACTTTTTACTAAATCTCATATAAGCTATCAAAGCTGAGAATAATACTATTAGTGAAAAAGAATAAATTATTATATATATATCCATCTTAATATATATTCCCCTATATGTTAAACCCACAATATACTGATTTTTTAGAATAAGGTATGCTGTAAAGAAAATTATTAAAGCAATTAAATACGACAAACTATTGGTAAAAATATTTTCTAATAAATAAATGTTTTTGATTGTTTTTTTGGTATAACCACATGATCTTAAGATACCAATGGTTTTCGATTCATTTAATACTTTCTTTTTAATATATGATAAAGTAATTATACTAACAGTACCTAGTACCAACGATATTAAAATCACTAATGCAATTTCAACAGTTTTAACTAAAGCTGAATCGTATTTAACAATAGGTTCTGGGTAGGGAGAAAATCCCAATGCTACTGCAGACTTTGCAAAATAGTCAATATTTTCTGTTTTATCAACGACAACCGTGATATCAATATGTTCCTGATTACTAGCACAAACAAAATTTGCAGTATGACACATTTCAATAATATCTTCCCCAGATACATAGCATGCATCATTAGAACTCATTGATCCTGCGTTACTATATAGACCAATGATTTCAACCACTTTAGAGTGCGTACCAACTATTTTAGGCATATTACCTTCAAGCTTATACTCATCATAAGTAGCAGTAAATTTTTTCCCTAAAAGTTCTTTACCATAAACCAAATCTTTTTTGTTAACTGTTGGAATACCTAAAACGCCTAAATCGTCAGGATTAGTTGGATTAGGGAAAAAATTAACAGGACAAATTGCTACACCACTTTCCCCATCTTTAAAACTTCTGCCAGCAACAATTTTGGGTAAAGATTTTTCGGTAGAATATAAAAAAGTTACATTACCTTTTAATTTAAAGTCTGATGTATCAGCATAAAATTCACTATACTCACTTTTTGTTACAAGTTGCACATGATTAATAGTAAGTAATTCTTTAATAGCTACTTCTCTCAATTCACTAATTATACGACTTCGCTCTTCTTTATTGGGATTTCCCAATATTTCTGGATTTGTTTTCGGATCAATATTAAAAGTTCTTAAGCCTATCTGATTTTTTATATCATTATTAAGTATATTTAATAAATTATAACCGAAGAATACGATTGTAATAGCTACAAGCGAACAAAGAGTCATAATTACAATATAAAATATATTTTTCTTGTTTCTTATCATATTAGTTGTAGAAACCTTAAAAATATCTTTAAAGGTCATGATTTATCACCAACCAATTTTCCCTCGTCAAGCTTTAGCACTTTATCAGCATATTTTTTAACTTCGTTACTATGACTAACAACAATAATACATTTGCCTTTTTTTGATAATTCTTTCAAACTTTTAAAAATATCTTCTTCAGCCTTTTCATCTAAATTACCTGATGGTTCATCTGCTAATATAACATGAGGATTATTAGCCAAAGCTCTGGCGATTGCAACTCTTTGTTGCTCTCCACCAGATAACTCGTTAGGAAAATGATCAATTCTTTCGCCTAAACCAACACTTTCTAATAATTCTACTGCTAATTTTTTACGATCTTTGGGATCTATTTCTTTGTTTATAAGCATAGGTACTATTACATTTTCAAAGGCTTTCAAATTAGGATTTAAATGAAATCCCTGAAAAATAAACCCAATATTTTTCATTCTTAAGTTAGATGCTTCCTTATCATTAAAATTAATTGTTTTTGTTCCGTAAAGCTCATATGTACCACTATCAAAAGTATCAATTAATCCTAATATATTAATAAGAGTTGATTTTCCACTTCCACTATGTCCCATAATTGCATAAAAATTGTTACTATCAAAATCAATGTTTACCTCTGATAATACTTTGATGTTTCTACTCTTCTGTTTATAAGTCTTACTAACATTTTCAAGTTTCATTACATGTTCAAAATTTCTATTTTTTTTCTCAACTTTACCTCTCATATAAATAACTCCTTATCTTACATCTTAATTTTATCATAATTCGACAAAAAAATCTCTAAACCATTTGTTTAGTTTAGAAATTATTAAATTATTTTTTATTATTTATAAAAATATCGTTTTCTTTAATAGCATAAATAACCAGTTCAAAACTATTATAATCTCTTGCATTAGTTGTATAGTAAGACTTATTATATGGCTTTAAATACCAATATCTTTCCTTTTCACTCTTTATAATGGCTACTTTGTATATCTTATGATTATACTTTATTCTTAAAAAATAATCACCAAAACGAATGTCAAAACCTTGCTCTTAATACTTTTTTGCATTTGTTATTATGTAATTACAAATATGTTGTTTTAATAAATCTAAATCACATTCTTCAAAATTATATTCTTTCATAACCTCTCTACCTTTCTATAATACTACAACAATATTATAGTGGTTATATAACCAATAGTCAAGTAGCAAGTAATTTTGATAAACTATTTATAGTTAGGGGTTATAACTATGAAGAAATTAAAGATTGAAAAAGGATATTATTTATTTAAGCTAGATGATGTGTTAAAAAATAGGAACATTAGTATAAATAAACTTATGAGAGATACTAATACAGATTTTAAAGTGATTCAAAGATTAATGACAGGCGATTTAGTAAGAATAGATATAATGGTTGTAGCTAGATTGTGTGATTATTTAAAGTGTGAAATTACTGATATAGTAGAATATATAAGATAATACTCCTTTTATGGGATTTTTTCCAAAATACTATTCCAAAATGTTTTATTTAATGGTAGAATATTTATAGAAATTGATATTTTATCAATTCACTATTTGAGTTGTAGATACACTCATCACCTGCTCCAGAGGGAAATTAGTCGAACTAATCGACTTTAATTATAGAAAAGGTTAATTTCTAATGAGATTAACCTTTTTTGTTATGTAAAGTGAGGTGATTAGTTTGTTATCTATAACAAAAGAGGAACTAGAAATCGAAGAAACATTAAATAAGAAAATAAATAATTTATGTAGTTTTTTAAATATTGAAAACAAAATTATTAACGGAAATATCTTGAATATTGAAAAAACAAATATCGCTTATATCGAGCCACATAAATTAAAAATTAAAGATAATGACTATTTATTCTTTAATGGGAGTGATGAAGTTTTTATTAATGATTTATCTAGTTCTACCAAAATAACTGACTTATTAAGTTTTATTAGAAATAACTAATACTATTGACAAAATTAAGAAAAAGTATTAAAAAAAGTTACACATTTTGGATTAATTGAAGTACCTATACCACCTAGTATTACTTTTATAGGAAATTTGGAAGAAGTGATAAAATGAGTTATGCGATATTTAGAGTTGAGCCAATAAATAAATTAAATGATTTAGGACAAATCGGTGCTCATAATCAACGATTAAAAGAAGCCTATAAAAGTAATCCTGATATTGATAAAAGTAAATCTATTGAAAATGTTAATTTACTACCATTATTAAAAAATAATTATCATAATAGTTATATAGAGTTAGTGAGTGATTATAAAAAAGAACACGATAAAAAACAAGAAACGGAAAGAGAAAATATATTTATCTACTCTACAAGACAAATATCACGAACGAATGATAAATAATGGTTATGATTTAGATAGAGGTATTAAAAATAGTGATAATGAACATATAGATATTAAGCAATATAAAAAAATAAATAAAAAACTAAACCTAGAATTAGAAAGTAAAAATAAGAAGTTAAACGGAGCAATGGAAGATTTAGAAACAAAGATGACTTCTAATAAAGAAGCAATTTTTGATAAGTAATATGTTAAGGTTAAAAAAGATACTTTTGATAGTATGAAAAAAGTAATAGATGAAGCAAAAAAAGTAATGGAATTACAACCAAAAATACAAAAAGTTTATTATGAAATTGATATCAAAAATCAGAAAATAAAATTATAATTTTACGAGAATGGAGACAAAATTAATCAATTTTTAATTAATCTTAAAAATAATATGATATAATGAATATAGAAATTAACCTTAATAAAAATTTCCAAACGTCCTTGCTTGTTGCTCCATTAGTAAATTTGTTCGAACTTTATGCTTGAACTTAATGATAAATATCAATTCGAAAGGATTGGTTTTTTTATTTTACAAATAAAAAAATGAATAAAATTATTCACCTTTTTAATTGCTTTTTTAATACTTTACATTCTTCCTTATGAAGACTTGATAACAATTGCATAGCATAGCCCCGATAATATTTATGATTGCCTTCTAACCAATTATCCGTTTCATAATAACCAGATGCCTTGTGAAACTCATAATTAATATTTAACTCTTTTTTTGTTTCTTCAAATAACTCATCTACC
>CAYXLG010000032.1:0-9905 GCA_964465805.1 uncultured Muribaculaceae bacterium
TCTTTTCATCAATAAAACCTCCAATTTTTAATTGACCCAAAGTTAAAGTTATTAACTCTCCATCTTCTTCTGGTAAAATGGAAATATTTTTTGCTCCCCAATTTTTCGCACCTGTTATAATATTGTTTAATTGTACTTTATATAATTCTTCACGAGTTTGTTTAATTGCTCTATCAATAATTGGTATAGCTATTACTGAAATAATACTAATAATAAATATAACTGCTAATAATTCAACTAACGTAAAACCTTTTTTTCTCATGCCATACTCCTTTCTGACTGATATCTTATTAAGTATAATAATATCAAAAGAAAAATTTATTTTCACGGTTAAATGCAATATGTGTTGTCGTTTGAGTGCATTCAATATTGTTAGGACGAATTAGTTAATTTTTATTTGTTAAATAAAAATAATTGGGTGAAATGTATAAGATATAACAGCACCACTAATGTGCTTAATAATCATAAAGTAGTTATAGCCTAATGCTTTAAAATTCTTAAATTTTTAATTATTTCATTAATAATTATAAATAGTCTAACCATTTTTTGACTATTTATAATTATGTTGCTAATATATATTTAAAAAATATAGAAATATTGATTATAAATGAACTTATTTATTAACTACCAACACCATTTAAGAAGAACAAAAAAACTCCACGTGTTTATCGTGGAGTTCTAAACGTCACAAACTTGTGACATTACTATTATATACATTATAGTTATTAATATACCAAAATTATAATTTTATAAATTTTCCTAAATAAAATGAATAAAGATATTTATTAATTTTTCCATTTATTCTTTTATTTAAGGCATATTCATACAAATCTAATTGTTGTTTATATCGATTGATTAATTCTTGTTCATTATTAACAATATCACTTTTATAATCAATTAAATAGTAAGAATTATCTGTTTTGCAAAAAAGGTCTACTATACCATCAATAACTAGTTCATCATCTGAATGAGTATTACTATCAATTTGATTAATTTGTAATGTAAAAGTTATTGGATATTCTTTATATGTTTGACTATTTTTTATAACTCTTAAATATAATGGATCATTAAAAAAATTAAATATTTTATTGATATTAATAAGATTAACTTCTTCAGTTGTCAATTTGTTATTGTTAATTAATTCATCGATCGCACTTTTAAATGATCCAAAATCATAAGTGGTAAATGGCATATACTCTAATATTTTATGATAAATAGTACCAACTTTTAATTGTTTATTAGAATCAATAAATGCTGGCTTTAAAATATTACTGGATTTTATATTTATTTCACTAACACTCATCTTAGATTTATATTTTGTAATTGGATATGGATATACATAATTTAAAGCATCCTCAATAGCTTGTTTATCAAGGTTCTGGTTAATTATAATTTCATTAACTTTTTCAGGAATGATAATATCATTTAAATCTTTAATGTATGTTTTTAAATTAACAGAATCATTATACAACTTAGTATCAATATCTGCTAAATCTCTTAATTCTTTACCACTAATAAGATGTTTAATAACAACCGGAAATATCCAGTCAATCATAGCATTTACTTGTTTTAAATAAGTTATAGGAACTTTATTATCATTACCAATTAAACTAATTGTATTTGAAATTTTTTTAGGAAGATTTTTAACAATACCTGTCATAATTAATTTTTCTTTTGCACGAGTTAGAGCAACATAAAGGACTCTTAATTCTTCTGACAATTGTTTGTTTTTCTTTTCTCTTTTAATTAATTCTAAAATAATGTTTGAATTGATTCCATAATTATCATAATCACGAAGTTTAAATCCTAGATAATAATCATTATCCAGTAAGATATCTTTTTTTAAATCCTCGAAATTAAATTTTTTATCTAATCTTGGTAATATAACAACTGGGAATTCTAATCCTTTTGATTTATGAATTGTTGTTATTAAAACACTGTCTTTTTCAGACGCTGGGTTAACACCTTCTAAACTATAATCATTGTCAATCAAAGCGTCAATATAAGCAGTAAAGTGATGTAAACCAACATTACCATTTTTTATATAATTATTGGCGTGATTAATCATTTCTAATAAGTTTTTAATACGTGATTCACTGTTATCCATAGAACTAATAATAGCTATTATTTTAGTATCATTATATAAATAATTTAATAGTTTATCAATTGATAAAGTTAAAGACTTTGCTTGATAACTTTTCAATTTTTCTAAAAAATTATTTATTAATGAATTGTTTTGTAATTTTAATAAATTATTGTATATATGATTATGCTTATCAATCATTCTTATTTCCATTAATAATCCTGGATCAAAAGCAAATAAAGGACTTCTTAAAACAGCTACTAATGAAATATCATCATAAGGATTGTCAATTGTTTTAAGTAAAGCAATTACTAATTTAACTTCATAATTATTAAAATAAACAGGTGTTTTATCAGTGTAAACATCAACACCATTTTGGACTAGTGTATCTCTTAGTATATTACCAAACTCACCAGGTGATCTTAACAATATTGCAATATCACTTTGTAATAGTGGGCGATAATTACCTGTTTTTGCATCAAACACTTGATAATTACTATCAAACAATTCTTTGATACGATTAGTAATAACTATTGCTTCTTTTTCTTGATTTGATAAATCATCTTCTTTATCGTTTTCAGTAAGATCGGTTAACAGATGAAGTTCAGCAAAGTTATCATCATTTTCTATATAATTTGCCCCTAAATTTAGTTTCTCACTTTCATCATAATTAACATCACCATATTCATTTGACATTATTTTTGAAAATAAATAGTTTGAAAAATCTAATACTTCTTTTCTACTTCTAAAGTTTTTTGATAAGTTAATTAATTTGGGAAATTTATTAGTGAATGCCTTGTGTTTTTCATTTATTAATAAATCTGGTCTAGCACTTCTAAAACCATAAATACTTTGTTTAACATCCCCTACTATAAATAAATTGCTATCATCTTTTGATAAACTGGAGAATATTAGATTTTGAACTAAGTTAGTATCTTGAAATTCATCAATTAATATTTCATCAAACAAATCCGCAATTTTTAAAGCGTGTTTAGTTTTAATAATTTCACCTGTTTCAAAGTTATAATCCTTAACTAGTAGTTTTAATACTAAATGTGGGATATCATCAAAACTATAAAAATTATTGGTGCTACGGATAGTCTTTAATTCTTGGCGATATAATTTGGTAATATCAATTAATTTTGTAATAATTAAACTTATTTTATCAATATCCGTTTCAAAGGTTTCAACAAAATTTAAAATATGCTCTTTGTATTCTTTAATTACAATTTTAAATTGATTACGAATATTTTTAAATTTAACAGATGTTGGGTGATCACTATAACCTTTAATTGTGGGATACCGCTTAAATTCCATTCCTCTTATTAAACCAATTATATTATCTAAATCTTTATTATTAATGCATTTAACAATATCTTTAATTGGTTTAATTTCTTCGTTTATAAATAGTTCTAGTTTTTCATATAACACATCATCAAGTTTAATTTCTTCTAAAATATCTAAGTATAAACTTTCGTAACCTATAAAATCATCTTTTAATTCACGATATAAAATATCACTCCAAATACTATCGTTAAAATTATCAATATTATAAATTTCAATTAATTTATTTAACCAAGCATCTGTGTTTGGTATCTTATTGATATATTCATCAAAACTAATTAATAATTGTTCTATCGTTGTACCATTTTTATAATCACAAAAATTATTCAGCAAATCAATTATTTCTGTATTTTTTTGTAGTTGTTCTTCTATTACTTTTTTAGCAGTACTATCTTTAATAACTTTGTAAAAAATTTCGTCAATAATTTTAAAATCAGGTGATATGTTAAGATAAGCAAAATTTTCTTTAATTAATTTATTATAAAAGGCATCCATTGTCATAATTAAGGCTTGCTCAACTAATAAGGCTTGTTCTTGTAAATGAGTGTTATTAGGATCTTTTACAAGTTCATTATTAATATTTTTCTTAATCCGTTCTTTCATTTCTCCAGCTGCCAAGTTAGTAAATGTTACTACAAGTAATTTGTCAACGCTTCCACCATTTAATATATAATCGATAATGCGCGCTGATAAAACGGCGGTTTTACCACTACCAGCTGCCGCACTAACAATTATTTTACCCCCTCTTGTACTAATGGCACTAGCTTGATCAGTTGTCCATTTCATCAATCTCACCTCGTATTATACTCCATATTTTTTCTTTACTATATTTTTCTAGTTTTCGATAATTTTTACTTCTATCTTCAATTCCGCATATCGGTTTATATATGCAGTACTTACACGATTGTTTTTCTTTAAATGGTTTAATGGAAATATTACCACTTAATATATTGTGCGCTGTTTCAACAATTGTTTTTTCAGTAAAATTAAGTAATTCGTTTATTTCTTCTTGTTTTACTAAAACATCATCTTTAAATTTATTTCTTGAATAAGCATCAATATAATTATTAATATTTTTGCCCCCCAACCCTTCAATAACTTCCTCATTATCTAATAACATTCCTGTTAAGCGATAATTTTGGAAACTAAACTCACTTTCTTCATATTTAACAAGTGATGGCATATAAAATGCTCCAGCTGGTATTAAATTAGGAGAGGATTTTTGAATAAATAATAAATATATAAATAATTGTAAATTTAAACCATGTACAACATCATTTAAAACAATTGTTTTAGAACCCGTTTTATAATCAATAACCCTAATATAATTGTTATATAAATCTACTCTATCAATTATTCCTCTTAAATAAATAGTAATATTATTATAATTTAAAACTAATGGTGGAAATTTATTAGACGATGAAATATCTAGTTCTAAATGTTGAGGTTGGAATTTATTAACGTCTATTTCTTCATAAATAAATGGCCACAACATTTCTACATTATTGTTTAATTGGTTAAAAAAATAATCAATGGTTGCAGTTATATTTAAACAATGATCCTTAATAAATTCTTGTTTCCAAAACTTTAGTAATCCTTTTATATTATCTTTAGTTGCTTTATTTTTAATAAGTTTTTCAAACATATAATGAATATATGTTCCAACAATACGATTATCATATTTAAATGCTTCTTTTTCATCTATTCGTAAAACGTATTTACAAAAGTATTGAAATGGACAATTATTATAAGTATCTATGGAACTAGGGCTTAAATATATTTTATCAATGTGATTCATATTTGTTGGCTCAACATTATAAAAATTGAAAATTGAATTTATTAATCTATTATAACTTTGATAATTTTCGTTATTTTCAAAATATGATTTTAAATAGTCCTTTAATAAATTATTATCTAAAGTCAAATAATGATTATACGTTAGATTAGGCAAATTAACTAATTGATTAAGTTCTTCCTTATTATAAACTTTAATTTTCTTATACATACTTTTAATCTTATTAACAAGTGGCGCAGGATTTGTTTTAGAGCCGTTATTAGCGACTTTATAGTAAGTCACAAACAAATACTCCTCCGGACAAACAATTGCGTAAAATGTGTTTAATTTATCAATTAAGATGTTGTTAAATTTAGGATAGTTTTGATAGTATTTAGATAATTCATTAAAATTTAACAAAATGTTGCTAGATTCTTTTTTAGGAACCATTCCTTCATTAACTCCAATAAAGAATACAACTTTAGGACTTAATGAATTAATTATATTAAGATCTCCTACTATTACCTCATCTAAATAATGAGTTTTAACGTTTACTTTATTAAAGAAATATTCAAAAGTATCTTTTAATTCAGCAACTGTAATAGTGTCATTTTGATAGACATTGGCAATGCTATCAAGTATTTTTATAAATTCAACCCATGTTTCACGACTTACTCTATTAATTTTAATATTTATTTCAAAAGTTTCTAAATAATTGTAAATTAGTATTAAAATATCACTAACTTTAACATTATTATCTTTTATTTCTAATGGTTTTAAAATATTATTATTGATATAAACTTCTAATGTTGAATCCAATTCATCATTATTAATAACTTGATTGATTTGATAATCAGTTACATTATAATATTTTGATTTTAAAAGTTTAATTAAAGTTTCTGAAGTTACACCACTATTAATAACGTCTAATAAATTTAAAATATAATCGAAGAAATGATAATTAATTTCCGTTTTTTTATGATATGGAATATTATTATCATTAAAAATTAAATCAAAGTAATTTTCATATTCAGAAATAGAATTAGATACAATCGCAAAATCACGGTAACGCATTTTCTTTGTTCTAATTAAATAATTTATTTTATTAGCAACAAACGTTACTTCATCATATAAATCACTAGCACCATAAATATTAATATAATTACTTTCATTATAAACATCATTATCTAATCGATATAAATTATTAATAACAAACTTTTTTTCTAAATTTATACTCTCATTAATTGTTTCTACCTTACCCATATTATTAAAATAATTGAAAGTATTTGTATGTATTTCTAATCCAGGGGCTCCTATATCATTAAAAAAATATAAATAGCCATTTTGACAATTATTAATTAATTCTTTTATTAATTCTTTTTCTATTTCATTAAAATAATATATATCACTTATTACAAAATCTATATTTTTATAAACTTTATTATTGCTTAAAAAATCTTTGACTTCTTTATACAATATTTGTTCATCAATATATTTATCTTGAATTATTTCTAAATATGTATTTATTATTAATTCAATATCATAAATAAGTTCGGTTTGATAAATATTTTTAATTAGTGAGTAATTAGTTTCATTTTTATAAATACTAATTAAATCTTCAATTATATTAAAAGTATGTTGCCCTAGATAATTTAAATCAGGTTCAATTTTTTTAATAGCTTTAATAAAATAAAGTGTTTGTTCATTTGAATTTAAAATTGGTAATTTATTTATATATTTTTGATATATTTGATAAATAAAAGTTTTAAAATCATAAACTCTTACATTACCATAATCACTGAAAAACTTCTTATATTCAATTAAAACATTATTAGAAGTTATTATTATTGTTTGATTATCACCAATACGATTAACTATATCTTCATAATTTTTATTACCAATACCACTTTTTAATAGTTTTATCATCTACTCACCTACTTCTTATATATAATTATATTATATAAACCTTATTTAAACAATAAAAAAGATACCTTAAGTATCTTCTAACTTTCTTTTTCATCTTTATTTAAACTAACTAAATCTTCAATTGTTATATCTATTGTTTGAAGTTCTTTATTAAATTTCTTTTTAAGTTCATTTAACTTATCTATTTCTTCATCTGAACATGTTGTACCATATAATGCTTCTTTATTTTTAAAATTGTAATCACAACTTCCAATGCTTCCCCAATCATCTTCGAAAAAATAAATTTGATATAAATTATTTTCATTAATTATAAAATATTTTATATCTTCTAATAAATTAATAAAATAAGAATTATTATCATCAATCTCTTTTAGGTAATTACCATCATTAACAAGTTCATACTTATTTTCTTTTAACTTTTCAGTGGCTGTTAGATTGTTATTACCTTTACCACACCCTACCAATAATAGAATCATAATAATTAATATTATTTTTTTCTTTTTCATAAGTCGTTTCACCTCTACAAAATAATTATAACATGATTTTTTAAAACTGCAAAATAAATTAAAAATAATTGTTATTATTATATTACCATAGATATGATAACTATAAATGCTAGTATAAGACGATACCACATAAATATTTTGAAATCATGCTTTTTAAGATACTGTAACAAGTATTTTATTGTTAGAATTCCAACAATAAACGATACTAAAATACCTACAATAAAGAATGATAGATTTGCGCTTATAATGGTCATGGTTTCTGGTTTAAAGAAAGTTAGCACAACAGCTCCTAAAATAACTGGCGCTGATAAAAAGAATGAAAACTTCGCACTTTCTTCTCGTTTAAGATTCAGCACTCTACCTGTTGCAATAGTTGTCCCCGATCTTGAAAAACCCGGTATTAACGCAAAAACTTGAGAAGCTCCTACTAAAAATGCATCAGCCACTGTTAAATCTTTTATGTCTTTTTCTTCCTTTTGATTATGATCAACTATGTAAATAATAATTCCCATTATAGCTAAGGCGATTGCAATAACAAATAAATTACCTCTAACTAAATCTTCTATGACATCTTCAAACAATACCCCAGCAATAGCAGCCGGTATTGTTGCAACTATTAAAAAATATAATATTTTACCTTCGTTATCTTTTACTCCTTTAGTTAATCCTTTAATAAGCATATTTAAGAAGTCTTTAAAGAAATAAACAATAATTGCAAGTAACGTTCCTAAATGAAGTGCGACATCGAATGATAAAGCAATATCATTTGTTATTGAATTACCAATATTAAATACATCTCTAAATATTATTAGATGAGCAGAACTAGATATTGGTAAAAACTCAGCAATTCCTTGAACAATAGCTAAAATAATAACTCCCAACATTTAAATCACCTTTCTCCTAAAAAATAAGCAATAGTAAATCCAATTACACCTAAAGCAACACTAATTATAATAGTCATTGCGGTTAAATTATATGTTAATAATGGTTTTAAAATTATAAAAATTGACCCTAGTACAAAACCAATTATTGCATAATAAGTTGGTGTTTCATAGTTATTTAAAAAATATTCAATAATTTTAGCAATTAATAATATTCCTACTAAAATTCCTATCCCAAATGCCGCTAGAATAAGAACATTATTAAATATTTCTGCTAAACCTAATTTATGAAATTCTGTTAATTTATTAATGGTGTCCAAAATTGGGCGATAATAACCTATTATCATAAGCACAAATGAACCACTAACACCAGGAATAACCATAGTAGCAGCTCCAATTATTCCAACTCCAAACAATTTAACATAATCTATTAAATTCATATTAATAAATGAAATAACATTATCACCACTTTTTATAAATGTTAATCCAACTAATGAAAATAAAACAACTATTAAAATGAATATATTTAATATATTTTTTTCATTTCTCTGGGTTTTCTTTAATAACATTGGTAACCCACCTAAAATAAGACCTGTAAAAAATATATTTGTTTGGACAGGATATAAATCAAGTGCACCAACAATTAATTTGCTAATTAATACCAATCCAATAATAGCGCCTATTCCAATTGGAAATAAAAATTTAATATTATTTTTAAAATCTTTAAAAAAAGTAGTAATTGCTGAAATCAATCTTTCATATAGCCCTAAAGTTATCGCTAAGGTTCCACCACTAACACCAGGAATAATATTTGCTACACCTATAATTACTCCTTTTAACATTAATATTATTTTATTGTACATACGTTACCTCTCTCTACTGTATACAAGTATATCATAAATTTACTTTTCTGATAACATTTTTGCTAAATTTTTAACAAGTAAATTGTCATCATCACTAGTTCTTTTTTTGGGACCTTTATTTTTTTTAGTTTGTTTTCTTATTTGACTAGATAAGTAGCGCTCAAACATCATTATATCTATATTATTGTTATTATAGATTGTCCCTTTAGGATGTATTACTAATGCATCTTTTGAAAGACAAATAAGTGCTAAACCATAATCGGCTGTAATAACTATATCATTATTACTAACTATATTAGAAATATATATATCAACATTTTGGTAGCCTTGATCAACAACAATAACTTTACCTACATCACTCTTAATATTATGATTAACATCTGTATAAAGTATTAATTCAGTGTTATATTTTGTTGCAACATCTTCAATTAAATGAAGGCTAGGACAAGCATCTGCATCAACTATTATTCTCATTTCATCACCTATATGAAAGTATAACATATTTTCTTATTTTTTTCTTTTTAAAAA
>CAYXLG010000033.1:0-4136 GCA_964465805.1 uncultured Muribaculaceae bacterium
AAACAAAAAGAAAAAGTAAAAGAGCAAGTTGTTGAAGATACTAAAGAAGTTGTAGAAGAAGATCCAGAAGAAGATTCACTAACAACTATTAATCTAGATTTATTAAAAAATAAAAATGCCAGAAGAGGTAAAAATATTATTGATAAAATAATGATTATTAAGAAGGAAGAAATAAATGAATTAATTGAAACTATTGTTAAAGATGATAGTACATATATTTATAGAGCTTCTGTTAAAGATGCACTTATAACTTCTTATACTGATGCAAAATATTACAATTATTATGGAACTGTTGAAATGGAAACTCGTGGTCGAAATTTAACTTCGAGAGTTAAAAAAATGATGGAAATTGTTGCTTATGATTTAATTGATAAATATACAGGTCCTAATAAAAAACACGATGAAATAGTTAAAAAATATTATGAAATATTCATATTAATAGCTAACTTAGAACAAGCTCGTGACACAATAACAGCTACTAGAGCTAAAAAGGAATATTACAAGAAGCAACTTTTAAAATATTATAAAGACTGGGATAATAATTATGTTGAAAAGTTGACAGATAAAATAATGACTATTCAAAAGAGATATGCTGATACGATTGATTACTTTTTGAAAAAATTAGAAACAAATACTTTTGATTTGAAATTTAATAAACTTTCAAGTAACAAGGATATGTTTGGATTGGAATTACAACATAATATTTCTTTTAGTAAGGTTTATAGCGATTATATTATTGATAAAACTTATTCTGAAGGTATAGTAGCAGAAGATAAAATATCAATTTTATTATCATTACTATCAATGCAGCTTATTGATGATATGATGAATTCAAACTTTGAAAAAGAATATGTTTTATATATTCCTACAACCTTATATGGCAAAGAGCGCAAGTTATCTAGTATATTGAATTTGATTGATAATGAGTATGCTAAAACACATATTCTTATTTTAATACCGTTTGAAGATTTAATTAAAAACAAGCAAGTTGTAAAAGAATATAGGAAAAAAGGTTATAAATTTGCACTTGTATTTAATAAAGATGATGTTATCTTGAAAAAGAATCGTTCTAACTTGTATATTGTAAATTGTTTATTTATTAATAAAAGGGATGCTAATATGAAAAGTATTCTTTCATCGATACCAGAAGAACTTAATGATAAGATTATTTTTGAGGATATAGTAGAAAAAGTCGGAGACTTAGGGGGTGAATAGATATGAATACATTTTTAAGATTTTTTTACGAATTTATTTCTATTTTTATAGAAGGATTACTTGTAGCTGTTAGAGGTATTATTGACGGAATTATTCAAATTGTTAATTTTAGTGAATATCAAAAGGTTATAAATAGTTATAAAACTTCATTTAAAAGTGGGGATTGGATTTTTGTTGGTATATCAATTGCTATTTTAGTCATTATTGTTGGATTAGTAATATTATTAATATTCTTTGCTATTAGAAAATTCTTAAGATTTAGAAGAACTAAACTTAATCAAGAAGATTTATTGGATGAAATTGCTGATTTAAATAATCAGGTTAAGAAATTAATGAAAGAAAAAGATGAAATTATGGCAATGAAAGTTTCTAAATTAGGTTTAAGTCCTGAAGATTCTGAAGAGGAAAATGATGCTGAAGAAATAACGGATGAAGAAATTAATCTTGATAATGTTAGGTTTCCTAAACTTCATAGAATTGATCAGGAATTTAAAAATTTTAAAGTTAAAAATTATAGTAATAATTTTGATTTAAATGAATTACTTGATAATTTTAGAGCTTTCTCAGCTAGTCAGTTACGTTTATATTATGATGAATCTTTATTAAGAGCATTTATTAGTGGTTTGGCATGCGGTAAGCTAATTATTTTACAAGGGATTTCTGGAACTGGTAAAACTTCTCTTGCTTATGCATGGGGAAAGTTTGTAAAAAAAGATTCGTGTATCGCCTCAGTTGAACCATCTTGGCGTGATAAAACAGAATTTTTGGGATACTTTAATGAGTTTACTAAAAAGTTTAATGAGACTGATGTATTAGCAGAGTTATACATTTCAGGTCTAGATGATGATATTCATACAATTATTCTTGATGAAATGAATATTGCGCGTGTTGAATATTATTTTGCAGAAATGTTATCTATATTAGAGATGCCATCTCGTGATGAGTGGATTATCGAATTGGTTCCTAATTCATGGCCAGAAGATCCAGAAAGGATTACCGGTGGTAAGTTAAAGTTGCCTGAAAATTTATGGTATATTGGTACAATCAATAATGACGACTCGACATTTATGGTTACCGATAAGGTTTATGACCGTGCGATGCCTATTGATATAAACAATAGAATTGATCCTTTTAAATCTCGTGAACAAGAGGCAATGGAGATTAACTTTAGTTATCTAGAATCATTATTTGAAAAAGCTGTTAAGGATTATCCTGTATCTGATAAAAACTTATTAAAAGTAAAAGAAATGGATGATTATGTTATCAAACATTTTAGAATAGCATTTGGTAATCGTATCATGAAACAAATGAAAACATTTGTTCCGGTTTATGTTGGATGTGGTGGTAAGGAAGTAGAGGGAATAGATTACTTTGTTACTAAGAAAATATTTCGTAAATTTGAGCAATTAAATATTACATTTATTCGTGATGAAATCGATCCGTTTATAGCTTATTTGAATAAGGAATTTGGTGATGGTGTTATGAAAGAAGCAATCGAATATCTTGAATTCCTTAAAAAATCAATATAAGGTGGTGATGATGTATGGGTAAAGCTTTAAAGGTTACTATTGATGATAAATTAAGAAATAAAAGCAATTTGTTTATTGAAAAAGTAAATTCAAATATGCATTTTAAATCTGAATTTATTGGTAAATCAATAATGTTTGATTGGGTTGATAAAATTGAAGCAGCATGCCCATATATCGATAATCTTGTTAGAAACCCCAAAGTTATTCTCATTACTGAGGAAGATATAGTTAAAATTGAAAAAGCTAAAAAAGTATCTGTTGCTAGTGTTAAAGATTTAGCCAAAAATACACAACGCATTGATAAAATTGATCCAATAACTAATGAAGTTCAACCTTCTAAGTTATTGATTGAACGCCGTGAAGAAACTTACAATACTTATGAGAATCGTTTTCTTTTTACTTTAATCAAATATACAATGAGATTTGTTTTAGAAAGAGAAGCTGAATTAGATGATTTAAATGCTCAAAATGATAAGGTTTTGGAATATGCGGCTTCAACTATTACTGGTGATGAAAGAATAAACATTGAACTAAAAATGAGTTCTAATGAGATACCAAAAGGAAATAAAGATGATAATGTTGAAACTAATTTTGATGCTATTAAGCAAAGAATAAAAGATATTAAAGATTACTTTTCTAACTGGAATAGAAGTGAATTTATGACTTCATTAGAAAAAGACCATGTTCCATTTGTTTCTCCTCCTATTAGAAAAACTAATTTAATCTTAAAAAATCCTAATTTTCAAGTTGCTACAAAATTATGGGAGTTTATTCATAGATATGAAAATGAAGATGAAGAAGGTTCTAAAGACGATTTAGAAACTTCTGGAAATAATCTGTTAAAAGAAATTTTAGATGATTCATTTTTAATGAACTACTTTGTATTAGATTCAATAGTATCAAGTAAAAAAAATCAAAAAGAAAAACTTGCTAAATATGCAGTTATAATGATTGCGCATCAAGTACAAAGGGCAATTTCATTATTATTACGTAGTGGAATTGAAATATCTGATGAAGAGATACTTAGTATGATATCCGCTGAAATTAAGAATGAAAAGAGTAGAGCAACAGTTGATAATACGGATATTAAAAAGAAATTTCAAAAAATAATGGATGAATATTTAGAAAGGACACAGGATTTTATATAGGTGATTAAATGATAAAATTAAAAGATATAAAAATACTTAATGTTATATTTTCTCTTATTAAAGTAGCTATTGTTGTTTTCTTGATGGGATTTGTAGTTGTTGTTTTTTTACAACGTTTTAGTGATAATAAAATATCATTTTTTAAATATCGTATGTTTACTGTTGTTTCAGGAAGTATGAGACCCAAATACGATATTGGTGATGTACTAATTTCCAAAGAAGTTAAACCATCTACAATAAAAGT
>CAYXLG010000033.1:4236-9742 GCA_964465805.1 uncultured Muribaculaceae bacterium
CGACATAAATTATACTTGCGGCTGAATTTGATGTCTATATTTTTTATAGTGATTTCATTTATATCAGTAACGCTTGCATGGTTTGCATATAGTGGTTTATCAACAGTTTCAACTGAAGTAGGGGTTAAAGCTTGGTATATTAAACTTGAAAAAGATGGAGAAACAGTTTCTAATGATATTGTTATATCTTCATCGGAAATATATCCCGGTATGGAAACTTTAAATGAAATTGTTAAGATAAAAAATATGGGAGATTCGGATGCTCAAATCAATTATTCCATAGTATCCGCAAGAGTACTTGGAGATACTAAAGATAATTATATCGTTGATGATTATATAACAACATCTGAGTATGTTGAAGATGTTTTAGGGTATGAATATCCTTTCCGTTTAAATATAAGTTTATCTAAAAATTATGTTTTAAGTAAAGGTGATGAAAGTATTTTTGAAGTCTCTGTTTCTTGGCCGCTTGATTCTGGGCAGGACGAAATAGATAGTCTTTGGGGAACTGAAGCTTATAAATTTCAACTTGGTGAAGAAGAAAAAAGTCAAGCTGATGAAAATTATCAAGTAAGGCCACCAATTCAAATCGTTATTTCTGTTGTAGCGGAGCAATACATGGATGAACCTGATTCAAGTGATATTCGTTATAACTTAGGTGATATAGTTTTATTTGATGTAGTAAATAACAAAGTTTGTACTGAAATCAGTGAAACTTGTCTTGCTACGTATGTAATTGATGTTAATAATAAATTAGGTGATGAGGTTGTAACTTTGTTACCAACCCCAAAAAAAACATATTTAAGTGGACCTTATAATAATTATGATAATTTATTATCATCACTAACAAACGGTTGGACAGTAACTACTCGCCCATTAGAACTTGAAGATTTATTAAGAGTAGTTTCTAAGGATGTTATGAACTCAGTATTAATTAGAAATAAATTATCTGATACTATTATAGGTAATTTGAATTACTCTAACAGAATAAAGACAGAAATTACCAAAACTACTAATGATAATGGATATTACGTATTTGATAATGAAAAGTTTGGTTTTCTATCTTCGAATGTTTGTTATTGGACTAATAATGAATATAATAGTGGCAATGGTTTTGCAGTTAAAAGTATTGATTTACTTCAAACTAAAATGTATGGTGAAACTAAACAAACCAACTGTAATGTGATTCCAATTATTTTGGCCAATAAGAAAAACTTATAATATGAAAAAAATAAGAAGTGGGATTTTCCCACTTCTTTTTTATTGCAATATTCGAATTATTTATGCCAAGTTTTTTATTCAAATATTTGCTCAAACGAAATATTCGCATTAATCTTAAACGTTTTGTTTTCGGTAACGGCTAGGTGACCAATTAATGTATCATTTTCATCATTCATTAATTCTGTTTCACCCTCATACCATTCAAAGAATACTCTTATTGTGAATGATTTGAATTCGAAATTTTCTGTGTTCTTATCAAATATTAAACTATCACTTATGTAGCTGGCATCTAGATTAATCATTTCTAATTGATCCCCTTCGATATAATTGTCAGGCAAGAATGCGTACTTTGTAATAATTAAGTCTGGAATATTTTCGTTTTCAATTTCCAAATTAATGGAATAATTGAATGAAACTTCTACATTTCTAGGATCGACATCAATATCGAAGTAACCTTTTGAGGAAGGTGCGATAACATTTGATGCAATGAAATCATTTTCTTCTATAATTGGTTCAAATGTTATTGTGGAACTTGAATTGTTAGTAATATCTGTTGTATTTACTAGTATTTGCCATTTAGCAAATAATGCTTCAATGTTTCCTGTTGTATCAGCTACATATCTTGAGTAAGTACTACTCATTAAAGATAGACATATAGATAAGGATACAAGTACGGTTAAAATTCTTGCTTTCCTAAACATATATAGACTCCTTTCATATACTTATATTATAATTGTTTTCCTTTAACTTTACAATGTTTTAATTGCGTTTTTGTGTCAAGTGTGTAAAGCGCGGCAAGGAAAGCGTCAACAAAAGATGATTTTTCTCTCTTTGGTTTACAGAAAAACATCGAAAGTGGACGGTTTTAATTTACAAAGAACTTTGATTTTGTATGTAAATAAGTATAAGCGCTTGTCTTAAAAGCATAAAAAATCTAGTAAAATGCTGATATTATCATATTATTTAAGCAATTATTATTAATTGACACTTATAACAAATTATGTTATATTACTTGAAATGAATGGTTGATGATATATGAAAAATTTAAAAGTTTATTCTTTTGGTATAGAAAGAGTTTATAAAGTAAATCCAATACAATCAATTAATAAAGATATTTATCATAAATCTAAATACCAAAAAAATGATTTTCAAGGATTGTTAGAAAGAGAAAAAAATAAAACTAAAAAAGGAAGGAAAAGATGAATTATGAAGTTATTTGAAGAATTAAAATGGCGGGGCCTAATAGATAATGTTACAAGTCCGGATATAGAAGAAAAAATTAATACAGAGAGTTTAACTTTTTACATTGGTACTGATCCAACTGGTGATAGTTTACATATTGGTCATTTTTCATCTTTTCTAGTTGCTAAAAGATTAAAAGATGGTGGTCACAAACCAATTATATTAGTAGGTGGTGCTACAGGATTAATTGGCGACCCCAAACCAAATACTGAAAGACCGATGATTACAAAAGATCAATTAGAATATAACTATAATAAATTATCAAAACAAATTAAAGAATTGTTTGGTTTTAAAATTGTCAATAATTATGATTGGTCTAAGGATATAAATTTTATTGATTATTTAAGAGATTATGGTAAGTTTTTTAATATTAATTATATGCTAAGTAAAGATACAGTAAAAAGAAGATTAGAAATAGGAATCACTTATACCGAATTTTCATATATGATTATGCAAGCATTAGATTTCTTGCATTTATATGAAACAGAAAATTGTACTTTACAAATTGGTGGTCAAGACCAATGGGGAAATATTACTTCAGGGATTGAATTAATTAGAAAAAAAATGGGTAAAGAAGTTTACGGTTTTACAATGCCTTTAATTACTAAATCAGATGGAACAAAATTTGGTAAAAGCGAAGGTGGAGCCGTCTGGTTAGATAAAACCAAAACAACACCATATGAGATGTATCAATTTTTGATTAATTCAGAGGATGATAAAGTAATTGAATACTTGAAAAAACTAACATTCTTAACTCCCAAAGAAATAGGTGCATTAGAAGATAGTTTGAATAGAGAACCACATCTTCGCTTAGCACAAAAAGCATTAGCTAAGGAAATTATTATATTCTTACATGGAAAAGTTGAATATGAAAAAGCAGTTAAAATAAGTGAATCATTATTTAATGGTAATATAAAAGAATTAAGTGCTGATGATATTTTGCTAGGGCTTAAAGATGTGCCAAATTTTGAAATTGATTTGGAATTGAATGTTGTGGATTTTTTAGTAAATCACGAAATATGTTCTAGTAAACGCGAGGCTAGAGAGTTAATAGGAGCAGGTTCAATCACAATAAATGATGAAAAAATTAATGACCTTGATTTGATAATCACTAAAGATTTAGCAATTGATAACCAATTAATTATTGTTAGACGTGGAAAGAAAAAATATTTTATAGGATATTTTAAATAATGATAATATGAAGAAAATAAAATATTTATTATATACTATCTTAAATATTAATGTATTTAATATGTTTAAAACAATCAAATTAATTAGTGCTAAGGCTAATAAAAATGTTCTTTCAACATTTATAGATGTTATTTGGTGTGGGATAAGATATCAAGCTGGATATCATGATTATTTGGAATTTGAATTTTATAATTTAAATAAACAAGAGCGAAAAACTTATATCACTAGAGGTATAAATAATCACATTGTAAAAGTGTTTAACGACAAGAAGCATTGGGATAAGTTTGATGATAAAGTTTATTTTCAAAAAATATTCAAAGATTTCACTAAAAGAGATTATATATTTTTGGACAAAAATATTTTAGATTTTGAAATTTTTTTAAAGAAACATCAAATTGTAATTGCCAAACCTATTAATGGGGAAGGTGGCAAAGGTATTGAAAAAATTGTTTATGATAAAAATATAGATGTTCAAAAATTATTTGAAAAGTTGGTTAATAACAATCAAACATTAATTGAAGAATGTATTGTTCAGCATAAAAAGATGAATGAATTATATTCTAATTCAGTTAATTCGTTAAGAATTTTTACTTTTATTAAGGATGGAGAACCACATTTTTTACAAGCTGTATTGAAACTTGGTAATGGTGGTGTTATTGATAATTTTGCTAGTGGTGGAATGTATACAATTTTAAATAGCCAAGGTAAAGTTATTTATCCAGCTATTGATAAAGATGATAATATTTATAAAATTCATCCTGTAACAAATCAATCAATTATTGGATTTCAAGTACCGCTGTTTAAAGAAGCAGTAGAATTAGTTCGCGAGGCGGCTAAAGTTATTCCTGAAGTAGGTTATGTAGGTTGGGATGTTGCAATTAGTGAAGAAGGGCCGATGGTTATTGAAGGTAATTGCTATCCCGGTGTGTTTCAAACTAAACCAAGTATGAAAGAAGATAAAACAGGATCTTTACCTAAATACAATGAATTTATGAAATTATATTAAAAAAAAATCCAAAATTTGGATTTTTTATTTGTTGTAAAATTCAACAACTAACGCTTCATCAATTTCTTGATTTAATTCGCTTCTTTCAGGATATCTTAAATAAGTTCCTTCTTTTTTATTTTCATCATAACTGATAAATTCTACACGGCGACTTAAATTTTCTAGTGAAGAAACAATTACTGGGTGATTCATAGATTTTTCTCTTACAGAAACCACATCACCAGGTTTTACTTGATATGATGGAATATTAACTTTTTTTCCATTAACCAATATATGACCATGATTAACAATTTGACGTGCTGCTTTTCTTGTGTTTGCAAAACCAATACGATAAACAATATTATCAAGGCGACTTTCTAATAATTTTAAGAAATCTTCACCTAGAACTCCTTTTAGCTTTTTAGCTTGTTCGAAAGTTCTTTTAAATTGTTTTTCATTTAGTCCATACATAAATCTAACTTTTTGTTTTTCATGTAATTGTTGTCCATAATTAGAAAGTTTTTTACCTCTCTTTTGACCATGTTGACCAGGTATGAAAGGTTTTTTAGCTAATTCTTTTCCACTTTCTAATACTGAGAAACCAAGTCTACGTGATTTTCGATAAACTGGTCCAGTGTATCTTGACATATTTTTCTTTCCTCCTTCGATATATGCTTCAACATCGAGGTTATTTGCCAAAACATAGGGTGTTTATTTTAATATTCTCACTTTGCAGCCAAAAGTTACACAATAACCCAATGGTAATAAACACATTACATTTCTCAAATAACGCTGCTTAGATGCAATAGCAGTTATAATTATATTATGATTTATTTTATAAGTCAATACTATTAATTGATAAACACT
>CAYXLG010000034.1:0-5832 GCA_964465805.1 uncultured Muribaculaceae bacterium
ATTAAACCCCCTAATCAAATTAAGAATTTAATTTGATATACCCTTTGTTTCACTAACTATATTTCTATAGCAAGATAAGCATAATACTTCATTCTTTTTATTAACCCAAATATCATAGACTGGGCTATCTTCTCCATAAACTCTATTGCAATCTGAACAAGTACAAACTCTATTTGCTGTATTAGATTTTTTCCATCCTTCGTTTAATCTACTCAATATAAATTCACCTCCTTATCATATATTTATTATACTATATATATGATACTTTGTCAAGAATGTATCACACAGTTAAAAACATAATTCTTACTTTATTCAATACGAAAAACACAATCAGAGTTATAATAAACAGACTGTAATTCATATCCATTCTTTAATTTATCAATTAGAATATTATTTAACTTATTAATTAAATCTTTCTTATTCATGTTTTCATATAAGATAGAAACATCTTTATTTTTACTTGATTTTTTGCCACATATATACTTACCGTTTATATTATCTTCATTTATATTTTCAAAAATTAAATCACAAGAAAAATTAATAAGACTATTTTCAAGTTTAAAGTATTCTAATTCAAAATCACCAGTAAATAAAAATTCAATTTGAGAAAAATCAAATAATTGATTATTTAAATTTATTAATTTGTCATCAATCATTATTGTCCTCCTTATAGTGATAAACTTCACTACTTATATAATAAAATTTAATATATAGCTTATTTTTAATTGGATTTTTTAATTTCTTTTAATAAAGAATCAAAGTATTTTTTTTCTTTTTGAGTTGGTGTAATTAATTTATCTACAACATCTCTTTTCCTTTCATGTGTTTTTAATATTGCTTCATCAATAGTTCCAGTCATAATCAAGTTGGTAACAACAATATTTTTATGGGTTGCTCCTACTCTTGAAATTCTTCCTTGTCTTTGATCCCATTGAAATGGATCCCAAGGAAGATCGTAATTAATTAATTCCTTGGAATTTTGTAAATTCAATCCTTGACTACCAGCACTAGTAGAAATGAATATTAAACAATTTTCATCATTTGCAAAATCCCACTGACTTTTCCTTCGTGTATTACACTTTTTATAATTATCACAAAGATTACATTGAAAGGTAGCTTCTTTAATACAATCCTTTTTCATTTCTCCTGTTAACATTGCTGTTTTTATATTTTTAAAAGATTTTGATTTACTTGTAAGAATTTCATTATTGATTATATGGGCCATTTTAGCAAATTCGGTAAAAACAATTACTTTATATTTGTTCTCTGCTCTTTCTTCTAAAATAGACATTAGTTCTGTTAATTTAGGAGATTTAGATAAGTCTTTTTCGTTTTCTATAAAACTTTGAACAAAAAAACTGTCACTTAATTTTAAAAGTATAGGATGATTTCCTACTTCAACTTGTAAAGCTAAGCAACCTTGTAATAATCCGCTTAATCTTTCATGCTCTTCTTTAGCTGTAGAGTCTTTTTCATTTATATTATTAATTTCTTCTTGAGTATTAATCATTTTTTCTTGAATTTTATCAGAAATACGTTGTTGTACTTTTGTGGGTTCAATATAATAATTTTTATAAATTATTTTTGGAAGTTCATCTGAAACTTCTGATTGCTTTCTTTGTATAATATAAGGAGCAATTTCATAATGAAGATCTCTTATATTTTTTTCTCCAACTATGCTCCAACCAAATCTAGGATCTTTAATGCAATAATTATTTTCAAAGTCGTGTCTTGTTCCTAAAACACCCTTATTTAAATAATTAATTAACGTAAATGCTCTATCGGCTTTACCATTAACAGGAGTTGCAGTTAGTAACCACATATATTTAGACTCTAATTTGCCAAATGCTTTAGCTCTACTAGTTTTATAATTGGCTATCATATGTGCTTCGTCACCAATTATTAAATCCCATTTGTATGATTTCATGAAATTAAAATCAGAACAAATTAATTGTTCCCAGTTACAAATAATAAATTGAATGTTTTTTTCAAATGCTTTTTTCCATTGCTTATCTTTTTTTGCTTTAGTTCCATTAATAATAATTGAGCTGCAATCAGTAAATTTGTTTATTTCTGTAGCCCATTGATACTTTAAAGAAGCTCTTGTAAAGATTAGTGATTGTTTAATGTCTTTATATACATAAATACCTTTTAAAGCAGCTCTAATTGCTTCTATTGTTTTTCCAAGGCCTACATCATCACCGCAAATAACTCTTTTATTGTAATACATAAAAGAAGCGCCTAAAGTTTGATAATTTAAGATTTTTCCCTGAAAATATTTTTTTTCTAAGTCATTAATTTTAAAATCTTTTATAACTATAGGTTCCGGCTCATTATATATTTCATGCTTAGCTAATTTCCAATCAAATTGTTTTCCATATTTTTCATAAATTTCTTTCCCCAAAACATGAGAAATAACCCAGAGTTTAAACTCCGGGTCATAATATGAACCCTTAAAAGACCTTACGATATTTAAGTCCTGATAAAATTCTTTTGGAGTTCCTCTAATTTTTAAGCCAAGTTGGCCTGGTAATTGAGGATGTCTATCAACTACAATCAATAAATTCACTTCCAAAATTTATTTTTTTAAAATATTTTATCAATTATTTTTATCAAATATGATGTATCTAACTTAAAATCTAAATCATTATTTTGTTTCTCTTTGATTTTATCTATAACTTTCATGAAATATAATGCATCTACACCTACTAATTGATCTCTAAGTGTATCTATATTGAATAAATCCATTTCATTTAATTGCAATGCCATTTTTACATACTGCCCAGCATTTATATGCCATCCTCTTTTTATAAATTTTCTAGTTCTAATAATTGAACATAATGGATATTTAGAACCTTTATATATTAAATGTTTGCTTAATAGAGATTCTAATGCCTCTTTATTTAAATATAATTGCTTATCTTTAGATGTCCAGTAATTAGTAGTATGCACAAAATCATAATTAGAATGTATTTCTTCAGGAGATCCATAAAATCGTAAAACTATTTGTATTTTGTTCGATAAAGTAATTGCATTTTCACTAATAAAAATAGGTTTATATTTATCGTCTTTGTTTTCAGTTAAAGTATTTTCTAAAGCTTCTCCATCTTCAACCTCTTCAAGTTCTGAAATTTGTTCAGTCATTTCTTCATAATTAACTTTTATTTTTACTCTATTGTTTTCTTCAACTACTTCAGTATTATAATTCATTAAATCATTAAATAAATTTGAGTAATAATTCGCAACTGCTAAAGCTGTTTCTTTATTAGTAAAATAATAATCATAATCATTTACTGGTTCGTTTAAAAGCATAGAAGCAATTGCACCGCCAGTAATAATTGAATTTTTATCAACTAATTCTTTAACTACTGGATCATCAATAGAATTAATTAAATCATTATGTTTACGCTGTAATACTGATTTAATAGCTTTTCTGTTCATAAGACTACCTCTTTCTTATTTTATTAAAAAATTGACGAAATAAAATTCTTGGAATTACAAAAGGCCAAAAAACAAAATTAGCCATATCATCTAATAAAAAATCACAAGATAATTTTCTACAATCACCATTATATTGTTTAATTCTAGCTGGTGAATTTTCATTAATAAAATCAAATTCAATTCCAACACTTCTACAAGCTTCTAAAGCATTTTTTAAATATTTACCTTCTCTACAAGTCCATAGTATTAAAGTGTAGCCTTTATTTTTCAACCATTTTATAGTTGGAATTGCTAAAAATTTAAACTTACCTACATCTGGATAATTACACTTTACTATTGTTCCATCAAAATCAATACCTATATACATATTAATCTCCTTAAACTTAAAAATGAAACAGTAAAATATCATCTAGAATGCGTCGGCCTAAATAGCCAACGGAATTTTACTGTTTCAAACTTTTATTATTAATTTAAAATTTTACCATTAACAATATCAATTATTTTATAGTCAATATTACTTAATGCCTGGATTTTCAATTAACTTTTTGTTTAACTCTGAAACTCTTTAAGACATATAGTAGCCGCGCTTTTTATCTTTTTCCCATTGTTCGAAAGAAAAATAATATTTGATTGTTTTTCTTTTATTTCCATGACAATTACTGGTTAATTCTACTTTAAAAAATTCTTTTCCTTTAGAATTTTTAACTTTTTCAATAGAATGAACTTCTTCTATATAATGTTCTAAAATATTAATAATAATTATCTCCTTATTTTTTACATTTCATCAGCGTCTTGAGCCAATTGGCCACGAAAGTTTTTATTTAAAACATGAAAACTTGCATAATCTTTATCTTTAAAATGTGAAATCATTTTAGAAAAACCAGAATTACTAGGATTATCTAAGTCAATTTGACCTGTATGACCAATTACTATAACTGTACAATTATCATGAATTCTAGTTAAAACTTTTTTTAAATCTGGTAATGTAAAATTTTGAGCTTCATCTATAATTATAGTTTTATCAATAATATTAGTTCCACGAGCAAAAATATGAGATTTAGCTTCAATCCAAGCTCCATTTTTAATTGCATGAATATTATTTCCAATAGATCTTAATGGATTTTCGTCAATAGCGATTAATGCATCTCTTAATGGCTGTAAATAATCATTTTCTTTTTCTTGTTGTGTTCCTGGTCTAAAACCTAGTTTCCCTTCTTCTACAGGATTGAATAAATATAGAGCTGGTTTTTGTAAATAATGAGCTGCAGCAACAGCTAATGTTGTCTTTCCTGTACCTGCTTTAGAGTCTGTAATAGTTAATCTATTTTTAAATATAGAATCTACATATGCAATTTGTTCATTTGTCATATTTTTACGAAATCCATAAAATAATGTATCTTTCCAACTCAAAGAAATTCTCCTAACTGCTTAACATATAGTTTTAAATAAAACTAATAATTAGTGCCTGTATAATGCCAATAATAAATCCTAAAACTGCTCCAAAAACTTCAATGTATTTTAATTCATTATTGGCCACTTGATAAATTAATTTTTCTAAATGTTTTAATTCAAATGACATTATTTTATATTCAATTAAATCTGAAAAAATTTCTTTATCTTTGATTTTAGGCATTATATCAATACTAACTTCATTAAAAAAAATTTCGACTTCTTTATATATATTTCTATAAAAGTATTCTAAAATTTTAGAATCAATTTTTTCTGCTATAAATTGTGGAAAAAAATTTACTATTTTAGAAGTAATATTACTTGCTATAATCGTAGCTACTTTTGAATGAACCTCTTTCATGTTAGCTATTTCTGATAATTCATCAACCGGTAAAAGTTCTTCATTAATTACTTTACTTATATTTTTTGCTATTTCTAACTTTCTTTTAGGCAATACACCTTGAAAATTCCAAAATAATATTTTAATTGGTTTTCTAGGAATAAATAGCATTTTTATAGCTATTACATTTGTTATCCATCCAATTAATGATCCTATTATAGATAAAACAAAAATGTTTTTAACCATGCTTTTCACCTAATATAGTAATATTTCTTCCCAAATTTTATTTTTAGTTTTAAGCGTACGCCATTTATATCCTTTATCTCTAAATAAATTTCTTACATGTTCATTTATGTCAGAATTTGTTCTAAAAATTATTTTTTCTTTCCCTTCATTAGCACCTTTTTCAATCATTTTAACTATTTGTTTAATACAATCTTTTTTATCAGATAAACTTTTTGTTATCGCTAGACTTTTAATATTTTCTGAATCCGGAATCATTTCACTAATTTTATACATAAAAATATCCCCCTATTATAAAGTCATTATAAATATAAACCAGACAATTATAATTTGTATTAAATGTATTATTTGATCTTTGA
>CAYXLG010000034.1:5932-9139 GCA_964465805.1 uncultured Muribaculaceae bacterium
TTTTTATTTTTATCACTCTCTTATTTCAAATTATTAATTTTTTTCCAAAGATTTGCGTTTTTATAATCTTTATTATAAGTAACCTCTACTACACTTAAATTAAACAGCCATTTAGGTAATATAAAAGAATTAGCATCTTCTAACGATTTAAATTCTACTTCGATAATTCGTAGATCCTTTAATTCTTTATTTAAATAAACATCAATTTCAATGATGTAATCTTTATATTCATATAAATATCTATTTTTAATAATTGGCTTAGCCTTTATATTTTTCATCAATGAATAAAACGTTTCTTTAGATATTGATTTTTTAAACTCATCTCTTATTAAGCCTTCACCAGCCTTTATGTCTAAATGATGACTGTATTTATTATCTTCATTAATATCTATCATGCTTCTTATTCTAACTTCTTCTTCTTTATTGACAGCTAAATAATTTTGCATAATTTCTAGTTCTTCAATTGGAGTTTTTGTAATTTCATAAGATGATCTTATTAAAAACTTACGTTCAATTTCTTTATGTTCCATAATTTACTCCTTTCATTAAATTATTTAAAATAAGGTAGGGGATTAACCCCTACCTATATAAACTAAACACATTTGCTATATCCACAATTAGGACAATTCATGCAACCTTCTTCTAATCTTAATAAATCTTTACAAGATGGACATTTTTCATTTGAAATGTTTTCTTGATTTTTTTCATCAGATTTTTCTTCGAATCTATTTAATACATGACTTAAAACTGAAGGGATATTAGCAATTAATTTTCCTTTTAAATCTAAATCTCCTTTATACCAAAAAGGTTGACCACCAGGCACTTTATCTCCATGTTTAATAATATCAGATAAAGGAATATTATTCTTTCTCATAACGGAAATTAATCTTCCTACATAATTACATAAAGCACTTACTTCTGAATTTGATTCGCCGCCATTAATAAAAACTTCAACTATTCCATCTTCATCAGTAGAATTGGTAGTTACATAAAGTTTACCACCCGGCATATCAATTTTTTCTGTTTGACCATGAACTACATTAGGTCTATGAGTTTTATGCTTATCTGTACACTTTACTTCTATAGTTTCTTTTTTATTTTCAGCTTCTTCGTTATTTTCTTCAGATAAGACTTGAATGTCTCTAGAGCCATTTCTATAAATCGTCGTACCTTTAATACCTAAATCATATGCTTGAGTATAAAGGCTCTTAACTTCATCTACAGTCGTTTCTTTTGGTAAATTGATTGATTTTGAGATCGACTGGTCTACCCATTTTTGAATAGCACCTTGAACTAAAATATGATCATCAGGACTTATAGTATTAGCTGTTACAAAACAATCAGGCAATACAGCATCTTCTAGCTTACCTTCTTGCTCTAAATATTCTTGTACAATTTTTTCTTTAACTTCTCTAACTCCTAATCGACCAGAGCGCCAGTATGAGAATGAAAAATATGGTTCAATACCTGTTGAAGTACCAATTAAAGTCCCAGTGCTTCCTGTTGGAGCTGCTGTATTAATACATACATTTCTAATACCGGTCTCTTTAAGCTTTTTAACATATTCTTCTGGAAGTTCTGGTAATATACGTTTCATAAATTCAGACTGAATAAATTTTTCATATTCAAATTTAGGAAAAGCACCTTTTTCTTCTGCTAAATTAATACTAGCTATATAAGACTCTATAGCAATAAATTTATAAAGTTCATCAATAAACTTAAGTGAATCTTTTCCATAAATAAGTCCTAATCTAATTAATGCTTCGCCTAACCCTAAAGTACCAAGTCCAATTCTTCTACTATTTTTTTGAGCTTCTTCATTTCTAATATCATGATAAGGATTATATTCTATGATACTATCTAAAAATCTTACTCCTAAATGAATTGCACGTCTTAATTCTTCCCAATTAATTCTTCCTTCTGTAATATTTCCTTCTATAAATTCTGGCAGATTAATATGGCCCAAAAGACAAACGTTCCAGCTAGGAAGAGGAATTTCACCACAAGGATTTGTACATATAACTTTATCGTAATATTCTCCATTGTGTTCTTTTTTAATTCTATCTATAAAAATAATTCCTGGCTCTGCACTTCTCCAAGCAGATTCAGAAATACAATCCCATAAATCTTTTGCTTTAATAGTATCATACACTTTAATTGGATGGCCTAATGCAATCCATTCATTAATATCTCCAGTCCAGTCTTTATTGTAAACTTCTTTACCTACTAATTCATAATCAGGAAATATTAAATCCCAATCTTTATTTTCTTTTACTGCTTCCATAAAATCATCTGTAATAAATACCGATATATTTGCATTTTCAATTCCATGTGCAACAAAATTAGCTCTAGGAAATTTATCTTGCCACTTTGTTTTAATATCAGGAATTTCATTTTTTCTAACTTTAGAGAAAATAAATTCAATAATGTCAGGATGATTTATATTTAAACCAAGTAAAAGTGCACCTCTTCGCGAACCACCTTGTGAAACTTTTGATGTTGCTTCACTGTATAAAGAACCCCAAGATACTGAGCCACTACTTTTACCATTTACTCCTTGAATATAAGCATTACTAGGCCTTAAAACAGATAGAGGTATACCAATACCTCCACCCAATGCTTGGATCGATACCATATTTTTTAAGGTATCCATAATTGCTTCTCTGCTATCTTTACCGAATTTAGGATCTTCAGGTTTTATATCTATAACAAAGCAATTAAAAAGCGTGTTTTGAAATCCATCAAAGTCTTCCGAAACACTATCAGTTAAATGTTTTAAACTTTCACTACCTAATGAAGCATTAATTCTTCCACCAGGCATAAACTTGAAATTTTCTAATAGCCATTCATATTCTTTAACATACTTTGATGCTAATTCTGGTAATTCCACTTTAATAGGAAGCCAATGAGACATTCTATTCCAAACTTCTTTTGGGCTTTTTTCTAAACATTTATCAATAGCAGAAAAAGGCCTTATAATTATGGAATCATCATCATGTAATTTCATTGTAGCTGTATTATCATCATTAATTAATGTAATTGTTGCAACAGATCTTTGTTCCCATTCACCTTCAGTAGAAACTATTACGACAACTTTATCTCCTACTTCTAACTTTTCTTTATTTGGCTCTTTAAGAGCATATCTATCACTAAATATTAAATCTCTAATGCCTTCTAATTCCAATTTATCACTTCTTTTCTTTTTGC
>CAYXLG010000035.1:0-5252 GCA_964465805.1 uncultured Muribaculaceae bacterium
ATTACACCTCTCAATCAAATATTAAATCTTTTTCAAATTTTGTTTGTAAGAACTTTATTTTTGTTAAATCTGTAAATTCTTCATGATTCACTTTTTCTAAAGTAATTTGATATAATAAATTTTTAGAGTCATCATTTAAATCATCAATAAATTTATCCATTTCTTCAATAGACAAAGTATAAAACTTTTTAATTTCTGAAACTTTTATTATTTTATCTATTACAGAAGATAATCCTAATTGTTTTATCACATCTTCATTTAGAGGTATTAACCAAGGTTTATATAAGAATTTAGGTTGAGTTGTTTTCATAGTTACAAGCTCACCATAAGGCATTGTGTCAGTATCTCCAAATTTAGAAAAATTCCATTGTTGCTGAGTTCTTTCATTCACATAAATTAATTCACTAGGTGTATAATTCATTACTTCTACATATTCATCCCTATCTATTTTTCTAAATTTTTTAGGCTTTTCTTTATTATCTTCTACAGTTACTATTTTTTTTGCTTCAATTTCATCTTCAATTTCTTTTCTAAGTTCTTTTATTAATTCTTTTCTTAATTCTTTTTTTAATGTTTCAATATCAATTGATTCATTATTTACTAATTTATTATCTACCATTTTTTCATTCTTGTTATCATTTTTTTTAGGTTTTCCAGCCATCTAAGAGTCCTCCTTTTATTTAAAATATAGCAGGGTGTAATAACCCCACTATATTTATATTTTAATTATTTAAACTAAGACAATCTATATGCACCAATTTTATATCCAGTAACAACAGCTACACCACTTTTTCTCAAGAACATATATTCTGAACCTAAATCCATGCCTTTCATTTTTTGTTCTTCTATAATTGAATCCCCTTCTTCAACTATTTTAACTATCTTTTCCCCACCAGTAGGAAGAATCATTAAGAAGTTTTCATTTATTGCAAAATTATCAGTACCTGGTGTATGTACTTGTTTTATTCTAAACATAGGAGTTCCATCAACGCTAGTAAAATATCCTTTGCTATTAAATTCATCTCTCATATTATCAGAAATATATGTGCCTGTAACTTTATTTAAAGCTGTTTTTGTACCAATAACCATAGCAGATGCATTATTAGCAGCTTCTACATGTTCAACCTTTTCATTAAATGTAGCAGATGAAAATGAACCAGTTACTTTATAAGCATCAGGTATACTATCATACATATCATACATAGCTTTATAAACAAGGGTGTATATTTCATTCATATAAGAATCTATAACTTTATTCGCCATTTTTACAAAATCAACTCTTCCAGCTAAAAGTCTATAAATATTTTCATAAATCTTTACACCTCTCATATATGTTTTAACTGTAATTTCACCATTTTCCAATCTCTGTCTTAAAAGATTACCATTACCATCAGCAACTAAAGCTACCTCAAATAAATCAGGATTTTCAAGAGTAAATACTTTTGTGTCTCCCCATCCTACATTGTGATACTCTGCAAAAGGCGAAAATTCTTCTTCAATTCTTCTTTCAGTTATAGTTCCAATACTTTCTTCAAGTATTTCAAAAACTAAATCTCCGTCACGTCTTAAAGTTTTACGATTTATTTTATCAGTGCCTAAAACTTCTATTAATTTATTTCTAAGAGCATCATTCATTTCGTCTTTGCTAAATTTTGTATTTGTACCATAATAAGCGTTGATAGCTAAATCAACATATTCTTTTTTATTAAAACCCATATCTCTTTCCTCCTTAAATGTTATATTTTAATTATCCATTTTTAACAACTTGAACTCTTATAGCAGGAATTCTATTAAAACCAAGTTTTGGTAGGTCAATAATTTTCGCTGCAAATGCTGTTCCACCATTTAAATTATCTGCAATTACACCTTTTAAAGAACCGTTAGTAGTTATTAGATATTTACCAACTTCTGGTGTTCCTGTAAATCCATCTTCACTTATAGTAAAAACATCATTTTCCTTTAATTCATAAGCTTTTGCAGGATAATCAGCTTCATTTGTAAAATCTTCCCACATTGCTTTTCTTGGATCGTGATTAACTTCATCAGAAGCAATTAAAGCTACTTTTTCAGTAGTTGCATCAGTTACAGCGGCAGGATTATAAATCTCTCTCTGACCATCAACTAAATCACCTATAGCAACCAAACTACCTTGTTCTATTTCAAAATCTGCCATTACATTAAAAATACGACCTACATAAACTGATTTTAAATAGTCTAAATTAACTATTGCTTTTGCCATATTAAATTCCTCCTCATTCTAAAATTATTTTTTATTTTTTTTGTTTCTGTTCTCGATTATTAATCTTTCATAACCTGTTACTTCATCATCGACTTTTTCAAAATTTACAGATACCTCTTTATCAGTATCTTTATTTTTGTTAGTTTCTTCTATACTATATTGAGAAAATACTTTACCAAGCTCAATATATAAATCTGTTTCAAGATTTTCAATTTTTTCAAATTTATCAATATCACTGATAAACTTTTCTTTAATATCATCAGGTAGCTTAGAAAATCTTTTATCATTAATTAAATCTATCTTTTCAGATTTAAACTTTTCATATTTCATTTTTCTTAATTCTTCACTATCTGCCAACAATGCATCATAATTTTTCTTTAAATTTTCATATGAAGTAGTAACTGTTTCAAACTTAGTTGTTAATTCTTTAAGAGTTGTGTCTTTTTCAGATATAGACTTATTTATAGATTCAAATTTTTCTTTAAAATCATCTTTTTCTTTTTGAACCTTATCTAAAACTTGTGAAGTATTTTCATATTTAGTTTTTACGGTATTATATTTTTCTTCAAACTTATCTACTTCATCTTTAGGCACAAAATTAAACTCTGTTTCTACGCCTTCTTCTAAATCTACTGGCATAAACTTAATTCTTTTTGCTGATTCATAATCAACTTCCACTTTATCGCCATTCATAGAATAATTAAGACCTACATTATAACGATTTGCTCTATCATAAGCATACACACGATTATTGTCATGATCTACATACCGATAAGCAGGTACATTATCACCCCATCTATCTTTGACGGTATTTAAAGATAATACTCTATTTAATTCTTCTGTTAATTGCTGAGATGTCAATTCAAATTTATTACCCATATTGTTTCTTCCTCCTTTTTCAATGTTTATATAGGATGTATCAGCAAGTTCCATTATCATTTCCTGTAATTGTTCTTTGATTGTGTTTACACTAAATTTTTCAATTACACTATTAGGAACTGCTGGAGTCCTATTATTACCTAAAATACAAGCACCTTCTACTATACAATCTGTAAAATAAAAAATACCATCTTTTCCTAAATACCCTTTAACACTTTCAGGTAACAATTCCATAGATTGTTTTTTAACTAAATCTCTATCAAATATATCTATAACCTCTGAAAATTTATTCCACAATAAACCTTCACAAGTTAACCACTCTTTATCATCTTTAATCTCAAATTGTGGATTGCTATTTTCAGGAATTAAACCAAAAGCTCTACCAAGATATCTAGTTTCTACACCATCTTCTGATATTACAATTTCTTCTTCATGACCTTTCATATCTAACGTATTATCATTTTGAACTTGTAAATATCCTAATATTGGAATATTATGTAATGATTTTTTCATTTTTTCTAAAACAGTTTTATCAAAATAAGAATTGTGTAAAGTTAGTCCAACACTACACAACCATATTTTTACTTTAGTAAATCTATTATCAGTATCATCTTTTATTTTTTCAAATTGAATAGGAATGCTAGTATTTATATTTTTATTATCCATATGTCACCACCTTTCTCGCATAGCTTTACCACCTATAATCTATCTAATGTTACTTTCGTCATCTCTTGTTCTCACCCCAGAATCCTGTAAATCATTTTCTGATTTTTGAGGTCTATGATTAGTATTTTCATCTCCATTTTGTGTATGAGATGAACTAAGTGGTTTCATTTTATCAGTTAAATCTAATGCATTTTCAAGTTCAGTTAAACCTAACATATTACCTTGATCTATACCTAAACTAGCAGACACAAAGAATTTATTATATCCATATTGAGCATTTTTTAAATATTGGTCAATTTTATCTTTTTGGTTATACCATGTTGTATAAAGAAAGTCTATTTTCCACCTATAAGTTTTTCCATTAAACATTTTTAATCTTTTTTTAAAAAATGTTGCGTATTGTCTTAATAATGGAAACATATATGTTGATGTATTTTCAAGATTTCTATTTAAACCTACTGCACCATCAGAATTAAATAATATTTGTGATACGCCTGCACCAGACATTAAATTATGCAATTCTTTTGATACCATGTCTTCTACATGAGAATCTTGTCTTTTTAATGTTATAGGAGTTAATTCCATCGGAGTAGTAGCTACACCTATCCCATCAGGCACATTGCTTTTTACATTATTATGGAAGCCTGTTGCAAATTTATCATCTATTAAAAATTCATGTGGTTTTGCATTACTATCAGTTTTCATAGGTATTTTTTGATGTATAAGTTTAAAATTATCTACTTTATTATTAATTTCATTTAACTCTTTTATATCTTCTAATCTAAATAATTCATCAAATAAACCCGCGAAATGAGGTAATCCAAACATAACACTTTCATCAAATTTAAAGCATATTCCATTCTCTATGCTAATTTCTTGCCATCTATTAGCTTTTCTAATTTGATAATTATTGTATTTGTTTCTAAATTCAATAGGGTAATTATTAATATCTACATCTCTTTTATTAAAATAAGAAAAATCAAATTCAAATTTATAACATTCGTATTTATCCATACCTTTTATCCTACAATAATTTGAAGGTAATTGATGCCATACAAAATTCTCGCCATCTGTTTTTTCATATGCAAAATAAACATCTTCCCTTACAAGAATATCAGTAACTTTTCCTAACTTATATTTTATATTATAATCTTGAATAAATTGAAGATTTTTATAAAATGAATTTAATAATTTCTTTTTATCTTCATATACTTTAGGATTTACTATATCAGGCAACAATATATTGTCAAATGTAAGCATTTTACTGTAATGTTTTATTAAGTTTTTATATTCTTGACACATATTATACAAATAATTACTTATTTGTCTTAAAGCTGCTTCATAGTTATCAGGATTTCTTAAAAATAATATTACGTCTTCTTTAGTGTATTTTTTCAATCCTTTGTTCCTTCTACGACCAACATCTAATGAGTTAATATAATTACTCATATCAAAATGAATATTTGCT
>CAYXLG010000035.1:5352-8939 GCA_964465805.1 uncultured Muribaculaceae bacterium
AAATATCCACTCATGTTTATAGGTTTTGTTTTTTTTCTAGTGATATTACTTCTTCTTAAACCATATAAATAATGTGCAAGCATTATTATTACATAAAATCTATCATCATTCATAGTTCTTTCTTTTTCTTTTGATAAGGCATAAGAATATTTTGTTTTCTCAGCATTTTCAAACTTATGTATTGAGGTTATTTCTGTTTTAGCTATATCTATATTGATTAAACTTATTTCTTCTTCTAATGAAAGATGTTTCTTAATTAACTCTATTTCTTTTTCATCAGCTTTGCCTGATTTTTCTTTTTCTAAAGTTATATAGCCATTCCCACTATACTCTTTAGTAAATTTAATTAAATCTAATCCCATTAATTCAATAAACTCATCAACCATTTGTGTTCTATATTTTGTTGGTGATAAAAATCTTAATTTATCAGTTATGGCATTAGGGTATCTATCTTCAAAACCTTTATATATATCATAATCTTTATCAATTAAACCTCTATGAGTAATACCTTTGTCATCTACCCAATCTTCTAATAATGCATCACCAAATACATTAATTCCTCCACCACCAGCACCAGGATCAATTAATAAAGCTTCTATATTTTCATAGTCGGGGGCATCACCATTGTATGATAATATGGAATCTTTTAAAGATTTTATTTGTTCTTGTGAAGTCATCTTATAACCTTTTTTACTTGCTATATCTATAAGATTTGTTATATTTACTATTTCTCCATAATAGCCAATATTAGGATCTTCTATAATCTTCATTACTCCTATAATAGAACAATCATTGATTCTTGCAGGGTCAAAAGCTAAAACATATTTACCACCATTAGTATAATGTAGCTCTGGCAATAATAAAGTTTCATTCCTTCTTATAGCACCCCACTTAACAATTTGTGACTCTCCCCCATCTTTTGTAAACTTATTATAGTACTCTCTCATAGCCTTATCTCTATTAGCCTTCATAGCAGAGTCTATTTTAGCTTGCGTAAGTAATGGTGGATATAACTCACCGTCCATAGTTGGTTTCAAAGGAACTTCACAAGGTATATCACAGCAAAAAAAATCAGGATTACCTAAAAACATTTGTTTAGCAAAGTTTTTATAATGTTTAAAAAAAGTAGTATCAACATCACTTGCAGAAGAAGCGTATATTAATTGTGTCGGACATTTTTTTCTTTGTGCTTTAATATTGAAGTCTTTTTTAGTAGACGTTTTAAAATTAGAATCTTGAGTTGCAAATGCTTCTGTTGCAGCAATAGCTTCTTCAGACATAAAACCACATTCATCAAAAAATACTAATGTTGCACGTTTACTTCTGTTATTATCTGGATTCCCATTTAAAGAATATATTTCGCTCCCATTATAAAATCCAACATGAAAACCCGACTGTGGATGACTAAATCCTGTTTTACATGAAGGTGATTTTACAACCTCATTCATAACTATATCTTTTAAGGAATCTATTGAGCTTGCCGTTTTACCTATATTTAATACAATTTCTTCAATTTTATTAAATAACTCTTTAGATTGATCTCCGACAGGGGCTACTATATATATAGATTGATTTTCATATAATACAGCTTTTAATATTATAATTACTGCACCCAAAAAAGATTTTCCAGCATTTCTACTACAAGCCATCAAAACCATAGGCTTATTCCATGCTTCCTGTATAATCCATTTTTGAAAATCTAATAATTTTATACCCAATAAATCTTCACAAGCAATTACAGGATTTCTTCTAAAAAACTTTATAATTTTAGAATTAGCTTGATACAGTTTAATTTTTCTAGTGCTTAATATATTTTTATTTCTTTTCATTTAATTCACTCTCCTTTTTCTTCAGGAGGCAAACTTAACTTAACATATAACTGTCTATTTTCTTCTTCTAATTCTAATACTTTTTGATTCAATTGCTCTATTAATTGCCTTTGTGTAAAAAACATATCATTTATATCATTCTCATCAAATTGTAATTGTTCTAATATACTTTTATTAGATATATCCGCAACAAGTTTCATTCCATTAGCTTTTTTTTGATCATAGTAATCCTGCTCTGCATCTTCAAAACCTAACTCTCTATAATTTTTCATAAGATATGTTAAGGTTGATTTTCCAGCAGTTTTATCTCCTCGATGTTTTACAGATATAGAATTTTCTTTTGCAATTTTATCTGTATTATCAACTATATTTTTTTTAGTTTGAGTTAAAGATTTAATGTCTCCGTGATTTGCCAACAAAGATTTAACATCACAACTCATATTATTAATAATTAAGTCTATCTTTCTTATTTGATTATTATTATTTACTATTTGAATTATTTGACTAAGTTTAAAATTATCATCTAATGTATCCTCATCTAAATAAGGTGATAAATCATTGTAAAGAAACTTTTGATCAAATTTAGAATACCCGGCAAATGGGTCATATCCTATAAGTCTAATCACATCTTCTTTAACTTGTAAATCTTCTTCTGTTATTTCTATTTCTTTTTCAATTTCCTTTAAATCTATACTGGGGGTTACATCCTCTTTATCTTCTGATTTTATATTACTAGTATAATCTAAATTCATATCTTTTTTAAACAAACCTTCTGGCTCAAAATCTAACATATTATTATTAAAAAGACCTAATGAATTTAATTTTGTCATGTATATTCTAAATGGGTGTTGTTTGCTTCCGTTTTTTACTTGTTTTAACATACCACAAAATTCAGACTCACTATAAGGTACATCAAATTTCATACAAGTTATATATGTTGCTATTCTTAAATCATTAGTTATTTTAAAATATTTATCAAAAACTTTAACATTACAACTTTTACAAAAAACCATTCGATTATTATTATTCTCATATAATGGAGATGTGGCACGATAATAATCGGAATCTTTTTGAAGTTTGCCACACATAGGACACTTAATTTTTTGTTTTGTATTTATATTGACATTAGAATCTATTTTAGTATCCGTTTCTGTTTTATTTTTTTTAATTTTTCCCAATACTATGCTCACACCCCTTTATTCCTTTTATTTTGTGAAAACAAATCAAAAAAGAGAAGATAATATCTTCTCTTTAAATCGCCTTGAACCTCTCATTTTTTATCTTGAATATTTTCTTCTTCGTCTATATATTCTTCACAGTCTTTTTCTTGATAAAAACCTATAACATTGGTATCACATTGTTCTTGCTGATTAGCTTCAGGATATTCCCTTAAAAAATCTAATCTAAGTCTTTCAATATCTAAATTATAATTAGTTTTTTCTAATGTTTTTTTAGTTCTATATACTTCAGATTTAATATTTAAAAAATCTAAAGTATACCCACCAAACATACATCCAAACAGCAACCCAGTAGCAAATGTCAATATCATAATAATTATAATAGTATATGTATCCATAACGACACCATTTTTAACTTTCTAATTTTTATATTTTAATTATTTGCGTGAACTGCTCACCACTTACTCACATTTGTTCATTGAAGTGAGGGAATTCTTGCTAAGAAACGTTAAATATTTATAAAAAACTCTGCCCATAAACCTTTTTCATCATCATACACAAATACATGACCTTTTTTCTG
>CAYXLG010000036.1:0-8838 GCA_964465805.1 uncultured Muribaculaceae bacterium
GTTGCAATTTTACCCCCCATATGAATATATGAACCAAAAACTTGATTATCATTTTTAGTTAATAATTCAAAACGACGGAAGCTTAGTTTTTCACCAATTTTAGCAGTTTTAGAAACTAATAATTCGTTAATTGTTCCTTCATCAGTTTTTAATTCCATAGCTTCTTCAATTGTTTTGACATCACTAGTTGCAATTGTTTTTGCTAAAGTTTGAACTAAATCTTGGAATTCTTTGTTTTTAGCGACAAAGTCTGTTTCTGAATTTACTTCAATAATTACTGCTTTGTTATCATCAATATAAATTGACGCTAGGCCTTCAGCAGCAATACGACTTGCTTTTTTAGCTGCTTGAGAAATTCCTTTTTCTCTTAACCAGTTAACTGCATTTTCAATATTACCATTAGTTGCTTCTAATGCTTTTTTACAATCTAACATTCCAGCTCCGGTTTTTTCTCTCAGTTCTTTTACTAAACCAGCACTTATCATTTTTTTCCTCCTTGTAATTTTATATATATTTTATTTTAAAGCTTCAATTAATTCAGCTTTTTTCATTGTTGAATAGCCTTTAATACTATTTGTTTTAGCCATTTCACGTAGTTCGACAACTGTTAATTTAGATAAATCTTTATCTTCTTGGGCTTTTTCCACTTTTATAGTTGCTTTTTTTTCTACAGGCTTATTTAAATTAGTATCTGTTTTTACTGTTTTATCAAGTTCTTTTTGTAGCTGTGGTTTTGGTGTTTCTTGCGGTTTTATAGTTTCTTGTGGTCTTCTATTTTCTTGTGGTCTTCTATTTTCATAACGTCTTTGATTAGATCTTGAACGATTACGGTTGTCATATCTTCTAGAACGATCTTCTTTACGTTTAACTGTTTCTAATGCTTTTTGCATGATATCTGCACTATCATCTTCTTTACCTTCACCATAAGTAAATTCAACAACTTTGCCACCTGTGGCTGCATTGATAGCATTTGCCATTATAGCTGTAATTAATTTTACCGCCCTAATAGCATCATCATTACCAGGTATTACATAATCAACTACATCTGGATCACAATTAGTATCGACAATTCCAAAAATTGGAATATTTAATCTTCTTGCTTCTCTAATTGCAATTTCTTCCTTTATTGGATCAACAACAAATATTGCTGCTGGTAATCTATACATATCACGAATTCCACATAATATTTCATTTAATTTAGTGTGTTCTTTTTGAAGTTTAACAACTTCTTTTTTAGGTAACACTTCAAAAATACCATCTTTTTCCATTTTTTCAATTTCTTCTAAACGTTTAATTCTTTTTCTGATTGTTCTAAAATTTGTTAGCATTCCACCTAACCATCTTTTATTAACATAATAAGAATTTGAGCGAATTGCTTCATCTTTAATTGCATCACTAGCTTGTTTTCTAGTTCCTACAAATAAAACCTTACCACCATTTGCTGCAATATTATATAAAGCATTGTATGCTTCCTCAATCTTTTTTGCAGTCTTTTGTAAATCTATAATATAGATTCCATCTCTTGAAGTATAAATATACTCCTTCATTTTTGGATTCCATCTTTTGGTTTGATGACCAAAGTGAACTCCAGCTTCTAATAAATAACTTGTTGACACTACTGCCATTTTATTCCTCCTTTTGTTTTTTTCCTCCGATATCTCAACTTTAAACGCCACCAATTTTGGCACTAGACATTTAAATCAATATCGTGTGTATTTGAAAAAGCCATAATTATTATATCATAATTATATGTAATTACAAATGCTTTTGAAACAACTAATTGAATTTAACTATAAATATTTGATTTTTCTAGATTCAAATTGCTTTTTGATTATTGTGGGCCAACTTGAAGCACGAACTTCAGTAACATGTTCTTTACCAAGAATGAACATAAGTAATCTTGATGTGCCTATTCCCCCACCAATTGTATAAGGAAATTCTTGTTTAATAATTTTTTGATGATAAATAACTGTTTGTCTAATCGTTTTATATATGAAACGAACTGTATCTTTTAAATATTCAATTGTTCTACATATAAAGAAAGTATCTCATCTATTTCTTCTGATGTAATCATATTAGCCTAAAACATATCTTTTCCATTTTGCAAGTGAATGCACAACTTGAAATTTTTCTTTATAAGCATAAAATTCTACTGCTTTTTCCTTTCCAGACAAATCATCTTGAAGGCCACTTTCTGGTTTTACAAACAAGGGACTATCCACTTTTACTAAGCAAAGTCTACTTGCCAATTCTTTTTCAAACTGTTTTTTTACTTTATCAATTTCGATAATAGTATCATAAAATTCTTTTTTCAAATTCATTCCTCCTTCTCTTAAATTTATTTTTTAATAAATCCAGATATATGTAGGAATATCTCTACTTATCTCATCATTTTCACCCTTTTAATTCTATTATTATTGTTATTATCATTATTATTTTCCATTAATACCACCAACTTTCTTGTATAATAAAAAAGATTAATTTTTCATTAATCTTTTACAAAAATTCTTTTAATTCTTGAACATTGTTTTCTTCAAATTCTAATAAATCTTCCATCAAGTTAATAATTTTTTTATCTGCTTCTTTATATTTTTTTAGATTTTTAGTAGCATCAACAATTCCCATATTACTACCAATAATCAACATTTCAGCAATATGGGATGGCGATTTATCAGTTAATGTTTGCATATTTATCATTAAATAAGTACGAATCTTTTCAAAAGCACTTATCCCCTCTTCATCACAACCATTTTCTTTTAACAATTTTTCAGTTTTTTTATTAACTTCTTTGTATTCTTTTAATTGTGAGTTTAGATGTTCCCTAAATTCCTTACCCTCAGCAATATCAAGCAATTGATTAATGGTATTAACTCCCATTTCCGAATTTTGATAAATAAATTTTAATAATTCAATGTTTTCATTCATAATTTTATCCTCCAATTATATTATGAAATAATTGGAAATAATTATTCTATTGTTTTATATTTTTCTTCAATTAACACGGCTAAAGATTTAGATGTATAATTATTTAAGTGACAACCATCAACCGTAAGCTCTAGCTTTCTTTTTTTACTAATATAACTAGCCAATTGTAAATAAGATGTTAGGACTATGTCTAATCCAACTAATAATGGGTTTTTAGACATAAAGGCATAATTAGTATTTTTTGATTCTATTTTTTAATATTTTTATCAACTCAGTATATTCTTCTTTAAACTGCTCAACACTAGAACACGGAATACTACCACGTTTTAACAACATCTTAACTCTTAATTTCCACATCCAAGAATAATTTTTAAGAAATGGTTGAATTACATCATTACCACCAATACCAATAATTATTCCTGTTGCATCTTTGTATTTATTAGATTCTAATACTTTAATAAGACGTCTTTTCATACCTATTAATGTATCGCCAGATAAACCAAAATTTTTATATTGGTTTTTATTAGTAAAGTATTTTAAATAAGTAACACCTGGGTGCCCTTCAGTTATACTATCACCAAAACATAATATTTTTTTATTCATTTTACATCTCCTACATTACTATTATACTACTAAATTTTATTTTACCAAGTCTTGATAATACAATCAACCTTTTTAAATATATTTTAATTTTATGGACACAATTATACTATAGGAATGTGGTAGATATGATAAACATCGGTTATGCTTGTTTAACAGTTGGGCTTCATAACGTTTCATATAAAACTTGTCTTAAAAAAAATGCTACTTATGATAATTTAGTGAAAATTATAGAGCAAAATCTAACATCATTGGAAAATGCTATCGATTATAACATTTTAAATAATATAAAATTATTTAGAATCAGTTCTGAAATAATCCCTTTTGGGTCAAGTGAAATAAACACTGTTAAATGGTGGGATATATTTAATCAAAAACTAACTGATATTGGAAATAAAATTAATAATAATAACATCCGAGTATCTATGCACCCTGGCCAGTACTGTGTATTAAATTCCCCTAATCCAGAAATTGTTAGAAGAAGTATTGATGAATTAAAATATCATACAAGATTTTTAAATTTTCTTAATACAAATAAAAAACATAAAATCGTGTTACATATAGGTGGTATTTATAACGATAAATACTCTGCTACAAATAGATTTATTGATAATTATAATAAACTTAGTCAAGATATAAAAGATCGTTTAGTTATTGAGAATGATGATAGGTTATATACCATTAATGATATTTTTAAAATACATAAAAAAACTAACATACCAATTGTATTTGATAATTTGCATCATGAAATTAATCATCAAGAATTAAAAAATAATTTATATTGGATTGAAAAGTGTATAAAAACTTGGAATAAAGATGATGGATGTGCGAAAGTTCATTATTCACAACAATCTAAGAATAAAAAAAGAGGATCACATTCAGAAACTATAGACATTAATGTCTTTAATAATTTTTATTCTAGTGTTAAAGCATTAGATTTAGATATTATGTTAGAAGTCAAAGATAAAAATATTTCAGCAGTAAAATGTATCAATACTTTCTTATTAAGTGACATCAAATTATTAGAAAAAGAATGGCAAAAATATAAATATAATGTTTTAGAAAAAAGTAAGATTAAATATATTGCTATTAAAAAAATATTAAATAATAAAGAAGAATATAGTCCTAAAAAGTTTTATAATTTATTAGATGATACATTGAATTTAAGAGAAAACAAAAAAAATGCAATTAATGCACTTAATCATGTCTGGGAATATTTTGATAAAATAAGTACTGATAAAGAAAAAGAAAAATTTCTTAAATATCTCAGTGATTATAAAAATAAAAAAATAAATTTATTAAAAATAAAAAGATATTTATATAAACTAAGCGTTACTTATAACGTTAAATATCTTTTAAACTCATATTATTTTGGATTATAATATTTCTTTGTTATCAAAATTATTTACATAATTAACAATATAACCTTCAAATATTTGCTCATAATCTTTTATATTTGACAAAATATCTTCTGGTCTAAATAACTCAGGTTGTTTAGAAGTATTAAAAATACCAGCATCAATAAATACTTGAGATACAAATTGGGTACAAAAGTAATAATTTTTTCGTTTAAATCGAATATTTAAACCTGCTGTTAGGAGTCCTAAGAAGTTATATTTTAACTTTTTAGGACTCTTTTTAAAATGGTCTAATTCTAATAACAGTTGATCATATTGTTCTTTTGTTATTTTAAATTTATATATAATACATTCTGACTTTGGGTTATGTTTATATACCCCTTTTCTTAAATTCTCAATAACAAAACCACCCGAAAAAGGATTATTAGGATTGGTTCTACCAAAAGAATACAAGCAATCAAATCTATCATCAAAAGATAGTGAGACATGTATATATTTTGCTTTAAGTATTACTCTTAATGCGTTAGATAACCAAGTTCCTGTTTTTGAAAATACTAAATAAATATCCATACTACCACGCCTTCTAAGTTGTTATATTTTAGATAAAAACAGAGCGGAATTATCACAATTAAATTATGCAAGTTCTCCTCCGTAAAAAGAATTATTATTGTATAATATTTTTTCTTTGCTAGTATATTATACACCAAAAGTAATATTATTTCATGATTAAATATTAAAATTTGACTTTTTATTATTAATTATTATTAAATAATAAATACACCCTAAGTTGGTTGTTGGTTAATTAACTAGTCTTACTTTTTGGTAGGTATATTTTCATCACTTTAAAATATTATGTAATAGAACAATAATGAAAGGATGATAATTTGTTATCGAAGCAAGAGTTCATTGAGTACTCAATTGAAATAAATTTGTTTTTTCAAAGGATTATGAAAGAACATTTATTTTTTATAGAAACTAACTTACAACCAATTGAAACTAAATATATTGCTGAAGCTAGTATATTGAAACAAAGTTTTGAACAATTACTTGCAGAAACTATATATTATGCTAACTATGTTATTACTAAAGATATTATCAATACTGGAGAATTTGTTACTCCTTATACATTGAGTGCTGAAAAAACAACTTCAAAATTAACCGGAGCAAGTATTAACACTGAAATAACATCTTCAGAACTTCAATTATCAGGTAATACTAATAATAACTTAGATTGGTTAGAAAATATAGTAACTGATTTAAATAACCGTTCATTTAATTTACTTCAAGAAGTAATAAAATTTAAAACCACTATACTAAAACAAATATCAGAATGTAAAATATTCATGACCTTATATCATGAAATGTTACATCATGTTATACATGAAGCTAAATATTATTTAGAAATATTAAATAACCTTAGAAATAGAACCATTCCAAATAAAACATTATGTGAAGAACTTAACTTTTGGAACCATATTATGGAAGAACACGCTGAGTTTATAGATGGTATGTTAGATCCTACTGAAAAAAATCTTAAACAAGTTGCACAAACAACTGCCAACAAATTTGAAAAACTAGTACAAGAATGTATTAGAGTATCTGAAAATCAAATTATTCAAAATAGTATGGCCTCTACTGAAGAGATTAGTGATTTTAAAAGAGAAGCAACTAAAGGTTTATTAAATTGTGAAATAAAATCTATCATTCCACCATTATTAGCCGATCATGTATTACGTGAAACATATCATTATTTAAGATTATTAACGTTAATGAGATAATAAAAAAAGACATTTTGTCTTTTTTATTTATTATTATATAAACACTTCAATATGTTCAACAAATATTTTGAGTCCAATTAAAATTAATACTACTCCACCAAACAATTCAGCTTTGGTTTTAAAGCGTGAACCTAAAATATTTCCAATACAAACACCTATAAAAGAAAAAATAAAAGTTATAATCCCTATCATTGTAATTGATTTTATAATATTAACTTGTAAACAAGCAAATGTTATTCCTACTGCTAAAGCATCAATACTTGTTGCTACCGCTAAAACTATCATTGTTTTAAAATCGAAACAATCGTCCATCTTACACTCTTCAAACGATTCTTTAATCATATTTATACCAATAATACTGAGTAGAATAAGTGCTACCCAAGGAATTATAGCTGTTATATAATTTCTAAACTGAGCACCTAACATATAACCAATAAATGGCATCATAGCTTGAAAGAAGCCAAAAAACAATCCGGTTATAAGTGCATTTTTATAACTCATTTTAGAAAGCGATAATCCCTTACATATTGCTACTGAAAAAGCATCCATTGAAACAGCAAGTGATATCATTAATAAATCAATTAAACTCATCTTAAACATCCTTTACTACAAAATAAAAAAATCACTAAATTTTACTGTATTAATTTTATCATATACTAAAGTATAAATAAACTCGTTTTATTCTTTTTAAGTAATTTTTTTATTAAAGCAATATATATAATATTTCATTAATCATTTTAACAATAAATATCTCAATTCCTAATTCCCTTTTATCTGCATATATATTTCTTTTTTATATTACGATCCTTAGACAACATATTAAAATTTATCTTTAAAATTACATTTCTTACATAATTCTTCTGAAACATTTCTATTTCTAAATCCATCTATTATTTTAGTTGCCCTATTAGAACTTAAAATATCACTTAAATCCCGGCTATATATATTTCCAAGCGAAATATCACCATTATGATCTAAGCAACATGGTACAACTGTACCATCTACTAAAATCCCAATATGATCTTTTAATCCATAGCAATAACCATAATTATTTTCATAATCATTATCTAAATCTGGCCATTCAAATTCATTTTCAATTGATAAAAATATATTATGATCTATTTTTTTCTTATCTTGAATATCATTAAATGTTTTTAATGAATCAAACTCTTCTATTAACATTTTCATTAACTCATAATTTGATTTTGACTCATCACTCCATAGTCTTAAAGATAAATAAATATTAGTGTCTTTTATAAAATCCTTAAGTTTTATTATTGTATTTCTTATTGTTTCTATATCACTCATACTTTGCATAGAATAATTGATTTGTCTAATATTTTTATTATATAACATATCAATTAAAGTACCATTAGTAGTGATATTAACTTTAAAGTTTTTTTGGTTGGCTAAATCTATAATTTCATTTATATTGGGATGCATTAATGGTTCTCCTTTTATGTGTAAATAAATATAATCTGTATATTCCGTTATTCGATCTAAAATGAAATTAAAATCAGCTAATTTCATATACTCTTTTTTACGTTTATCTACTTTACAAAAAGGACAAGATAAATTACAAATGTTTGTAATTTCTATATATATTTTTTTAAATTTTTTCTTCATTTACATCCCCCATTACATAATTGTTTTAGTAAAACAAACAACCAAAACATAATTATTTGATCTAGCATATTTGCTGTTTCTATCTTTTTTTAAAATGATTTTCAGTTTGTGTTTTACTTTATTAACCTAATTTATCACCTTTTTTTACTGATTGTTCTGGTTTAATTAATACAACCCCTTGAGATGTGTAAACTCCTAATACCAATACTTCTGATATAAAATCAGCAATTTGTCTTGGTGGTAAATTTACTACACCTAATATTTGTTTTCCTATAAGTTCATCTTTTTGATAGCACTTGGTAATCTGAGTACTTGATTTTTTTATACCAATTTCATCTCCAAAATCAACCAATAATTTATAGGCTGGTTTTTTTGATTTTACTAAGAGTTTAAAAAATCTACTTTAATAATTTCTCCAACTCTAATATCTAATTTCATAAAATCTTCAAAAGTTGCCATAAATAACTCCTACTATTAATATAAATTTTCTATTAATATTTCCGTATTATTGCTTGCTTTTTATATGTTAAAAGCACCACTGTCTCAACGTG
>CAYXLG010000037.1:0-8575 GCA_964465805.1 uncultured Muribaculaceae bacterium
CGCTGTTAATACCGAACTTGTCAGGCTTTCAGCTATTTTTTACAATTATATCCAGTCAAAATATACTATATATTATACCTAATCTGTAAATAATTGTAAATATATCTATACATAATTATATTAATATTCATTTCTACCAGTATCCCTATCCTATTTTTAACCCTCCCTATTTTTACCAATAACCAATTTCCATTTATCCATATAATACCATTCCTTCTAACCCAATAGCAGCACACGCCGCAGCAGAAGCCTCAATAATAATATATCTTTTTCAGTTTCCATATTTGCCAATTCTTAGAAAATCAGACATAATAGCATTGTGTCTTATTTTTTCCTGTATCTATTGCTATTAATACATTATAGCTATTTATATATATTATCCATGTATTACCATATCTACCAACCGGGGGGATACTTTACAAATATTACCTCTCCACCCGCAGCCCATAGGTGTGTAGCTGGTTCATCCACACCGTCATTTTAAATCCATCCTACAAAACAAAAACTTAAACAAAATAAAAACCTAAACAAAATTTTAAATTTCCCATCTTAAAAATCCTCACAAAAATAATCTTTTTTATAATCCTTTTATAAACCCTCCACAAACCCCACCAACACTAACATTTCTCCCACTCTATCTCTCATATTTCATCCAAAACCCTCCTTCGATACTCCTTCGATGAAACCCTTTATTTATCCCACTTTCCCAACTTTTATTTCAACGCATTATTTCTCAAAAAACATAAAAAATCTCTCACCATCTCCCTATTTACCCTACTCAAATTTCCCTTATTTAAACCCACTTAAAAACACCTTCAAACCCTTTTACCACAACCCCTATACCAATACCCTACCAATCAAAAACTTTTCTAAATAACCCATCTAACTCTTGCACCAAAAACATACATTTCATCGATACTCATTTTATCCAACACATAAAACATCTATCAAATCTAACAGCCACAACACATTATACATAAAATCACCTATGCAACCTCGATACAAATATGAAAAAACATTTTAAAAACAAAAACAAAACAATTTTCAAATTATAAACAAAGCTTCATTTTCACAAATTTGACAATTAAAATATAATATGATACAACAATTATAAACATATTTATATATTTACACAGCATTATCGCTCCAACATAATTAAAATATAAAATGAAAGGACATGATAAAATTAATATGAAAAAACATATGATATATAAATTTTATAACAAAAATGATCAGCTGTTGTATATTGGCATAACCAATAACATAAGAAAAAGGTTACATCTACATAAACAAAAGAAAGAATGGTTTAATGAAATCAGCAAGATATTAGTAAGTGAAAAACTTTCAAGAAATGAAGCTTATATTTATGAAATATTTTTTATTTCAAATGAAAAACCCATACATAACATTGAATATACTAAAGGAGGTGAAATTGATTTTTTATTACCAAATATTACTTTCAGTGAATATAAAAAGAAAATAAAAAAACGTAATAAAAATAAAAAGATAGGAGAAAGTAAATACTCAGTAGTAATTAAAGATGGTAATACTACCAGAAGAATTAAAAGAGTAAGTGAAATGAAAAAATTAGCTACTATATTAAAAATTATTATTGAAACTAGAGAAAGTTTTGAAAAAATAAAAAAATTATTTAAACAAGGTCAAGTAATAAAAAATTATAGAGAATTATGTAAGATACTAGATATGCCTATATCAGCAGGTAACTCTAAAAAATCACAATTAAAAGAGTTAAAGAGATATTGTAAGATAGAGAAAGATGGTAATAAAATTATCATTGCAGAAATATATGATAAACCATTACCTAAAATAGATTTTAGAATGTTAGGAAATAATAATAGAAGAAAAGAAAATAAATAGTCAAATTTTTAATATTTACTATGCTGAAAAGTGAGGTGGTTTTCCTCACTTTGAAGCGACAAGTGGGCAAACTGTCCACGCTGTCAAGCTGTTTACTTACTTATGTTTTATTTTTTTATTTTATATTTTTAAAAAACTATTGACAATATAATAAAAATATAATATACTTATATTGTAACAAACTAAAACAAACTCAAACTAAGGAGAGATAATTATGAAATTTGTACAACCAATAAAAGATATAAATCAAATAAATCAAATACGTTCTGCTCTACTAGAACAAAATCATGGAGGACATGGATTAAGAAATTATATGTTATTTCAATTAGGAATATATTCTGGTTATAGAATATCTGATATTGTAAATCTTAAAGTATCAGATATAAAAAAAGTATTAGAAAATGGATACTTTGAGATTAAAGAGAATAAAACATCTAAAAATAGAAAAGTTAAAATTCATCCCAAGTTTAAAATAGAACTCCAGGATTATATAAATAACTTTAAAAATATGCCAGATAATTCATATATATTCCCTTCTCAAAAATACAAATCATATGTAGAAGTTAAAAAAGATAAAAAATATATAAAAATAAAAAATACAGCTATAAATTCTCCTATAGATCGTAAACAAGCTTGGCAAATTTTTAAAAATGCTGTTGATAAAATAAAACTTAACTTTAGCATAGGTACTCATGGTGCAAGAAAAACATTTGCTTATAACTTATATATTATGAGTAATAAAGATATTGTATTAGTTCAAAGAATATTAGGTCATAGTTCACCAGACATTACAGCTAGTTATATTGGTATTACTCAAGATAATATTGATGAATTAGTATGCTCATTAAGTTATTAGTTATATCTAAGGGGGATTAGTTTTATTTCACTTCGCTAGGCTTCGTTCATAAAACTAATTTAGCACCCCCTTAAACCCCCGCAATATATAATATAAATAATAACATAATTAAAATATAATAAATTTGACAAATAAAAAATATATGATATATTTATATTGTGAAATAAAATATTATTAAAATATAATTATGAATTTGCTCGACTTTTCAAAAGTCAACTTAGCCTTACATACTCTAAGGCTAAACAAGGTTTAAAAAGTAACCTTTTTTTTCAATATAATATATATATAATATATCAAAAAAAAAGGTTACTTTTTAAATGGGCTCTACACTTAGAGACTGTAAGGCTAATAGTGATTTTAAAATGTTGAGCAAATTTAAGAAAGGAAAAATTAATGGTAAATGATAATAATTATAAAAAAATATTAAAGAAAGGAACGATTAATAATAAAAAATTATTAGATTATTTTGGTACTCCATCTAATATTGCTTATTACAAAAAGAATAAAAAAATAGTAAATTCTACAAAAAAAAGATTATTAGAAAAAGCATCAAGATATTGTGAGATTAAAGATATTAGCAATGGAAAATATAAAATATGTAATATACATAAAGAACTTAAGCCAGCAATATTAAATAAAATTAATACTGGTATGTATCAATATTTAGCTCCTATTATATTATTAAAACTTATTAAAGAACATGATGTTGATAATAAGATAATATTGCCTATTATTGACTATGCTAGATACATAGAAATGATCAATCATAATTATAAAACGGTAAAATATAATCAAGAACATACTAGTAATGAGTTTAAATTAAATAATGATGTAACTAGAGAATTCTTTGAAAAAGTTGATAATAATATTAAATATTATATACATAATTGTTTAGAATTTTTAAAACAAGCAGATGTACTTAAATGGTATAAAGTACCTATGGTTAGAAAAAAAGAAACAAATATTACTGTGGTAGATGATAAAAATATAGCTGTAGAATGTGATTATAAAGATGTGAGAGCAACTTCAGAAGAAGTTAATTTTTATATAAAAACAAGTGAAAGTATTAGAGAAGAATTAAAAATAGAAAAAGCATCAGAATGTTTTTATGGTTCTAAAGCTTTTGATTTTTGCAATATGTTATCTGATAGATTAAAAGAGAAAAATATTATGTATTTTTATGATAGCTATGAGATATATTATACAAATTTAGATAGATGTAAAAAGCTATTTAAAGAATTTAAACAATGTAAGGAAGAAGATATTTTAATAAAAGAATTTAATAAATTTTTTATTGAATATATTATTAATAAAGCAGAACTACGTAAAAATAAACAAAAAGAATTGGAAAATGAATTACATAAATATAGATTAGATGATAATTATATAGCAAATATTAAAACTCTTTCTGATTTAACTATAGATATTAATACTGAAAAATATAGAATTAAAAAACAATCTAATGCTTCTTATATGGAAAAGATTGATGAAGATTTTGGATTAACAGTAAATAAAAAATATAAAGATAAAACTATAAAAAAAGAAATATAAAACGGAGGTAATTATATTGCAATTTAATAAACAACAGCAGCAGGCAATAAATTTTTATAAAGGTTCTTGTTCTGTAATTGCTGGAGCAGGTTCAGGGAAAAGTTCTGTATTAGTATATAGAATTAAAAACTTAATAGAAAAATATCATGTTAATGAAAGTGATATTTTAGCTATATCCTTTACAAGAAATACAGCTAATGATTTGAAAAAGAAATTATCTAAAATGGGATATACAAATGTCAATGTAGGTACATTCCATAGTATATGTGGCAATATACTTTTTAACAATAATATAGATGTGAGTAATCTTATTAAAGATTGGCAAATAGAGAATTGTTTTAAAAACATTGATAAAAAAGCTAATATAAAAGAAATTCAAAGTTTTATAGGTTATCAAAAAAGTTATTTTAAAACATATAAAGATAGTTTTATGCCAAAAGATAGCAATTATACTGAAACTGAATTAAGAAAGTTTTATAAAGAATATGAAATTTTTAAACAGAAAAATAGATTATATGATTTTGATGATTGGTTAATAGAATGTTATAAATTGTTACAAAAAACAAAAATAACTTATGATTTTATTTTGGTTGATGAATATCAGGATACTAATTTAATACAAAGTTTAATTTTAAAACAGCTATGTGAATCTGGAAATATATTTGTTGTAGGTGATTATCGTCAAGCTATATATAGTTTTAGAGGTGGTGTTCCAGAATTGTTTATGAATTTTCATAAGGAGTGGAAAAACACAACAGTAATTAATATGAATATTAACTATAGATCCTGTGACAATATAGTAAAAAACTCTAATAAATTTATTAAGAATTACTATGGTGATTATAAATATTATTCAGACTCTATTGCAAATAACAAAAATAACGGGAATATATTTATAAATAGTTATCTTAGTCAAGAGGATGAAGCTGTAGAAGTTGTTGATAAAATAGAAGAATTATTAAAAAACAAAGTAAAACCTTGTGAAATTGCTGTATTATATAGACTTAATTCTCATTCTGGTAATATAGAAAATGAATTAAAAAAACGTAGAATAGGTTATGATATAGACAATGATAGTTCTTTCTTTAAAAGAAAAGAAATAAGTACTATTATCTCATATTTAAGATTGATAGATAATCAAGATGATGATGGTGCATTAGAAAATATTTATAATAATAGAAATTATCCATTAACTTATTTTAGTAAGAGTGTTTTTAATAATATAAAATCTTATGCTAGTAAGAATAATTTATCTATATATGAAGCTTTATTATCTTTTGAATATGATAAAGTATGGCAAAAACAAAATATTAACACTTTTAAAGACAATATATTAAGATTAAAACTTCAATATGATAAAGAGCTTAATATTGATAGATTGATAGATAATATTGTAAACGTTTTTAAAATTAAAGATTTAATACAAGAAAAATATAATGATTCTGAAGATTATGAAGATAGAATATCTTCTATAGAAACTTTAAAAACTTTTATCAAAGGAAATGATATATCAAAGTTTATATCTTACATAGATAGCAATAGTAATACTAACAATAAGAAAAAAGATGAAAATATTAAACTTATGACAGTACATAAGAGTAAAGGCTTGGAATTTAAAAATGTATTTATCATTAGTATAGAAGATGATAAATTCCCTCACACAAAATCCCCTATTGAAGATGAGGCTAGACTTTTTTATGTTGGAATTACTAGAGCAAAAGAAAATTTATACATAACTCAAATTGGTAATAATAATAAATTTATAAATCAATATAATAATTAAAATATAACATTATGGTTTGACAAATTAGAATATTGTGATATAATAGAGTTGTAAGATATTTTTAATAAAAAATAAAGGGGTGATTAATATTATTAAGTATAGAGGAACTTACAGAGTATTGATGCAGGAGAAAACAACTAATGAGAATGATACATATTTAAAATGCAAATCAAACACTCATATATATCGTTATAATGATACTATGTTAGCTATTCAGTTTAACAGTAATGGTTATGCGAATAATAGAGTTAAAGATTTTAAATCTATAGGAGTAGAATTGCAAAAGTTTGTTCAAGGTGATAATGAATCAGTTTATTTATTTTATGAAAAAGATTTAAGTAAAGTTGCTGATATATTAAAACCAAGAGTTAAAGGTGCGAATAAAACTCATAAAATTATTAAGAAAAAAGAATTGTCAGAAGAGCAGCGACAAAAATTAAGAGATAGAATGATTATGATGCGTAAAAAAGGTTTATTAGAGAAAAAACAAAAATAAGTAGCTTAAAATTAAAATATAATATTAAATGTATTTGGATAAGTAAAATATATTAAAATAGATTTTAGGTATTATATTTTGATATTTGTTCTTATAAAACAAGTGCTAAAATCTTAAGAAAGGAAAATATTTATATGGATTATTATAATAAAGATAATAAAATTGTGGATGACTCCACTCCTATTTGTCACATTAATGAAATTATGCAAGATATGATTATTGAAATAAGGGAAGAATTATTTAATACAGATTTAGATAAGGGAAAAATATATAAGTTATTAAAAGAAATATATGAATTATCTCAACAAGCTAAATATTGTGGGGAAAGGATGGAAAACAGATTAAGAGTGTATAAAGAAGGAATTGAAAGTTTAGGTTTTAAAAGAATTAAAGAATGACATAATTAAAATATAAAAAGTATTTGACAAGATATATATTTCATGTTATACTTAAAGTGTACTAAAACATAACAGTTACGACATAATTAAAATATAATATTAATTAAAATTATTTAAAATCCCACAGGGTAGAAAGGAATTTACATATGATTATAAAAAATGTTGGAGTTTTAGAATTGCCAGAGGGTAAGGATTTAAATAAGTTAAATTTTTTAATACATGGTAGAACAAGAGCAGGTTTTCCTGAATGTTTTAATTTATCAAAATTTTTAAAAGAAAAAGAACAGGAAAATATAGAAATAGGATTAGTTATACATATTCAAGGAAAAGATATTATCAATGAAATAGGAAAAGTTAGACAATATAATGGACTATATGAAATTAATGAGATTGTGATAGAACATAGGTTATGGGATTATACTGGGGAGTATGTTGAAGTAATTATAGATGATTTAAATTATGCAGATGATGAGATTGAGGGAAAGAAGAGGTAGTAATTATGAGAATACAAAATAACAACGAAGGTTACGATAATAAAAATAAATACATAGTTATACCAGACAGCCTTGGAAATAAAAATATATGGGAGTGTGTTTCTGATAAGGGTGAAATTTATATAATAAAAACTAGAGATTCAACAGCAACAATATTTAAAAATTTATGTTTTAAAACTAAAAATTCAACAATGTTACAAACAAATTGTATTATTGATATTGAGGATTGTAATATTGAATTAGAAAATGAAGAAGAATTTAGTAAATATGAGTTTGAAAATTATAAAAAAGAAAATGAAAATATAAATCCATTTAGAGTTTTTAGTAAGATTAGAGATATAGGGTATTTAGAAGATGTGAGTGACTGGTTTGAATACTTTAAGAGGGAGTCTGATTGATATCATAAACCACATTATAGCTACAAGTCAGTTTCAAGCATATAGAATTTATCTGTCACAACAACAATTAGCAATTCATCTCCTACTTGTAGAAGATAGGAGGCTTCTTGCCAAAATCGTTAAAATATAAAATTTTATAGTAAAAGTAGGTGTTTAAGATACGTAAAACTTTTATAACATCAGACCCACACTTTGGACATTCAAACATTATAGAATATGCTCAAAGACCATTCAGAGATAAATATGAGATGGATAAAATAATTATAGATAATTGGAATAAGCTAATTAAAAAAGAATACTTGGTTTATGTTCTTGGTGATATATCTTTTTATGGTAGAGATAAAACAACTGAAATAATTAAAAGTCTAAATGGATATAAGATTTTGATTAAAGGAAATCACGATAGAAGAAAATCTAATACATATTGGAAAAGTATTGGATTTGATGAAGTGAGTAAACATCCTGTATTGGTTGAAGATAAATACTTATTATCACATGAACCAAGATATGAGTTAGCTGGTAAGGGATTATATTATAATATACATGGTCATATACACCATTTAGACATTAATAGTGATGATAAAGATATTTATTTTAATGTTTGTGTAGAGAAAAATAATTATAAACCTTGGGATTTTGAGGTTATTAAAAAGAGATTGGATGTGAAATTTAACGTTTCTTAGCAAGAATTCTCCCATCTTCTATAAGTGGGAGATGAATT
>CAYXLG010000038.1:0-8429 GCA_964465805.1 uncultured Muribaculaceae bacterium
AAATACTGTTCAATTATTTTTTCTTTTTTGAATATTATAATTAATTGTTAATAATATTTTTCTTGGTAACAATCTTGTAAAAAAAATACCTAATTTATTTAGCAAGCCAGGAATAATAATTAACTTTCTTTTAAACATTTTATTGATTGCATATTCAGCCACTTCATGACTTTCCATAGCTTTAACTGAAAAACTAATACCAGCAACATTATTAAAATTAGTATTAACCGGACCAGGACATAAGGCACCAACATACACATTACTACCTGCGTGTCTTAATTCCTCATAAATGGCCTCCGTTAATTGTAATATGTAACCTTTAGTTGCATAATAAGTACCCATAAGTGGACCAGATAAGAAAGCAGCAGATGAAGACACATTTAAAATATATCCACTATTTCGTTCTTTAAAATCTTTCAAAAAAACTTTTGTAAGTGTGTGAACTGTTTTTATATGCAAATCAATCATATCTAATTCTTGATCTAATTTAGTCTCATAAAAATTTCCAAAAATGCCAAAACCAGCATTATTTATTAAAATATCAATATTTTCTTTTTTTACTTTGTTATACAGTTTCATACAATTAAAAGTACTAGAAATATCCATTGCTATTATTTTTACATTACCACTTAGTTCTTTTTTTATTTTTTCTAATCCCTTTTTATCACGAGCCACAAGGATTAAATCATGACCTTGCTTACTCAATACTCTCGCCATATCAGCACCTATACCGGAACTTGCACCTGTTATTAATGCCTTCATACCATCACACCTTCCACTAATATAATTATATAGTATATTAATTATTAATTCAACTTATAAGTGTTTATGATACTCTTTTATACTACTTATATCATTTGTTTCATTATTATAATTAATTGTCTTCATTTTATATAACTATCATCTTAATCAATAGTTATGTTTATGTTTTTAATATACAATATATTATTTATATTTAAACTTAATATACTTTAATAAAAAAAGAGTAATTTTTACTCTTCCTCAACTAACTTTAAAATAACCATTAATGCATCGTCTCCACGACGTTCATCTAATTTTAAAATTCTTGTATATCCACCATTTCTATTTGCATATCTAGGTACCAAAACATCAAACACTTTATTAGTTGCAACTTTATCATTTTGTAGAAAGGCTAATGCTTTTCTTCTAGATACTAATGTTCCTTTTTTTCCATATGTAACCATTTTGTCTAAAAACTTACGAACTTCTTTAGCTCTAGTCTCTGTTGTTTTAATTTGTTCATTCATAATTAAGTCTCTAGTTAAATTGGCAAGCATACTTCTTCTATGTTTATTATCGCGTCCTAATTTTCTATACATAATCTTCCTCCTACCTATTGATCTTCATCACGGAATTTAAGGCCCAGTTCTCTGAGTTTATCAGTAACTTCTTTTAGGGATTTTTTACCTAAATTACGTATTTTCATCATTTCTAATTCGGTTTTTTCCGTTAAATCTCCTAGTGTGTTAATATTAGCTCTTTTCAAGCAGTTATACGCACGAACTGAAAAATCTAAATCTTCAATTGATGTTTCTAATTTCTTAAGTTTACTATCTTCTTTCTTGGCTGTCATTACACCAGTTAAATCAGTTATTTCACTTAATTCAGTTAAGATTTTTAAATGCTCCATTAATATTTTGGAAGCTAGCGCAACTGCATCTTCTGGTCTCATTCCACCATTTGTATGAACATTAAGAGTTAGTTTGTCATAACTATCATCTTGCCCTACACGTGCCCCTTCAACCTCATAATTTACTCGATCAATTGGTGAATATAAAGCGTCGATTGGTATGTATCCAATTTTATTGTTTTCAACGTCAATTTTATTTTCACCCGCAGGAACATAACCGCGACCATTAGTTACAAGCATCTCCATGTCCAGTTTTCCACCTTTTGATATTGTAGCAATCACTTGATCTTTGTTAATTATTTCAATATCAGCATCTAATTCAATATCATCTGCAGTTACAATTTTTTCTTCTGAAACTGATAATCTAACTACTTTTGGCTCTTTCGAATGATTTTTAACAACAATGTTTTTTAAATTTAAAACAATCGTTGTAACATCTTCAACAACACCTTCGATAGTTTGAAATTCATGCATTACACCATCTATTTTAACAGCTGTAATTGCACTCCCTGGTAAACTCGATAGCATAACTCTTCTAAGAGCATTACCAATAGTCGTTCCAAAACCTCTTTCTAAAGGTTCTAATTCAAATTTTCCATAATTATTATTTTCTACATATTCGGTAATTTTATATGTTGGTTTTTCAAAGTTTAACACTCTAACACACTCCTTTTCTTTTTTATTAACCACGTGGTCGTTTTGGTGGACGACATCCATTATGTGGTATTGGTGTTACATCTGTTATAGAAGTAATTTCTAAACCTGCAGTTTGCAATGAACGAATAGCCGTTTCACGACCAGATCCTAGTCCTTTTACAAATACTTCAACTTTTTTCATACCAACTTCTGCAGCAGCTCTTCCAGCTGCTTCTGCTGACATACCAGCTGCAAATGGTGTTGATTTTTTGCTTCCTTTAAAACCTAAAGTTCCAGCTGATGCCCAACTAATTGCATTTCCTTCTTTATCACTAATTGTAACAATAGTGTTATTGAAAGTTGAATGAATGTAAGCACTTCCTTCTGTTACATTCTTTTTTACTTTTCTCTTTCTTGGTTTATAAGCCATTAGTTACCCTCCTTCTTACTTAAAATTAACTTTTCTTATTAGCAACTACTTTGCCTCTTCCTTTACGAGTTCTTGCATTACGATTGGTTCTTTGACCTCTTACTGGTAATCCTCGACGATGACGAGAACCTTGGTAAGAATTAATTTCCATTTTTGTTTTTACATTCGTATTTACTTCACGTCGTAAATCCCCTTCAGTAACATATTTTTCAATTTCATCACGAATAAGTACTAATTCTTCATTACTTAACTCGTTTACTTTCTTATTGTGATCAATCTTTAAATCATTTAAAATTGTTTTTGATAAATTTCTACCAATTCCATAAATATAAGTTAAAGAAATTTCAACTCTTTTATTATTTGGTATATCTACACCTTTAATACGTGCCATAAAACACCTCCTATTATCCTTGTCTTTGTTTATGTTTAGGGTTAGAACAAATCACATAAATTTTACCCTTACGTTTAATAATCTTACATTTATCACACATTTTTTTTACTGATGGTTTTATTTTCATATAAATCCCTCCTAATTTTTTCTATAGGTTATACGCCCACGTGTTAAATCATATGGCGAGAGTTCTACAGTAACCTTGTCACCTGCTGAAATTCGAATGTGATTCATTCGGATTTTACCAGAAACGTGGGCGATTACTATATGCTTATTTTCGAGTTCAACTCGAAATACTCCACCAGGTAATATTTCCAACACTTTTCCTTCAACTTCAATAGTATCTTCCTTAGCCATCGTATCACCTCTTCGTTAAAATTTTAATTCCATTTTTTGTTACTAAAACTGTATGTTCAAAATGTGCTGATGGTAAATTATCTGCGGTTATAATTGTCCATTCATCATCTTTTATAAATACCTCACGAGTACCTAGATTAACCATTGGTTCAACCGCAATAACCATTCCCTCTTTTAAAATCGGACCAGTATTTGCTTTACCATAATTAGGAACATCTGGTAATTCATGAAGTGCGTTTCCTACTCCGTGACCAACCAGTTCTCTAACAACACCAAAATTAAAATTTTTAATATATTTTGATATTGCATGCCCAATATCTCCAACACGTGCTCCTGCTTTTATTACCTTTAAACCTTCATATAAAGATTTTTCTGTATGTTCCAACAATAATTTTTTTTCAGGACTTATTTTTCCAACTCCATAAGTCCAAGCAGAATCACCATGATATCCTTTGTAACAAGCCCCAATATCAATTGATATTATATCTCCATTTTTTAATTTACGATTACTAGGAATTCCATGAACAACTTCTTCATTAATTGAAGTACAAATCGATGCAGGAAATCCTTCATAATTTTTAAATGATGGGACTGCCCCTGATTCTCGAATAAACTTTTCTGCTAATTCATCAAGTTCTTTAGTAGTAATTCCCGGTTTTATAAATTTTTCTAAATATTTGTGTGTATCACCAACAATTTTACCGGCAATTTCCATCAATTCTATTTCATATGGTGATTTGATACTAATCATCTGAATCACCTCTATCTAATATATTAGTAATTTGTTTGAAAGTATAATCTTTATTAATCCCACTATCAATTTCATAAAGTTTATTTTGTTTTTTGTAATATTCTATTAATGGTTTTGTTTCCTCTAAATATGTTTTAAATCTTTTTTCAAATGTTTCAAAACTGTCATCATCTCTTTTAACAAGTGTACCATTACATTTTTCACATATACCACCAATTTTTGGCATTGTATCTTCAAACATATCATTATAAACTTCTTGGCAACTACTACAAATTAAACGTCCAACTATTCTTTTACGTGCTATTTCTTTATCAATTTTTAAATAAAAAACATAATCTAATTGTTTATTTTGTTCTTCTAAAATTTGTTTGTATATTCTTGCTTGCTTTAAAGTTCTTGGAAAACCATCTAGAACATAACCATTTTCACAATCCTTTTCGCTTAATCGATTAAGTAATAATGGAGTGATTATAGAATCATCAATTAAATTACCTAATTTTATATCTTCCTTGATTTTTATTCCAATATCGGTTTCTAGTTTCATCTCATTTCTTAAAACATCACCTATTGAAATATGAGGAATTTTGTATTTCTCAGAAATCAGTCTTGATTGTGTACCTTTGCCGGCAGCTGGGAGAGAAAGAAAGATTATATTTTTCACTTTCTACGCCCTCTTCTGCGTGTATATATTCGGCTTGCAAGTTGACTATCTAAACTCTTATAAGTTTCAAGTGCCACACCTACAACAATTAATAATCCAGTACCTCCTATTGATATGTTAGATGGTAATTTTGAAATAATACTGAATATAATTGGAAGCCCTGCTATAAACGCAAGTGAAAGTGCACCAACAAGTGTTAAACGATAAAGTATACTAGTAACATACTTTATTGTTTCTTCTCCAGGTCTTATTCCTGGAATATAACCACCATTATTTTGTAAATTTTCAGCCATTTCTTTTGGTTTTAATTGAATGAATGTGTAAAAATATGAAAAAAGTATTATAAATATTATATATAAAATAAATCCTGTAAGAGAAGTTATTGCAATATAATTTTTAATAAATTCACCATATTTTGGATTTTTAATTAAACCAACAAATATTGCTGGAATTGATAATAATGATGATGAGAAAATTACTGGTACAACTCCAGCTGAATTCAGTTTAAATGGAATATAATTTTGTTTTCCTAAAGCACTAGTTGATTTATTTGCATATTGTATAGGAATTCTTCTTTCTGCAGATTGCTCAAAAATAACTCCAATTACAATTAGTAAATATATAATTACGAAAATTACAAAAAATAATATTCCTAATGCTGAACCATCACTAGTAAAACTTTGCCAAGCCTGAATAAACATATTTGGAAGACTTGCAATAATACCAGTCATAATAATTAATGATATACCATTTCCAATACCTTTGGCTGTGATTTGATCACCCATCCAAAGTAAGAATGCAGTTCCTGCTGTTAAAACGGTTGAAAATTGCATATATTCTAACACAGTTCCTGTTCTAATGAATGCAAATGACATAATATATCCTTGAATGAATGCTAAAATTATACCTAGCACTCTAGTAATTTGATTGATTTTAACACGGCCTGTATGGCCTTCTTTAGCTAAATCTGCTAAATAAGGTACTATATCCATTTGTGCTAATTGAATAATTATTGATGCGGTAATATATGGCATAACTCCAAGACCAAATATTGAAAATTGTGCCAAAGCTCCTCCACCCATAACATTAATTAACTCAAGAAAACCTAAATTGTGTGTCCCTAATTGTGCTGTATTAACACCTGGAACAATTATCGTTGTACCTAATTTAAATACAAATAAGGCAAAAAATGTAAATAATATTCTTTTTTGTAAATCCTTATTTTTGGGATTAAATATTTGCTTAAAATTTGCAAACACTTTAGATCACCTCAGCTTTTCCACCTAATTTTTCTATTTTTGTAAGTGCTGTATTAGAAAATTTATGTGCTCTAACATGTAACTTTTTATCTAAATTACCGTTCCCTAATACTTTTATTCCATCTAATTGTTGTTTGATTAACCCCATCTCTTTTAATAATTCTGGTGTAATAACTGCACCATCTTCAAATTTGTTTAAATCACTTAAATTAATAACTGCATAAACCTTTTTGAACGGCGCATTAGAGAATCCTCTTTTTGGAATTCTTCTAAATAATGGTGTTTGACCTCCCTCAAATCCCGGTCTTACTCCTCCACCACTTCTAGCATTTTGCCCTTTTTCACCTCTACCACTTGTTTTTCCTAAACCACTTCCTGGCCCGCGTCCAACTCTCTTAGAAGTTTTTGTTGAACCTGCATTTGGATACAAATTATGTAATTTCATATTATATAATCTCCTCCACTGTTTTTCCTCGAAGTTTAGCAACTTCTTCTACTGTTTTTTGTGATTTTAAGGCGTTTAAAGTCGCATATGCCATGTTAATTTTAGTGCTTGAACCTAAAGATTTAGATAAAACATCTTTAATTCCAGCCATTTCTAATACCGAACGAACAGGTCCACCTGCTTTTACTCCAGTACCTTTTAATGCTGGTTTTAATAATACTTTACTTGCACCACGTACACCTATTGCTTCATGAGGGATAGTTCTTTCGTCAACAATAGCAACTTTAATAACATTTTTTGTTGCTGCTTGAACAGCTTTTTTAATAGCATCTGGTACTTCATTGGCCTTACCAACTCCTAGTCCGACAAGTCCATTACGGTCACCAACTACTACTAGAGCTGAAAAACGGAAATTTCGACCACCTTTAGTAACTTTAGTAACACGACTAATATTAATTACTTCTTCGTCGAATTGCTTAGGACGGGGTCCTCTTTTCTTGTATTCCATTCATTAACCTCCTTAGAATTTTAATCCATTTTGACGTGCTACATCCGCTAACGCTTTAACACGTCCATGATATTGGTATCCACCTCTATCAAATTTTACTTCAACTATTTTTGCCTTTTTAGCTCTTTTAGCAAGTAACTCTCCTACTTTTTTTGCAGCTTCAATATTGCCGCCATTTTCGATTTTTAACTCTTTATCGATAGAAGAGGCACTAACTAATGTAACTGCATTTTCATCATCTATAATTTGTGCAAAAATATTGTTATTCGATCTAAACACATTAAGTCTTGGTATAGTAGATGTTCCACTAACTTTATTTTTAACTCGTTTGTGCCTAGCTTTTCGTACTTCATTACGAGATACTTTTTTTATCATAGTAAATCTCTCCTTTACTTTAGATTATTTAGCAGCTTTCTTACCTGCTTTACGTATAACTACTTCATCTTGATAACGAATTCCTTTACCTTTATAAGGTTCAGGTTTTCGAATTTTCCGAATGTTTGTAGCAAACTCTCCCACAAGAAATTTGTCAATTCCTTTTACAATTAATTGAGTATTAGATGGTAATTCAACAGTTATTCCTTCAGGTAGTTTAACTTCTACTGGGTGTGAATATCCAGCAGAAACAACTAAGGTATTTTCTTTTAAAGCGAAACGGTACCCAACACCTATTGCTTCTAATTTTTTTTCATAACCATCGGTTACACCAACAATCATATTTTTTATGATTGCATTAGTAGTCCCGTGTAATTTTTTAAAGCTATCATCTGCGATAACTTTTAATTCATTTTCTTTTATCTCAACTGTAATATTGCTATCTATTAAAGTAGAAAGTTCACCTTTAGGACCTTTTACATTTACAATATTACCATTTACCGTTACTGTAACATTTTCAGGTATTGTTAATACTCTATTTCCAATACGACTCATAATAATCCTCCTTACTTTCTACCAAATATACGCTAATACTTCTCCACCAAGCACTCTTTCTCTAGCTTGCTTATCAGTAAGTACACCACCTGATGTGGAAATGATAGCAATTCCTAGGCCATTTAATACTTTTGGTATATCATTTGCTTTGGCGTAAACTCGTAATCCTGGTTTAGAAATTCTTTTTAATCCAGTAATTACTCGTTCTTTGTTTTGCTTATATTTTAAAGTCAAAACAATTATATTTTTAACATCGTTCTTTTTGATTTTATAATCAGTTATAAATCCTTCTTCTTTTAATATTCTTGCAATCTCTATTTTCATTTTTGAAGCGGGTACTTCAACTTCTTTGTATCGCATTTGATTTGCATTACGAATTCTTGTAAGCATATCTGCAATTGGATCATTAA
>CAYXLG010000039.1:0-8165 GCA_964465805.1 uncultured Muribaculaceae bacterium
TCAACTAATCTAAACCAATTTTTATTAAACAAGTTAGCAAGTCTATTTATAGCTACATTACTTTCTATTTGTTTTTTTCTATTATGAATGTATAACTCTTCACCAATATTTAAATCTATAAACTCAAAAATTCTACCATTATCAGATAAATTTTCTAACTTAATTTCACTTTCATTTCCTTGTAAATATATCCATAATTCAGGCTCATAAATGTATTTATGCCACTTTGGATGCATTACATTTGTTTTATTTTCTATTTCTATTGTTGTTGGTTCTGTAATTTCAGATAAATCGAATGATAATAATTCTTCTTTTAACCAAGCATGAGGTGCATTACATCTTAAATTTATTTGATACCACCCTTTAAAATTACTAAAAGTAACTAATTCAATAGATGTAGCAATAACATAAAAAACAACGTTCGGATAATCACTACTTTCAAATGGGACATAAATATCTTTACTAAATATTTTATTTAATTCAATTAATTTATTTTCATTTAACTCTGTATCTAAAAAACTTACCATTAAGGTAAATTCCATAGGTTGTTTTTCAGTTCTTATAAATGTAGGAATATCGCTATAATGTAATTTATTTTCTACTATAGATTTATTACCCATTATTTGTCTATTTATTTGTGGATTATCTCTAATTAAAACACAATCATCGACATTTATTTCAGATGATGGAATTCCATCTATAATAAATGATTTTTCGGTAAACAAACATATCGCCTACTTTCATTTTAAAAATAAAAAAAGAAATTGTAGAGTAAAATATACTCTACAATTGGACTCCTAATTTTTTTAATTCTAATCGAAATCTTCTAAACACTTCATTAGCTACATCACCAGCTTTAGATTGATTCATTTCACCTATAATATTCGGGAAATTTAATGATAGTTTTACATCGTTATTGCTACTAGAGGTTTTAGTAGTATATTGAGGTATTTTATTAGCAACATTGTCTAGTGGATTTAAAATAAATTTAGGTATATTTTTTACTAAATTAGATAAGCCACTAGATGGATTTGAAATTTGAGAAGTTGTTGAATTTGAATTGTATACACCTGTATATCCACGTAAATCTTCAAATCCTAATCCATATTTTTTTCTTAATCTCTCTGCTTCATCGGCGTATTCTTTACGTTTTTTATCATCTTCAACTGTATTCCATAATGTTTGTAATACTCCAATTTGTTCTTTAGCTTTTTCTATATCTATACTACCTGAGCCTACTGTAACATCTTGTAATTGCAACATTGCTTTTTTAGCAAGTTGAATATTATCTATAAATTCACTTTTTATTTTATTGCCTAATAATGACAAACCTTCACCAAATCTATTTTCAAAATTAATATAAGCTGTTTCTATATCTTCAAACTTATATTCAACTGTTTCCAAATCATCATTAATAGCATGAATATGACCTGTCATCATTGCTTTTCTAGTTTCTAAGTAAATATTTTCTTCAGATAATTTACTATCTAACTTAGATTGAAAATCCTCATATTCTTTGTCTAATATTTCAATTTGTTTTTTAGTATTTTCTTCATAGTCTTTTATACTATCCTGGAGATTTTGTTTACGCAAATCACGCTCACGTTTTGTTTGGATTTCAACAAGTTTTTCTCTCTCTTCATCTAATTTTTTACGTAAATCATTTATTTTCGTTTGTGCATCCATATCTCCCGACTCTGCTGCCAAGCTTAATTTATTGATATCAGATTGAATATCCATGATAGCTTGAGACTGTTTTTGAATTTGTTTTTCATAGTCTTCTGTATTGTAAAGTCTATCCATTTCATCAAGCATACCTTGAACATAACTTTTATATTCATTAAGTGAATTATTTAATACTTCTTTTTCTTTATTATATTCTTCTTCTCTTATTTTACCTTGTTCTTCATAACGTTTTCTAATTATATCCATTATTTTAGATTCAACTGTTGCAATAACATCTTTGTTTGCTTCATTTAAACTAATCATGGATTCTATAACGCTTTCTATATCTTGTTCAATTTGCAACCATTTTGTAGAATTATCTTGATTAGCTTCATTTAAATCTAAAACTTTTTTAATAAGGTTTTCATATTCTTTTGCTGCGTCACCTGTAAAATTGGAGAGATGTTTCATATTTTTAATCATTAGCTCATTTAGTTGTGCATTATAGTCAATTTGAAAACCTGCTGAAGAGAGTTGATTATTTATATCACGTATCATTTTACGTCTTGCTTCATTAATTTGATGCAATGCATCTTGCTGTTGACGTAATAAGCCAATACGTTCATTATACAATTGATTCTTTTCTGACTCGTCTGCTAAATTTGTTAAAATTTGATTTCTTTCTAAAGCTATATTAACTCTTTTAAGCTGTTCTTCTAATTCATATAATATATTAACTTGCGCTCGATATACTTCTGTAGCACTTTTTGATGATGAAGTGCTTTTACTAATTCCATAATTAGAGTCTGATAATGCTTCTTGTAAACCACGTATACGATCTAAAGCTTTACCATATTTTAAAACTGCCCCAACAGTTTCATTACTAGCACCACTAGCCATATAAGGCATCATTGCTTTAGCAGCATCGGCTATTCCAGTTATAGATTCAATTTCAATACCATAAAGTTTAAGTCTTTCACGCAGATTGTTATAATGAGCTTCTGTAATTCCTGCTTGAGCCAATACTGCTATTTTTACACTATCTTCTCTTATATTATTTAATTCTTCTAATGCTTTTCCTTCAATTTTCCATCCATCGGCTGTTTTATGAATATAAGATGTTAATTGAGGATATTTCTGTATTAATTCTTCGACTTGTTCTGCTGTTAAAGATTGATTTTTTGCATAATCGTGATTTAAATTATTTATATATTTTATAGTATCTGTAAGATTTTTATATAAATCATCTAACTCTTCAGTTTTTTCTACAGTAAAATCTAGATAGTCGTTTAATTCAGTTTGTGATTCAATTTGATTTTCAATATAATCACTTAACTTATCAAAAGAAAATCCTATAACATTTAATAAATCATCTAATTCTTCGTAATCTCTTGCCTGTTGTTCTGTAAATTTATTGTTTTCAACTAAAGATTTTATATATTCACGTTGTTCTTTTTCAAGTTTATTCCATGTATCGCTAAACAGTTGTTCAGGAGATATTATACTTCTAGTGAATTTTAAAGTGTTGTTTATTTCATCTAAAACATTAAGTTGTTCTTCCGTTGGGTCAGGTAAATCACGAAGAATATCTCGGAAGTTCATAAGTTCTTTGCTGTTATCTATTAAAGATCTCTCTATATCTTTTAATATATCATTATAAAAAACAAAATCTTCATCACTTAGTGATTCATCTCTTAAATCTCTAAAGTTTTCATAAGCTGCCATCAAAGCATTAATATTTTTTTTACTGTCCATAAGAGATATATTAGCACCAATACCACGTAATTCATCTATTCTTCCTCTCGATACTGGGTCATTATAAGTGTCTTGATATAACTTAACTACTTCTTTACCTAAATCACTTGCTGTAAGCTCAGCTTCTTTTTTTAATAAATCTATTCTTTGTTGTAATTCTCTATTAGTTATTTGAAGTTTTTCCAATTCATCTTGTTCTACTAAAGACAGACTATCTTTATTATCTAGTTCATCAATTCTTGAAGCAATATCTTTTAATTCTGTATTTGCAGAATCTAATTCTAATTGTAAGTCTTTATAAGATTGTGATAATTCTTCAACTTTTTCTTTTTGTCTATCTAAGGATGAATTTAAATATTGAACTATTTTAACTATTGCTGTTATAGCTGTTATGACCACCATTACTTTAAAAAATGGAGACATTGCTTTAGTAAGAGCTACAGTTGTTTTAAGTAATCCTTTTTCTGCTATGTCTAAAGCTATTACTCCTGCTGCTGTTCCTATTGTAGATTTTCCTAATGCAATAATTCCCATTGATGCTAACTTCAATGTCCCCACTAAAGCCGCTGATGACATAAGAAATTTAGATATTGGATTATTAACTAAATAGTCTATAGCCTCTGCCATACTAATCATAGAATCTAAAAATGATTTTATAGTTTCTCTATCTACAGCTTTTTGCCATAAACCTGTAAAAGTTTGTGCTAATTGATTTGATTTAAATTCTATAGAGTCCATAGCTCTATTAAATTCTGCTTCTGCCGAACCTGCTGAATTTTGTGCTGTTTTAAGAGCTTCTTCCGCTGATTCAAAGTTGCTAATCATAGCGGCTACTATTTGACCTTGGCGTTTCGATCTATTACTTTCCCTATAGTAGTAGGTACTGACCATATATAAATTTTAATATATGGCGGATAAATATTTCTATTTATCTCTGCATCTTCATATTTAAAGATTATAAATGCAGTCTAGAGCACATCATTATCCATTTTGATGGATAACTGGCGTATGCTCGTTACGGATTCTTGTTTATGTGTTTTGTGTTAATAATTGATTTAAAATTTCTTCAATTTTATTAAAATCATAATACCAAATTTCTAATAATTTTATATTATTATTTTTTGCATATTCTTTCTTACGTTTATCATGTTCTTGTTGACATTGATAGCTTTGTTGAGATTGGATTTTTGCTTTTCCATCATGAAATTCGCCTTGATATTCTATAAGTATATTATAATTAGGCAAATAAAAATCATAAGATAATAATCCACCTCTTAATCCTAAAAGATTATCATATGTTTTTTGTGAAATAAATTTGATATTATATTTATTTAATATATTTTTAATTTGTTTTTCACCTTTAGATTTGTTACATAAAGGACAGCCACGATCATTATTTCTATGTGCAATGGAGGCTTGCCAACTATAATTACAGTTTTTACACAACCACCATACCTTTTTCCCAGAATAAGGAGTATGATTTTCTGGATTGGTATCATTTTTAATATAATCCCACTCATTGCAAAGCTTGGGGTTGTGAACCAATAAATTATACTCTTTAGATGGTAATTGTCCACTACAATAAGGGCAATTATAACCATATACTCTATTATAAACACTTACTTCCCATTCGTGTCCTTTAATACATTTCCACCAAACCCTTTTGCTACTTCCATAAGTTATATTATAAGGAGTTAGTTTGTTGTTTTTAGTGGGATGCCATTCTTTTATTAACTCTGGATTTTTTGTTGCTAAACAATTAGACATTCCTACTTGTCTTCCATGACAAACTCCGCATCCACCTCCATTTAAAACACTACTCCAACAACATAAAAATATATCACCGCATTTGTCTTTTAAGCATTTCCATTTTAATTTTTCTGAATTGTTATTATAAATATCACTCAATAATTCAAATGGCTTATCATTTATTTTACACCACAATTTTATATTTTGTATTACATATGGATTACTTTTTATAAACTTTAAAGGATACCTGCCAGTTTTAAGGTTAGAATATGTGGTTTTATAATAATAACCTTCTTTGTCATATATAATTAAAGGTTTGTCATTTTTTAAATACTCTTTATTAAGTAAATTAAACCCCAATGATTCAATAAAACTTTTTACACAATTATAATTTATTTTTTTCATATTTCACCTCCTTAGTTTATAAAATTTTATAATTTATTAACTAAAACACATAAACAAGTCTTTCCTCGGAATTATCTGTCCCCAGACGTTTCCCGATATAGCCAGTTTTTCACTTATACGTTACCGTACAAGGGGGCAATTTTCACCCGCAACGCTTTCAAGGATATTAGCTCTTTGCATGTCAGTTAGAGTTTCCCAAATTGATGATAGATCTTTAATGATATCATAAGTTGATTTAAATGTTGTTTCATTTTCTTTTAATGTTAATCCTACTGAATTAAATAATTTTTCCATTGAAGGTATAATATCTGTTAAATCCTCACCTTCTTCACTAACTCCACGTATACGCATGGAGATTGTTCTAAGAGCAGTTCCTATCTGTTGAGAATTTTGGACAATTTCTTGCCCTGAAGTACCGAGGGCTATTACTTCTTCAATGGTGTTTCCTGCTTCACGCATAGCTGCACTAGAGCGTCTAAGTATTTCTGCTATATCTTCTTGACTAATTGCGAATCTATTCCCTACTTCATTAACCATATCTATTATCGAACGTATATTCTTACCTTGTTCATCTACTTCAATACCAAACGCTTTCACAGTACTTATTAATGCTGAACTAGCACGTTCAACACTCATATTACCAACAGTGCTAAATAATATACTTTCTTCTGCTAACTTACTAGCATCTTTAATCGTATAACCTAGTCTAGCAAATTCTGTTGTTGCATTAATAACTTCTTGAGTTGTTGCACCTAAATTTTTACCTGTATCATTAGCGACAAATGCAAAATCAGCCATTGTGTCTAATGTTTCACCAGTTACTTTCCTAAGCTGAGTTAACTCAGTATCAATTTCTGTAAGTGTAGAAATCATATTTCTGAAAGTATTAATTACACGAACTATTGCGCCTCCTATAATATAGAAACGAAGGAATTTATACATATTCTCTATCATTCTAGTAAATACACTTCCAGATTGCATTGCTGCTGTTTTTATGTTATTTAATCGCACTGTAGTTAACTGCATTTGTTGATTTAAATTTGGAGTGGTAACATTTAAATTTTGAACATCATTACGTAATTGACTTAATACATTTGGATCAATGTTTTTAAATTTTTCACCTAAAATATCTATTTGTCCAGCAATTCCATTTCCACCAAGCATTTTCTGTTGAAACAATTCTAATTGTTGCTGCAATTGCTTTTGTTGTTTTAAACTATTATTAACATTAATTACAGAATTACCATAATCCTTAGATGCTCGATTTAAATTAGTTGTTATTTTAACGGATTCTCCTATTTGATTAGACCATGCTTTTATTTCTTTGGTAATTATAGGAGATTCACCAGCGACTTGTCTCATTTGTTTTGATACACTATCAAGGTTTAGTCCAGCTTGTTTCACATATTCAGAAAACTCCGACATATTAGCATTTGATATAGGATTCTGAGATAAAATATTTATATGTTGTTGTAATTTATTTATTTCCTGAAAAATTGTATTAAATTGTGTAGAGTCGATTTGTACTTTCAGCCTTATATGTTCCTTTATAGAGGCTGACAAAGTTTTAATTTGTTTTTCTATAGTTGCTTGCGATTGAGGATCAATCATCCCTTTTAGTAAAATTTGAAAATTATTATTAGCCATTCAATAATCTCACCACACTTTCTGTGTTAGATTTTATATTTTTTATATTTTAATTATTTATAAAAATACCAATTTATTTTTCCTTGATCTTATTGATAAAAATCACCTAAAAAATTGCATAAAACAGATATTTTATTTTAATTATATAATTAAAATTATATAATTAAAATTATTTACCATTCTTTTTCAATAAACTTTTAGGTGTTTTTGCCTGATAAAAGAAAAACCAACAAGGATAACGTGACATTCTAGAGCTTACCATTGTAACTGCACTTGCAGTAACTCCAACAATTTTATCTTCTATATAATCTTTATTTTTATTTAATATCCTATTAAAGAAGGTAGGTTCGTAAACAAATATTAAACTTATTAATAATAAATATTTTACTAAAATACTTACAAGACTTAAAAAAATATACATATCACCAAAAACAATACTTGGTTCAATAAACACTAAAGATGTTCCTAATACTATAAAATCAGCACTAACCACAACTACCATACTCAAAACCATTGCAAATAAAAATAAATGTACTTTTCTAAAATTATTTAACAATGCACTTAAAAGCAACCCCATAATTAAAATTGTACTTATTACAGCTATAAAAGGAGCAATATCCCCTAATAAAACCTCTGTTAAAATTTGTGCTGAATTTGAAACTAATACAAACACAACAAATGCTACACCATATATAAACTTAAAATATTTAGACTGTAATAAATCTTTATCTGTGATTTTCCAAGTAACTAAACTAACTATTAAAAACATACATATTGTTTCAAGTATATTTATTAATACTCCCATTTTATTTTCCTCCTTTTATCTATATTCATAAAAACTTAGCAGAAAACCACTATCCCTTTAGGGTAGTGGATGAATGCTTATTCGCCCTCATACTACCACCAGTCCTTTCCTAAACCTATAAGGTTCTAATAATTCAACC
>CAYXLG010000040.1:0-7953 GCA_964465805.1 uncultured Muribaculaceae bacterium
ACTGCTTCTCCAATATTAATAAAATCTTTTTCTGTTTCAGACCAAACTTTATCTAGATATTCTCCTAAAAATTTATTTTTTATAATTAAATCTTTCTTTAATTCTTCCATCATCAATTTTAATTCTGGAGCTGCTGTTGTATGTTCTCCTCTTCGATAATAAATATAACGAAGTTCTCTAAAACTAATACAATTAATGTTGTTTTGTGGAACAGCTAAAGGCACAAGACCACGCTCTACATCTTTGTTTCCGAGCAAATCCTTTCTGACATACCCAAAATTTGTTTTGACATACTTCTTTCCGTCCAGACTCAAATAATTAATGCTTTCTGCAAAAGGATATAGGATTTTTCCTTTATACCAGTCACTCATTTCATAATCTTCGTGAGTAGCTAGTCTGGTGGACGATCTAATGATAGCTGACATTCTGCCTGCATGACTATCAAAATCCTTTTATACCCTCGGTTTCCCGATATTTTTAAAGGGGAATAGACCATATCTTTACCATATCATTCAAAAGAATGACTTAGGTAGTCGGCGCTTCGGGAGGCGGGTTTTCACCGCCTCCCTACGTTCTTGCGAACTGGTCGTTACACCTTACAGCAAGCTATAATTTAAACTTGCAGTCTTGGCTCGGTATTGGCATAGGCTATTACACCCTTAGCTGTCCACCGATAGCAACATCGTATGACATCACACCCCGCATTTACGGGTTCACCGACTAATACTCCAACCTATTTCTAGATTGGACGACTAATCATTTGTGCTAAATCGACATATTTTTGATATTTTCTATCAAGGTATACCAATGAATCGTTGTACAAAAAATGCATTGCATTATAGACTTGTTGATTTCCTTTAAACCTGTAAGTCCAATTATTGGTTTTATTACCTGGATTTCTTTGCGTCATTTTGTTGTTTTGATTGATAGGAAGCTTCTTGATGTATTCCATCAGAAACTCTTTCGTTCCTAACACACTACACTCATGACCATCAAGATTCCATTCTGTTTTGTATCTGCTGATGCAACCATCACCATCAAAATACCCTCTAAGGAAGTGTCTTTCCAACCTTTCTGGAATAATGTTTTTGAGAGGATATTTTAAATTTAGGCTCTTTTTTGGAGTGGCACCGTTGTTCACTAAGTCAGTCCACAAAACTTCATCTTCAATTACAATTCTTGATGCCCAATGACCGCTTTGTTTATAATCTCGGATTACATAATCTCCTTCTATATCTTCAAGAAACTTTATTAAATGACCCCTATCTTCTTTTTTCAACATTATTGATAAATACTTTCTTTCTTGAACTGTGGTCATGGTTTTAAGTTTTCTTTCTCTTACCTGATGACCAACACATCCATCCGCATAGATAAATCCTAACCAATATGCCTGTTTTTCTGTTTCTATCTTTTCAAAATACCGATAGTTACATGTATACCACCTTTTGTGAGCCATGTAATCATCTCCCACGATTTAGCAAAAACAATCATCTCCTGCGCCTCTATGAAGGCCCTCTACATGTGTATAAATTTGAATAAAATCAAGTAATGAAGAATGATCATATTGAATTCCCCATTTAATGATTTTATTCATATAGTCTTCAAATTTATTATAATTATCTTTAGAAACCTTAGAATCTGATTTTATAAATCCATTTCTATCTGTTACACCTTCAATTACTTCGTCAATTTCATTTGAAATTTCATCATTTAACGTCAGTTTACTAATATATAAAGCTTTAATTGCTTGAGGCAACCCTGCAATTTCTAAAATATTTACTTTCAATTAAGAGGCCACCTCCTGTTGATCTTTTAGTAACTTATCAATTAAAACATAAACTAAAGTTTGATTTGCTGTATTTAATTTATTAAAATTAATAACTATGTCTTTTATATTTAAACTTTCATTACTTGTTTCTCCATTTAATAAAAATTCTTCTGTTACTCCAAGTTCTTTAGCAAAAAGCTTTAAATTTTTTGGAACTTTTGTTCTACCGGTTTCTATATCCCATAAAGATCCTGGTTTTAATCCTACTCTTTTTGCAAATTCTTTTCTTGACCAATATTTTTTATTTTCTTTTTTTGCTTTATGCTCAAACTCTTTTCTAAGTTTATAAATTCTTTTGCCTACAGTTTCTTTTACCATTTAATTTTGCCCTCCTGTGGATCAGGTGACTTATAAAAATCATCTGTTTTGCCTGAATCAATTTGTTGGCCACCAATGGCGATTTCAATTTCCTTTGTTTCTTCTAAACATTGAGATCCGGTTACTCCTTCATACTCCATTTTTAATTCTCCTGATGGACTAATTGTAAAAGTATATTTATTACTTTTCATCTACTTCCTCCAAGTTATTTATATATTTATAAAAATCATCTTTTTCTTTTCCTGATAACTCAATATAATCAGAAAAATCTAATGGCATAGAGGATTCAATTGAACCCCAAAAATTTACATCAACCTTTTCTTCAATAGTTTCAGGAATATTCCAATCTTCTGCATGACGAATTTCGTAATAAAATAAATTATCTTTTTTATTTACAATTCTATCTTTAAAAATCTTTATATAAGAACCCCTAAAGTTAATTTTCTTCATCTTAATCACCCCTACTAAAAAAGCCCCAAAGGGCTTGATTTTTAATATACATTCTGCATTGCTTCGAGTTGTATGGAACCATCTTCTAAAGTTTCCCAACTACTAAAAATTAAATTGTTTTTTTCGCAAATATCTTCAACTTTATATTTCTCATGTAATTGACTAACCTGACTACAAAACTCTTTTTCTCTTAGTTTTGTTCCCCACCAATCAGCTATTACATCATATTTTTTTTCTTCTTCGTTCCATTTAAAACCTACTGGTAAATCTACAAGCCTTAAATCAACTTTTTGAGTTTGATTATAATAATCTGTAATACTAACGTTTTCTTCTACACTAAAATTCATTTCTTCTAAAGCCTTTTTCAAATAATTAATATTAGAAACATTAGCTTTATATGTCGCAAAATGAGACATTTAAACTCCTCCTTTTAAATTCTATTATATCACATGTTCGGAACAATTACAATAATTATTCGTATAAATCTTTATAAATATCATTTAATAGGTTTTCTACCTTTTTATACTCTTTTAATAATTCATCTTCATCCATTTTTCTATAAATTAAAGACTTTTCTTTATTTTCTATAAGGCACTCTAATTCTACTAACTTTTTAATATAATTATTTAAAAAGCTTTCCATATAAGGAAATAAGCAAAGGTCTTTGGTTTGATTTTGAAATTCTATTAAATAATTATTTAAGACTAAAAGATCCTTTTTTATTAATTCCAACGTTTCTTTATAATCATCAGTTTTTAATTTTTTCTTTTTTATTTTATTTTTTTTGTTTTTAAAATTAATATTTAATCTATTAAATAACTCTTCTATTTCTTTTCTTGCTTCAGACTCTGAGTAACTTATATCAATCACCATTTCTATTCTAATATTTTTATAGTTGCTCCTCCATTTGTAAATCCGTCTTCTGGACTTGATGATAATTTTGCTCTTCCTTGGGCCCAACTTCTTAATTCAATTATTTGTTCTTTCATTGTTTTTGATAATGGAATTACTTCAGATATTGATTCTATAATATCATCAGTTTCAAGATCTTTTTTACCTTGATATTTAAACCATGAAAGCTTTAATGATTCTTTTATTATTTGTTCTATTTCAGCCCCTGTATAATCATTAGTCATTTTAGAAAGTTTATCTAAATCAAAATCTTTAGGATCTCTTTTTCTTTTATTTAAATGTATAGAAAAAATTTCTTTTCTTTCTTCTGAATTGGGCAAGTCCGAAAAAAATATGGCATCAAATCTACCTGCTCTTAAAAATTCAGGATTATCATTAAAAACATTTAAAGAATTAGCTGTTGCAATTACAAAAACATCTGCTTTTCTATCTTCTAAAAAATTTAGAAGAGTACCCATTACACGAGAAGTCGTTCCTCCATCAGATACATTTGAACTACCTATACCAGACAATCCTTTTTCAATTTCATCAATCCATAAAATAGCTGGAGATATAGATGAAATTAAATTTAATGAAGACCTCATCCTAGCTTCACTAGAACCTACTAGCCTATCCATAACTTTACCAATATCAAATTTAATTACGGGTAATCCCCATATTTTACCCGCAACCTTACAAGTTAAGGATTTACCAGTCCCAGGTATTCCTAAAAGTAATAATCCTTTTGGTGTTTCAACTCCAAAGTCTTTTGCTTCTTTATTGAATCCAGCACCGGCAACTTGTAGCCAATTTTTTAATAAATCTAATCCTCCAACAGAATCTAATGTTTCATCTGTTTCATAGTATTCTAAGATATCATCTTTTTTTATGATTTGTTTTTTATAGTTAATAAAAATTTCAGGAGAATACACACCTTCTTTCATTACAGAATATGCTATAATATCCCTTATTTCTTCCATTGTTAAACCCTGTAAAGATTTAATACATTGAATTTGTGTTTTTTCATCTGGAATTTCAATATAATCTTTAACCATTTCAAAACTTTCTTGTAAAAAATTAGAGATATCTTTAGAATCAGGAAGGCTATAATCTAATACATATAATTGTTTTTGTAATTCAATTGGAATTCTTTTAATTGGACTTATAATTATTATTGTTTTATTTGGATTTAAAGAATTATTTAAAAAATTCCTTAATGCTCTAATTATTTGATATGAATTTTCTTTTATAAATGGATGAAAATCTTTTAATACAAAAATTCCTGGTAAATTAGATTCAATAATATAATTTAATGCTCTTAAAGGATCTTTAAGAGTTATAGCTTTTTCATTTTGTTCTTCGTCTCCTATTCTTAATAGGCCAGTAATACAATCCCAAACATGAAAATTATATGTTAACTTTCCTGAAATACTTTCTATTTCAGATATGCATCTATTTTCTTCATGAGTCGTAACATACAACAAACCTTGAGATGATCCCAGAAGTAACTTTAACTCTTCTGAAAAATTTAAAGACATTACTTGGCCTCCTTTAATTGACTAAAATCATTTAACCATTGAATTGCTTTATTTTTTATTTTTAAATTATTAAAATTAATTGCAGCCAATTCAATTTTATTTTTATAAATAATATTTTTAGAAAAAGCACTTTCTACATCTTCGATACTTTTTAATAAATTATCTACTTTGAAACTTTTACAATTATTAATTTCATCAAACTTCTTTATTTTAAAAGAATAATAATTTCTATTTATAGATACACTTTCTAAAACCCCAAAAGAATTAAAATTTATTTGATCCTGAAAATTAATTTTAATATTATAATCCATATTGTTTTTTAATGCTCTAAAAACATATGGCTTTTCAATTAAAATGTTAATAGATCTTTCTAAATTACTTACATAAACATATGCATTATTAAAATAAATATAAGCATTAGATGTAGAATCAATTATATATCCCTGTATATCTTTTAAAATCAAAGATTTATTTATAGGCAAAAGCGGCAAATTGTTTTCGAATGAATTATTTATTATTTTTGTAGATAATATATCCATATACTTTAATATATATTTTGTATTATAAATTTCATGATCATTTACTAATGTAGCATGATTAAATTCTTTAAAAGATATTAATTCCGGATCAATTGCAATTTCATATTCATCAGAATCTGTATATAAATAAATACCTTTACTTTCATCTACAGAGAAATTAAAATTATATTGCATTAATTGATTACTTTTTAATAATCTAAAAATCTTTTTTGGTATTTTTATTTTTTCTATCATATCTTTGTTTAGCCCATATGGTAGCTCTACATCTTGAACTGTTTTATCATTTGTTTCTTCATCAAATTTATATGAAATATCTTCTTTACTCCAAGAATATGAATCTTTCAATAAATTTTTATAAAAATCATTTTCTGGTGTCATTAATCCCCCTCCCCGAAGCTAATTATATAAAATAATATTTGAAAAATTACATCTTAAAGTTGCTGGTACATTTATAACTCTTTGATTTGAAGATCCAATAAAAGTGTATTCTTCATCAGTATATTTTAGTGATTCATTATAAGGGCCATCAACTAAAATATTTATTTCTTTTAAAAAATCAATTATGAAAGAATCTTTAATAGACATTTTTAATAAATTTTCTAGTGTATATCCTGAATAAGATAGAACGATCCATTCTTTATTTTTATCCAATGATTTTAATTCTTTTAATAAAAAAGTTAAGCCTTTTGCTTGCAAAAAAGGCTCTCCTCCGGATATAGATAATTTATTATCTTGTATTTGATCAAACAATATTTTTGCCAATTCTTTATAGTCAAAAACTCTATGCTTTGAGTTTTTATCTTGAAAAAACTTATTTATACAACCTTTACAGTTTTGATTACAACCTACAGTAAAAATTTCAGTTGTTTCCCAAGGAGCAGCTGTTAATACATTAAAATTAATGCCTCCCATATATAGTTTTATTTCTACTCACCTCATTCATACCTTAAAGGCACAATCTTAGCATTTAATTTTTTAACGATTCTCCGACAGAAATCCCCCACTTCAAAATTCGTTAGAGTTTAAGTAGCGGGTAGTTGACATTAATGACCTAAAATAGTTTTCTTTCTATTTTCTGATTCCATTTGTTCTTTATATAATTGTTGCATTACCATTTCTTCAAAATTTGACCATAATAATGATAAAGATAAAAAGTCCCATGCTTCATCTGGCCAATCTTCATGTTTAATTCCCATGTGACTTAACCACACTTTAAATTCTGAAAACATTTGTTTTTTTAATTCATTTTTAGATAAAATTTTAACCTCTTCATTGTTTTTTTCCATTTTCAACTTCCTTTCTTAATTCTATAAGTTCTTGAAATAAAGATAATATATCATCATAATCAAAGACTATATAAATATTTTTATCTCCTTTGAATTTAAAAGGTAACACTGGTATCTTTTCATTATTAGCTTCTTTTTTTATTCCTTCTAACATTGTTTTAGTAATAGAAAATGTTTTTTCACCACGAGTATTTATAGTTCCTCGAAGCTTGCATTCTCCTAACATTTCTACTAAATCAACATCTCCATTTAATCCTGGAAAAGCACCTGATCCAAATACTCTTTGCCCTTTAAGCATATCATTCCAATCTTTAACAACTTCTTCTTCAAATTGAATTCCATCTTTTTTAATTTTAGTTTTTAACCCTTTAAATTCTTTTGGAGGTTCATAAAAACGATAATTAGAACATAAATGACATACTTTTTCTCGTTTAATACAATCTAATTTATCGCATTTCATTAAATCAGATCCTTTTCAATATTTAATGTTGATCTAAAAGTAATAATTCTATCACTTTTATTTTTTATTGCCCACACAATATCATTTAGAATATTATACTGACGTCTTAATTGAGATTCTAATTCAAATAAATTAATTGTAATTAGCTCTCCAGAGTCAAGTGTTTTAATATAATTTCTAGCTCGCTGATAAGAATTAAAAGTTCTTTCTTTATCGTTATTACCTTCATATGTGCTTTTAAGTATAACTTCTATTGAACGCTGAATATCTTCAAATTGAGTCCTAATTTCAGTGTAATCAAAAATCATATTTGTATATAATTCATCTAAATCACTTTCTAAAGTTCTTAATTGACTTGGTGTTGCATCAGACGGAATTTTTATTTGTTGTAATGTTTGTTTATAAAGTTCAATTCGTTCATTTAAATTTAATGATATAATAATTACCGCCCTTCTTGATTTTCAATATAATTAAAGAGCGCCTAAGCGCTCTTATTTACTCGTCATCCTTTAAAATATAAATGTTTTTACCATCTATATCCCCTATTTTTTCAGGTTTTGCCTTTCTAAAAACAGAAAAATCATTTTTTTGTTCTTGTTTTAGCATGAAATTTAACGATTCTCCGACAGAAGTCCCCCACTTC
>CAYXLG010000041.1:0-7398 GCA_964465805.1 uncultured Muribaculaceae bacterium
AAATGAGAATCAGCTTCCTCACCAATTGGTGTTTCTAAACTAACTGGTTCTTGAGAAATTTTATAAATTTCTCTTATTTTATCGACCGTCACTTTCATTTTTTCAGCCAATTCTTCTTCAGTAGGTTCTCGATTTAATTCTAACGTTAATTGCCTTTGAAGTCTAGCCAGTTTATTAATAGTCTCAACCATATGAACAGGCACTCTTATAGTTCTTGCTTGATCGGCAATGGCACGTGTAATTGCTTGCCTAATCCACCAAGTTGCATAGGTTGAAAACTTATAGCCTTTAGATACATCAAATTTTTCAACGGCTTTCATTAAACCAATATTTCCTTCTTGAATCAAATCAAGAAATAACATACCACGACCAACATAACGTTTAGCAATACTAACAACTAATCTTAAATTAGCCTCGGCTAATATTTTTTTGGCATCTTCATCGCCGGCATCAATACGATCAGCAAGTTCTAATTCTTCTTCATAAGTTAACAATTTAATTTGTCCAATTTCTTTTAAATACATTCTAACAGGGTCATTAATAGTTAAATCTTTAGTTAAAACATTATCATCTAGTAATAGTTTTTCTCTAGAAACATCTTCACCAGTTTCATTTTGTGATACTACTTTAATACCATGTTCAGTAAAAGCATTATATAAATCATCTAATGAATCAGCATCTAGTTCTAACCCTTTTAAAGCCTCGGCTAATTCTTCATAAGTAATATGACCTTTTTCTTGTCCAATTTTAACTAGTTCTTCTTTTCGATCTTCAAATGTTTTAATTTCATTAATCATACTTTCAATCCTACTTTCAATTCTTTAATTGTTTCAGCAATCTTTGCCTTTTCCATAATATCAGTTTCATTTTGCATTTTTTCCATTAAGCGTTTACACTCATAATTAATATGATATTCTTTTATAACATTAATATAGTCATCTATTTCTTCAAGAGTATACTCGTTTTTTAAATTAAGATTTTGAATTTCACCAATTGTTTTAATCATATCCTCATTATCGGCAACAAATGAAAAAAAATCAGCTATATCAAAATATTTATATTCCTTGTAGAAAAAACTAATTTCTTGTGCTAAAAAGCGGTATCTTGTTGTTGGCATAAAACAAACGTTTTTATTATATATAGCAATAACCTCTTTACTTTTAAGCATATAATAAAGTAAATTTTGTTCTGCCATTATATATTTATTAATCTTTTTATTAGTTTGTTTTTTATTTACTCTAATAATATCTTTAGGTGTTGTTTCTTTTTTATTTAGTTGTTTTTTTAAAACCTCTACATCAAGTCCAGATTCTTTACTAATCTTTTTTAAAGTTAATTCTCTTAATATTTCATCATCTATTAAATCTAATTCCCTAATAATATCATTAATATATCCAGCCATTTCTTCATCATTATTTAAATTACGATTAGTTTTAAAATATAATATTTTAAAATCCATAATATTCATAGCATTTTCAATTTTATATTTAAATCTTTCAATACCATAGTCTCTAATATAATCATCAGGGTCCATGCTATTTTCTAATCTAACAATTTTAGGAATAATTCCAACATTAATTAATTCATTACTACAAGCGAGTGTTGCTCTCGCTCCCGCTTCATCACCATCAAAACAAATAATAACATCAGGGGCCAGTTTTTTTAGAAGCATTACTTGATTTTTAGTAACTGCCGTTCCCATTGTAGCAACAACATTTTTAATACCATTAGCATGACTTCTAATAACATCCATAAACCCTTCCATTAAAATAACATATTTTTGTTTTCGAGACTCTTCTCTAGCACGGTGATAATTATATAATAATTCTCCTTTTTTAAAGATTGGTGTTTCTTTAGTATTAATATATTTAGAAGTATCTTCATTATTATAAATACGACCACTATAACCAACAACTCGTCCATTAATATCGGTCAGTGGAAACATAATTCGATTATAAAAAATATCATTATGTCCATAATTATTATTAACAACTAATCCACTTTTAATTAAATCGTCAACTAAAAATTTCTTTTTTAATAATAATTTAGTTAACATTTCATTATCTTTTAAAGATAAACCAATACCAAATTCTTTTATAATATCTTCATTGAAACCACGTGCAAACAAATATTCCTTAGCGCCTACTCCGAATTCAGTATTAATATTATTTTGATAAAATAGTTGGGCAACTTCATATATTTCATATAATTTTTCGTGTTTTTTAACAACTGGTTTAGATGGTCCAAAATTAAAATCAACACCACCGATACCCGCAACCTTTTTCAAAGCTTCATAAAAACTAACATGGTCATAATCCATAATAAAGGTAAAAACATTACCCGTCGCACCGCATGAGAAACATGTATATATTTGTTTTTCTTGTGATACACTAAGACTCGGATCACGATCATCATGAAATGGACAAACTCCAAAATAATTTTTACCACGTTTTGTTAAAGGAATGTATGATGAAACTATATCAACGATATTAACACTATTTCTAATATTATTAATTTCTTCATTGGATAATCTACTCATAACCATTCCTCCCCTACTAGTAATATACAACAAATCTTTGTTATTTCCTTTTATTTTGGCAAAATTTTTATATTTTTTTGTTTTTTAATAATCGTTATTATATATGATAATTTATTTCATGTCAAAAGAAAAAACCTAAAAATTAGGTTTTCCCCGGCATTGAAAAACAATACCAATCTATATTAAACGCTAAAACGATTAGCGTACCCCTGAACATAAGTTTTAACAATAATTTGATCTTTTAAAATAAATTTAATACTACCACTTTGACTAGTAAGATAATATTTAACATTATAATTATTTAATGTATCAATCACTTCAGGATGAGGATGGTTAAAACGATTATTCAAACTAGCAGAAATTACTGCATATGTTGGTCTAATGGTTTTAATAAACTTATTAGAAGAACTCGTCTTAGAACCATGATGACCTACTTTTAATATATCCATTTTAGGCAATTTATATGTAGTTATAACATATTTCTCACTACTTACTCCAGCATCTCCCATTAACAATATATTCCAACTATTTAAATTAGTATATATAATTAGACTATCTTCGTTCTCATCTTTGATATTTTTTTTATTTAAAAAATAAAATTGATAATTATTAACCTTTAATTTATTTTGATTATAAAATGAATAAAACATTTTCTTGGTGTCTAATAAATTAATTAAGTCTTTCTCTAAATCATTATTATTACCACTATTTAAAATAATATTACTAACCTTATAATTATTTATAATAACTTTAGCACATCCTATATGATCGTAGTCCCCATGTGTTAAAATTAAATAATCTAATTTTCTAATTCCTCTTGATTTTAAATACGGAATAATTTTAAAGCGGGCTAATGAATATTCTTTTTTCTTTTTAGACCAATTCTCCTTATTATATGCAAAAGTTCCTCCAGTATCAATTAATATATTACCTTTGTTTTTAGGAAGTTCAATTAAGGTCGAATCACCTTGCCCAACATCGATGAAAGTAATAACTGGATATTTGTTGAAATTTGGACTAAAAAAATGGACTAGTAACACTATTAAAAAGTATATGAACTTTAAATGTTTTTTATTCCTAAAAGAAATTAAAACATAAGTAATAACAATATAATATATAATTATTCCAAACATTGATAAATGTTTTAAAGTTATGACAAATATATTTATACTATTAATTTTTAAAGATAGTGTTTCAGTAAAACTAATAACTAAATATAATAGATTATCTAAAGCTGGAATAATAAAAACAATTATTGATAAGGGAAATATAATAAATAAAAAAATGGGAATAAAAATCAGATTAATTAAAGGTGTAATTAAATTTATTTCAAAAAAATTATTAATTAATATTGGTGTACTTACTAAAAAAGCAATTACCGATATCATAAATGATTTAGCAAAATAATTTTTATATCTACTAATTAAATCACTAAATAAAATCAGATAAAAACTAATAGTAAAACTAAATATAAATCCAATATTGTAAACATAATAAGGATTGTCTATTAGTAATAAAGAAAAGACTAATATCAAATAACTCAAAGTATTGATTTTTAATCTAAATATTTCATTTATTCTAAGTATTACAAACATCATAAAGGCTCTTAATAATGATGGCGGTGAATCTGCTAAAAGAAGATAAAACAACAATATTATTGTTGTAATTATATAATTAATAATTTTTGAATTATTAAATTTATTCATTATAAACAATATCAAAAAGGCAAACAGTGATAACTGTGCTCCCGATATAGTTAGTAAATGATTTAAACCATTACCTTGATAACTTTCATAAATTTTATTATCTATATCACTTCTTTCGGAAATAATATAATTTTTAATATATGCTTTACTTTTCTCAATCTTATTTATTCGATTAATAATATTTCTTTTAATTAAATAAAATAACTTAGGTTTTATATTTAATTTTTCAATACTATCACAAGTAAAAATCCAATATATTTTTTGACTTAATAAATATTTACGATAATTAAACAAATTAAAAACTGTATTTGTTTTTGGTCTATCAAAAGTACCAACTGCTTTTAGATAATCCCCTATTTTATAATTATCTTTAATTTTAATAATTTCAGTTTCCTTTTTAGCATAATAATTAACAACAATATCCTCTTTAGCGCGAACAATCATTTTTACATGATTACCATCAATATTAATATTTTTAATATAACCACTTATATTTGTTTCATTACCATTATAATTTGTTTTAAACAACTCATTTTTAAGTATAAAAAAGGTGTTTAGAAGGGAAATTATTAAGATAAGAATAAATATCCATCTAGATTGTAATAAGGTCTTTAAGCTTGTCAAAAACGGATTCTCCAATACCTTTTACTTCCAACAATTCCTCGATAGTTGAAAAACCTCCAACTTGTTTGCGGTATTCAATAATACTGTTAGCTTTAGATTCCCCAATTCCAGGTAATTCCATCAACTCTTCCATTGATGCATTATTTAATGATATTTTAATTTCATCACTTGGTGTTTCTTCTATAACACATCCATCATTTTTAAGTTCAGGACAAACACATTCAACTTCTTTATATATAATTGTCGGTTCCTTGTTAGTATATTCATCCACTTGTTCTTTAGTATGAATTATTATAACCATTTCATCTTTTAACTTTTTACTGAGGTTAACTAAAGTAGTATCCGCATCTTTAGATAATCCCCCACTTACTCTAATTGCATCATATATTCTTTTATCGCTTTTTAATTTATAAGCTCCAGGATTAATAACAGCACCCTTAATATCAATAATAACTAAATCATCAACAATTTGTTCTTTCTTTTCAACTTCCGGAATATTAATGTTCAATTTCTCTTCTTCTAATACTTCGCCACCCTTTCCATTGATATAAGTAATGGTACTTAAAACTATAACTAATATAATAATAAAAACATATTTATAATATCTTTTTAATAAATCCAAAATATCATATATTTTTTGCATATTACCACCTCATTAATAGCATACAAAATGATTATTGAATTTCCTTCAAAATATATAATTTAAAAAAATGAATTAAAAGATTATTTCAATTCATTTTATTTTATTCTAATTTTTTGATTTTTAGTTTCAATATGAACTCTTTGAACAAATGCTAGAGCCATAATTAATGATATTGTATAAGAACCACCATACGAAAGAAATGGAAGTGGTACCCCTGTTAATGGTATAACTGCAAATAAACCACCCAAATTGATAAATATATGAACAAATATATATATTCCTACCCCAAAACAAATATACCTTCCTCTAATTGAATTTGTACGTTCGGCAAGTAACATAATTCGATAAAGTATAATAACATATATAATAAATATTGGTGTTATTCTAATTAAGCCATACTCTTCAGCAATAATTGAAAATACAGAATCAGTGTGTGGTTCTGGAATATAAGAATATTTTTGTTTACTTTTTCCAATACCTACTCCTAATAAACCGCCATCGTTAATGGCGATAATTCCATTACATACTTGATATCCACCATCTTCATAATTATGACAAGGATGATGAAAATCTGTAAAACGTGATGATTGTGCTTCCGTAAACACATCACCCTTCACCGATATCATAACTCCCATAGCTAAAACAGCTATAATTGCTAAAACACCAATAGTTTCCATTTTTTCCCTTTTAGGTATTGGACTAAACAAAAACATTGACATAAAAATTGATAATTGAATAAACATAGTCCCTAAGTCTTTTTGAAAAAATACTATAATTGGAATAATAATAGAAGTAACAATAATTTTAACAATAATTTCTGTATGTTTAATTTTATTATTGATTAGTTTTCGATAATATTTATCATATAAACAGGCAAGAATAACTATTACCAATGGTTTAGCTAATTCACTGGGTTGAAACGTTTGACCAGCGATTGATGACCAGTTTTTTGCACCTCTTATTTCACTAGCTGATAATAGTGATAATCCCATGTAACCAGCTAAAATAATAACTGGAACAATGTCAAACTTTTTATAAAAGTTTGTTGGAATATTTATAATAAAGAAAGCAGCTACGCCCCCAAGTATAATCATAATTAAATGTCTATAAAAATAGTAGTATAGTTCCACTTCTTGAGAAATAGCTTCCCTACTTGATGCAGTTACAATATTAAGAAGCCCAAAACTAAGCATTAAAACAGATAAAAACAACAAAGTTTTATCCATATCATTTATTTTTACCTTCATTTTTTTGATAACTACACCCATACAATCACCTTATATTATGATACCATATAATTCAAATAAATTATATAAATTTAACAAAAAAACAAAACTTAGTTTTGTTCTTGTGTATAATAATTACCACATTTTAAATGATTTTCAACTTGATAATCACCAACAACCTCGCGATTTTCATCAAGTTTTAATTTAATTAAACTATATGATGACTTATCACAATTTTTTTCTGTAAAAAGAGATATATCATAACCCACCTGTTCCATTGCTTCTAAAGAAATTTTATGATTATCAAATCCAATAACCTTTCCTTCTAATTGTTCTTTGTAATATTTACCAGCTAAAGAAGTAAATTTAGTTTCTAAGGTTTTGTAATTTGGTTTTAAACATCCGACAGTTACAAATATAATTATAAAAACAATTGCAAATAATTTCCACTTCATTCTATCCCTCCATTGATATAAACAATACATTATTTATTAGTATATTCAAAAAAAATATTATTATATATTTTTACTATAATCTATAATAATATGTAACAAATTTATTAAAATATCAAAATTAGGTATTTTATATAAACATTTATACACAAATGTAATACACTATACTAGAACTAGATAAGGAGGTAATAATATGTATTATTATGGA
>CAYXLG010000042.1:0-7344 GCA_964465805.1 uncultured Muribaculaceae bacterium
ACAAATTTTCCTATATGTACATCAGGGAAATTAATTTCAACTGTTTTACTTGTTTTATCAATATTATTATATTCATATTTTTTAATTCTCTTAGAAAAATCTATTTTGTCAATTACATTTTTAATCCACTGTTCATTAAATAATATTTTTTTTGGCTTTACAACAATTTTACTAGAGTATAATTCACTTATACCATCTTTTTTACTATAGACATTCCAGATATTATTTCTAGCAGAAACTAACTCCCAAGATTCAACATTATATCCATGTGCCTTTAAAAGAAACTCAGCATCTTTAGCATCTTCTTCAGCCATTTTTATTAATCTATCACTTGACTGTGTTCCATCTGCATTATGTTCAATTTTATTTTTATAACTACCTATTTTTTGTTCTAAATCTTTATCATTCAACTCTTTATGTATTTCTTTAATATCATTACTCATACCATCTTCTTCTAATCTATTTAAAAATTTATAAATAGCTGTCAAAGATTTTCTACTATGATCCGATGACGCCTGTTCTCCAAGTATTAATTCATAAGCTTCTGTTTTGTCTAAATCATATTCTTTTCTATTCTTAATTAATCTTTCAGTATATTCTAAAAAAGATTCATTTTCTTTTCTTTGATATATTTCATTCAAATTTTCTTCCTCCACTACTCTATTTGTGAAGCTAGAGTAGGGGAGAAGCCCTACTCTTTATCGACCTTTATTATATTTCTTCAATATCTTCTTCAATTTTTTCAGGTTCTATAAACACGTATAAAAACCCATTTTCAATTTTTTTAATTGGTTTTTTGAATTGTTGATAAGTTATAGCCCATCTCGCTTTAATATTCATTTCAATATCAAGTATTTCATTTTTAGCACCATCTTCACTTTCAACAACAATGTAATTAACACCATCTTCAACAACTTTTCTAACTTTAATTTTTGATGGATCTATCCCTGAAACATCATACACAAGAATATCTTTTCCATTTTTTTTAATGTGTTGCCAATATCTTGTACTAAAATTATGTTTTCTTTTTTCTTGTTGAGTGTTTTCATTTGAATACTCAACATCATAAAAAAATGTTTTAAATATTTTGTCTAAGCCTTCAGTGAACTACTCACCACTTACTCACGACATTCGTTGAAGTGGAAGTTTCCTAGTCAATATTCCCAACGGAACAAGTTTACCTAGGCTCTAAGGGTAGTTCCTACCCCGATAGTACCAAAATTATATAGCTAATTTCAGTAAATTTTTGCTTGCATTTATGTCTCTATCGTGATGTGTACCACATTCAAGACAAACCCATGTCAAACATATTAGCAATTCATCTCCCACTTATAGAAGATAGGAGGTTTCTTGCTAAAAAAATTGTTAAAAGTTTTGTATTGTTTTTTATATTTTAATTTTATAATTTATAATTTATCAGCTACTTCTGCCCATTTACTCCTATAAATATTTATTAGTTCTATTTCACTATAAAAACTTTGACCTCTAAAAACTTTAGATACTCTTTTCATTCCATTGCTCAACCCTTCAAAAGCTTGTGAATCAATTTGAGCATTATCATCTCCATCTATAATCAACTGACAATCATCACCAACTCTTTGAATAGCAAGTTTCATCAACTCAATATCAAGATTTTGTGCTTCCATAATATAACATATTGCTTTCATTCCAGTGGTGTCATATCCTCTTATATCTGAAAAGGGAAGCAAAACTAATTTTTGTTGTTTTATTAGCTGTTCTAAAGCTAATTTATCACCAAATTTACTAGACAACATATTTCCTGCCTGCGAGTCACAAAGCTTTTCATCCTTGCTGCCTGGATAAAAACCAAGACGTGCTGAGTTCTTAGTGGCTATAGGATTTATAAAAACTATTAACTTATCATACTTACCTTTTTCAATCATAGACATTGCATAACTTAAAGATAATAATGATTTTCCACTCCCGGCTTTCCCTTTTATCATAACCATAGAATTATTACTCAACGCATCTAAAGCACATTTTTGATATTCATCTATAGGTTTAAATTTACCTAACGCCACAGAATCTATTTTTTTAGTAGATAAATTTCTAAATCCCAATTCTGTCCATACCCAAATATCTACAATTTTATTATTAATTCTAAATAATATATATTCATTTATATTTAAATTCCACTTATTAACTTTTATTTCACTTTCATACCAATTAGCAAGTTCATTTTCTGTAACATCTATAATACTCCATCCTGAATATTTATAATCTTCTAATTCAAAATCCACAAACTCTTCCACAGGTATACTTAAAGCTTTTGCTTTTTCTACCATATTTAAATCCATAGTTATAAGAATCAAATCTTTATTAGTTAATAGCTCATCTTTTGCAAATCCTAATATTCTATTATCAGGAGATTTTTCATCTAAACAATTAGGTATTATGTAGTCACTTTCAAGTTTAAATTTAATATTATTAGCATTTTTTATTTTATGTATTGCTTTTCTAGCTTTATAAGACTTCTCATTGTCGCTACTATGTTTATGTTTATCAAGTTCTTCTAAAACTGTAACAGGTATTACAACTAAATCGTAATCGCCCAAATCAATACTACTCATAAGAACATTAGTATCTACAATTATTTTTTTCATAAAAAACCCTTCTTTTTAAGTTATTTTTTTATTTTATCCACTAATAATTTCTTGAAAGCTTTTTCCTTTTAAATACCTTTCCCAAATAACTCTATTTACATATTTCTTTCTTCTTTTCCCTTTTGATTTGTCTCTACAAGTAGTGGTAATATCAGGATATCGACCTTTCTCACATTTTACAAATTTGTTTCTAATAAGATAATTTGCTTCTTCTTTAGAAATCTGCATCAAATTTTATTCCTTCTTTCGTTTTATATTTTAATTTGCTCACTCCACATTTTTTCATACGGACTTGTGACCGTCAATGGTAGTGTTAAGCATGTGCTGTTGGTCTGAATTGCCTGTCGTTATCGCTTGATAACCTACAGTTGTTTTTACTCTCACAATTCACAGCACATACTACTAATACTTTCAACAAGACTCCCTTATTAGAATTAAAAAATGTAGTTATACATTTTCGTTACTCCTTCTACACATGATAGATAAACTAATTTTTAATAGGGCAGGGGAGGGAGAATTCTAATCCCTATCTCCACATGATTTTTTAGTAACCACTAAAGCAGGAACTCTCTATTTATTTTATAATTTTACTGTTCAATATCAGCTTTTGCCCGACATAGCAAGAAAGCTTTGAAATAATGTTTTTATTTCAAATTATTTTTTTATTATCATATCTTTTATATTTCCAATGTCTCTAGTTAATATTTCTTTTTTATATTTTTTACACTCAAGCTTTATTGTGAAAATATCTTGATTATAACCATCTACACCTCGAACTTTTTCTTCTAATTTTTTACATTCTTCCTTATACATACAAACATCACTATGTATGCATGATTTACAATCATAATAAGTCATGTTGTTATTACTCCTTTGTTTGGCATAAATTTTATAATTTTTTTTATTATAATCTACCTCTAACTTAGTGTTGATGCAAGTTTCAAGAATTTTTACATTTCTCGCTTTTTAATTTTTGTTTATATATTCTATCTGAAATCCTATCTTGTCCTCTTTTTATTTCTTTAGCACATTCCTTACAATATTTTCGACTATTACTGGTTTTATTTATCAATCTATTACATTGAACACATAATTTTTTGTTTCTACATATATCACATATAGTTTCTTCTCCAATATAATTACAAAATTCTTTTTTACATTTAGGACAATAAACAAGATAATTATTTTTACGCTTTTTTAAATCAACATACTTTATAAAAGCAAAAGATTTTTTATTTTTTGTTTTAGATAAATGAGTATATATTTTTTTAGACAAACATTTAAACATATTATTTTTAATATCAGTATCAGATATATTATAATTAAATTTTAATTGATTTATAGAGTTAAAAATAATTCCAGTTTTAATACATACAATTTTTGTTCCTATTCTATTTATAGTCCCTATTGCAACTCTTCCACCTTTAAGAATATTGTAAAAATCTTCGCTATTAACTGCATTATAATTTTCAATCCATTCACATTCTTTTTCGTCTAGCTCTTCAGCGGAATATGCTAAATCAACTATATCTCTATAAAAATTTTCTATTCCATATTTTTTTATAGCTCTATTTAATAATTTTCCACTACCCAAATAATTTTTCCAACCACCATGATTATTGCTAAATTTTCTTTGACCTATATATCTTTTACCATTAATTTTATTTGTTATTATGTATATAAACCCATAAGGTTTTCTCTTCATAAAATTATATTTCCTTTCCTATAGTATATTAATTAACTATTATAGCTACAAACCTTGATATAACTGGATTTCAAAACACTTTATACAACTTGGTTTTCAACACATCCTAGTATTCATGCATGTTTCAGGGATTTTCTATCACTTCACATTCTTTATTTCTTATTTTTTTCATACTTTCTTTTTGCCATTGTTTTTGTTTTTCTTTAGCACATTCCTTACAATATTTTTGTCTATTGTTATTTTTTTTCATTAAACATCCACATTCTTCACAATACGAACAAACTACTGAAATATTATATTTTAAGTTTTTAACTAGTACGTCACCAAAACATTCCCATAATGTAGTTTTATTTTTTATTTTTTTAACCTCATATAAATATTTAACCAAAGAATAAATAACATGTTGCATATCCCCATTAACTTCTAATATTCTATCTCGAATATCTTTATAAACATAATTGTAATTCTCGCTATTTTTATTACGATTAAACATTGTATATTTTTTTATATCTAGTTCTTTATATGCTTTAATCACTTTCCTGTCTTTATTTTTATAATCATCTAATATCAACATATTATAATCAAAATCATCCAACTTTAATTTATTTAAAGATACTCTAGGATTAGGAATTATCTTAAGCAATTTATTTACTGTACTATTATTAATACTTTCTACTTGATGTCTTTTTTTATCTTTAGCATAAATAAAAAAATGTGGTAACTTTCGCTTAGTATATTTGGATATTAATTTTTTAATTTCTTTAGGTCTTTCAGGTTTGTATAAAGTTTTAGCATAGTCAATAGTAAAATTATTTTCCATACATAATAATTTTATAGCTTTTAGAGCTTCTTCTTTTTTATCTTTATCATTACTACTCCAAATCTCTTCATTATCCCATATCTTACTTATATTATTACTATAACACCCTATATTGCCACCTGTGTAAGCAGCTATTAAACCATTATATATACTAATATTATTAATAATTTCTGGTTCTGCTTTTTTCATATTATAAAACAATGGTACTATGTCTTTCATATTTCTTTCTGCTATTTCAACAAATAGTTCTTCTGCACACACTAAACTTTTATCTCCATCAAAATCATTTTGTAGCATTTTTGAAATTAAATCATGAACACTTAAATATAATCCTTTTGTTATAAACCACTCTGACCTATCAATATTATTATCCATTTTGTCCTTAACATTTTTTCTAATTGCATGTTCTTTGTATAAATGAGGACTTCTTAAACAATCTAATTTATCTTTATCTTTATACAAACTACAATAGACTTCTCCATCTTTTAATAAACCTTTTGGATTTTTATTACCTAAAAATAAATATTCACAAAAAGCATATAAATCAGGACACATAAAAGTGTATTTACAATCTAATTTAATTTTTGCTACTCTAGCTTTTTTAACTAAACTTTTTTTTGTTTGATTTATAATATTTTTTAAATAATCATCGTCAATTAAATTTGGATATATTTCTAAAGCTTGTTGTATATAATTTTTATTTTTATTTTCTTTTGTTACACCTAATAACTTTAGCATATGTTTTTTATCATAAACTATTTTATTTATATCTTCCATATTCTCTTTGCAAAGTTCTAGTAATTCTGCATCTGTTATATCAGTTATGGTCTGTAACATTTGATAATTAATTTTAGCATTTTTAATTTCATCTTCTTCTTCATTACATTTTCCAGCTTGACAACTATATTTTTTAAAATTCTCACAATATTCTTCCCATGATTTATAATATTTCCACATTTTAAATTGAGATTTTGTAAAAATAACTCGTATATCATCCTTTATTACATCCCATTCTTTACCATATATATCTTTAATTTTAGATTTTGTATTATATGTTTTTATAAATTTAACATAATCAAAAGGCACAAGTAATCCTTTTACCCAAGGTAATCTTACCATAAAACTTTTTTTATTTTCACTTGGTAGAATCATTCCACAACCATCTGTATGAACTATAGGCACATTCATTTCTTGTCGTGTAATTTCATATGTTTCATCATTTATAAAATCTACTAATCCATATACTTCTGTTTCCATATCATCTACTACTATACATTTTGTAATATCAAAATCTTCCCATAAATCAGTAGCAGAATTAGAAAGTGCTAAATATGCTAAAAACTTGTTAACATTAACGCCACCATATTTATTTATTCTGTCTATAGTAAGTCCGCACATCAAGCTATTTTCAATTTCTTTTAAAGACTCTTCTCTAATAAAAATTGTTTTCTTTGTTCGTATTTGCCCAGCACTCGCAGTAAAGCATATGTATTTTTCTCCATTTACAAAAAGTCCATTTAATATAGCATCTTTCAAAACATCAAAGAAAAAAGTTTGAACTATAATCAAATCATTGCTTAATGTATTTGTTTTAATATCTAAGGCTCGAGACAATGAAGATTCAAATATTGAAACAATATTACAAGGTTTTAAATAGTTTTCATTTAATATTCTAACATCTTTATTTTGCATAAGAGTATTAGAAAGTTTTTGTTTTAAATATTTAACCCTATTATTAATTTTAATGTTTAAATTAATAAGTCTTTCTTTTTTTTCATCATCAGCTTTTTCATAAACTTTTTTTAATTTATCTCTCAATTTTTTATATTCAATAGATCTTATATGTATTCTTTCTTCTTTTTTATTATAAAATGCACTTGTATCAACATTATATATATGTACTTGATTCTGAAGAGCCACTTATCATTCCCCCAATTCAATCTTTAATTTTAAACCTCTCTCACTTTCGCTACGCTTAGAAATGGGAGAGTTCTTAGCGATTAGGATAAAATATCCTTTTTACCAACATCCCATAATTTCACACATTTTTTTACACTCCATTAACCATTCAATTCTTTCTTTACTAATTTCTTGACTCCAGCATTTAATACATTCATTATCTACAAACTCTTTATTTCTATTACAATTAATTTTGTCGCTATCACATAGCTGCAACTTATCAGGACAAGTTTGTT
>CAYXLG010000043.1:0-7288 GCA_964465805.1 uncultured Muribaculaceae bacterium
ACTAGGAAATTCAAAAAGATTTGACATAGAAATCTCTCCCTCGAAATTGAACTTTGATTTCAAATTTTAACTTTCTTTGGCAAGAAGTCCCTCATCCTCTATAGGTGGGGGATGAATTGCCAGTTATTATTGTGGCTAACAAGCTCTAAATTCTTAAAACTAACTTGTTTATAATTTTTATTTGGAATTGTTATATAATTATCTTCTATATCTTTTACATAACAACCACCAGTTGTAAAGCCTGATATAAAACCCACCTTATCAAATACTTTCACCTTGTCATTGAGATGATAACCTTTACTATATTTAGTGTTTTTATTGTTCCTCTTTTGGGTTCTATTAGGCTCTTTTCTACCTTTCCTTGCTGTTGCTTCATGTAGGCTACGCTTTTTCTTTCTAAACTGCTTAATTTTGAATATACTTGTATTATCTATAAAATCTTTTTCTATACCACTTATAACTAATGCGTCATTATAGTGTGTTTTTTCTAAACCTAACTCTTTTCTTCTAGGTGTAGTCCAACTCCCATAAACTATATTGGCATTAGGATATTTCTGAAAAACCCTTTGCCTAATTATATTCATAAAAGGTGTTTCTTTATAAGACGGTACTTTCTTATTATTTATCATCCACTTATGAAGAATACCATCTTTCTGATGATTCTCATGGGTATGGCAATCAGTACATACTGTGATTAGATTGTCTGCCCTATCACTTCCACCATGTGATTTATATATAATATGGTGGGTTTGTAGTATTTTACCTTTCTTTTTGCATACTTGGCAGGTATAATTATCTCTGGCAAATACATAATACCTTACATCATAATAGCCATAGGTTTGACCTTGTTGATAATCTACACCTTCTATTTCTGGATTTATCATTTTTTGTACATCAAATTTGCCAACTTCGATATTTAGATTAGGGTTAGGAACTAAGCTTATAAATTTATCAATCCAATAAAAAGTGTTATCTATTCTGCTTTGTATTGATGGAGGTAACCAACCATTAGGTCGTTTTCTATTATTGAATCTAGGTTTTCTATATCTTGTTTTTCTATTTCTTCTACTTTTGCGATATATCCTTCTAGTGTCTATATTGCTTTTTATATCATTTCTTAGTTCTATTTCACCTTTTGAAATTACTTTATTTCCTGATTGTATAGCTACACCTACATGTTTTGCACCTAAGTCAATACCTATATCTACAGGTTGCTTATACCCACTACTACCATATAAAAGTTGAATTGTAAAAGGTTCATACTGCACTATTTTAGCTTTATTTTGTTTTAGCAATTTTCTAGCTTTACTTGGCTTACATGGCATTAATTTTTTACCATGCTTATTTTTTACAAATACTAACATATAGTATTCCTCTTTTCAGAGTTATTACCCTTCGCTAATATTAGACAATGTATGTTTATTAAAACTCTAAAAAACGTGGTTGACTGTTCCTACCCTTCAGAACTGTTTACAGTGCCACCATAGAGCCTAGAACTAGGGTATCATTCTAGGGTATGCAATTATCTAATGTAGTCATCTAAGACTTAAGCTAGTCAACATAGGCTTTTGCAAGCCCCCACTTCAAGTCTATTTAAAGACTAAGTGGCGGGTTATTGACTTTGTTTGTGGTTAAAACTAAATTGATCCAATTTAATGTATCTTTAGCATCTTTTATGTTTTTAAAAATAGTTCTCCCTGTAAAGTTATTAAGCTTACCATTATATTTTACAATATTTCCATTAAAACTTTTAATGGCTATATTTCTATATTGCTGTAGAGATACGCCAATAACATTTTTTATATATAAATCATGGATTGGTTTGCTGTTTCCATCATTTTTTGTAACATAAAATGCGTCAATTGATTTTTCGTAATTTATCGTAAACAACTTACTTCACCTCGGTTTTAGTTAATTTTTTAGCAAGTAATATTGAATTTATCCAATTTAAAGCTCTTTTGGCATCACTTTCAGTAATAAAGAAAATTTCGTCTGTTGATATTGAGAGTCTATTGCTGTTGTTTTCACTAATGAGGTGCGCTCGAAATCCATTAAAATCCTTTTCAAGTATTTTTCTGTATTTATCTTCAGGCATATCAATATCATATGCTATAAATGCATCACGTATTAATCCATCATCTCTTGAAAGAAAAAATGCATTAAGCTTTGCGTTATACGTAACAGTTAGTATGTTAGTTCACCCCTTAGTTTCAGATAGCTTATTTGCTAATAATACTGATTTTATCCAACATAAAGCATTTTGAGCATGCATCACTTTCATTTGAAAAGACAGTTAATCCATTTAAGTAGCGTTCTTCAATAGAATGTTCATCATCAGTAATCATTATTCCATTAAATCTTGTTTTAAGTATATTTCTATATTTGCTTAGCAATATTCCAAGATCTGCTGCCATATAAAAATCGTAAACAAAAAAACAATTAATGTAAAAAACATTACGTGCTTGATCATATCATACATATATCTTTTTTTTCATATCGTTCTAGTTCGGCCATTTTAATCATCCTCCCTACTAGCATAGAGATTTAGCATGATTTATTTATAAGATATATTGTTAATTACAGTAAACATTTAGTTGAATTCATTTAATACTTTAATTGAATTTATCCAATCTAAAACATTTTGTGCATTAATTTTGCTATCAAATGTCGTAGTATAATATCTTTGAGTAATGCAACTTTTAGCATGCTTGAAACTACCTTGATTAAATTGATTGTATTTGTTTCATTGTTAAAATTGAATTGATCCAGTCAAGCTCGTGAGCATTCATTTTATTTAAATCGCATGTGATTATTGTTTTACTTAGCTCATTACCTCGACATCCATTTAATCTTGTATTCAGTTTTGTCGTATAGATATTGTTACCTATATATATTTTATGAAAATTTGATGCAACTTGTACACTAACATTACTTATTCCAACTTGAATTGTCGTTGATTCATTATTACTGTTTGTCAAAATTGTAAATTCAATGCTGCCCATTTTTAATCAATCCCTAATCTATTCATCAATATAGTTGAATTAATCCAATCAACGGCCCGTTGTGCATCATACTTTGAGCTAAACTTAGAAATGCCAAAAAAATAAGGATCTTTGCAAAATTCTTTATTTCTCAAATCAGAGTTAAATTCAGTTTCCAAGATACTACGATATATATTTAAATCTATATTTATCAACCAAGCTATGTTAAAATCATGAGAGTACTCTACGTTTATATCAGTCATTTTTGAAATATAGAAAAATCTATTAGGTTTATTTTCTCTAACTATGAATTTGATATTATACATATTTATCAAGCTTAAACTTGTTTAATAATAACACAGAGTTAATCCAATCTAATGCACTTTGGACATCTTGTTTTGATTTAAATACCATTGTTTTTGTTGATGTTAAACGTTTAGATGAAAGTGTTGGTTTTGAATAACTCATTTCAAATTCATAACTAAATATAAATGGAAAACTATTGAATTTTTCTTTAACTATATTTCTATACTCATTTAAATTAATTCTAAGTGCATTGGCGATATATGGATCACCATCATGATTATCTTTTCTAGTAATGTGAAATATATTAAAGTATTTAACATAATGTATAGAAAGCATATTTTCAACTCCTAATCGAATTATAAGTAGCATATTAAATTTAAGTCTAATTAGCAATAACATTATACTATGTATATGTTTATTTGTAAATGGCTTTTAAAGAAACATTATTTATTAGTTTTTGACATTAAATAAAATTTCAATCTCTTTAATTTCATAACGTGGCTGTTTTTTATCATCAATAATTCCATTAGGAAAAATGCACTCATTTTCTAAAAAATCTTTTATCTGCTCTTTTGTTGATTGATAAAATATTTTTGCATATGTAATGTCATTATTATGGTTTATGATATACATATTACGAATATTTTCATGTATAAAATTTAAATATTTCCCATCAGTAGTCGCCACAATATAACCTGTTTTTTCAACGCAGTCACCCTATCTATTTAAAATCACTGCTCTTATCTTAATGTAATTACCATACTTTAGCTTTCACATTGCTATTTTAAAGAAGCATTATGTATTTTTTTTACCCCCCCCGCTTCTCTGCAACAAATTTCTTTACCATCACTATCAACCCATACCATTTGTACAAGAAAGTCTCTTTTAAAAACCATTTCGCCTAACTTTAACTTTTTGACCATTTCATCTGTTTTTATTCTTATATAATAAAGGAAATCACTAATCGCAGACTCTGAAACAAGACAATCCATGATAAGTTTAGGATTATTAATAATTATCGTTATGTTAAGTTTGTCTTCATCAAACATTATATTTGTTTTTTCAATTATAGAGCTATCGAACCTTAAGTTTTTTATTTCTTCATTTATAAATTTCGTTACCGCATTTTTTCTCCACACGCTGTTAACACCTCCAGCATATTAAATAATCTTATACTCCAAATATTTAAAAAATGAAGTATAAGATTATTTTTGATTTTTTTTGATACAATAAAGTGTAATTGCTGTAACTATATGTTTAATGATTAGTTTAATGATTAGTTTAATAAGTAAGCGCTAAATTATCATAGCATTTTGTAACATTATACATGTCTCAATTTAAGAATCTTAACCTTGTTGCATTTCCACCCCTAATATGTCTTTCTTTTATATTTTTATTTAATACTTTTCTGACATCAGCAGCTTTTTTTGGATTAAGCTTGGTCAATCTTTCTGTAATATCTTTGTGAATTGTTGATTTGCTAACTTTTAGTTTTTTTGCTGTTTTCCTTACGGTTGATTCATTTTCAACCATATAATCTGCAGCGGCAAAAATTCTTTCTTTAATTTCATCACTATACATAATTAATTCTCCTTTTTTTATAGTGGTATTATGTTGTATAAATCTATACTATAACAATAAAGTAATTAAGTAAATAGTTTTACAACATAAAAATTATTTACCACAAAATAATCATTTCATACTTAAAAGATCAATTGTATTTAATAAAATTGACCTTACATCATCAGAGAAATTAAATCTCTTTTGATTGATTTCAATGCTCTTATATATATCTCCTCCTTTGCTTTCTGCAACTGCAATCCAATCGCAGAGCATTTCAGACAAGTCAATAATGTTCATATCACTTATTCCATTAACAAAATGTTCGGGATGATGTCTATTTTTTTGATAATGGCTATCTAATGCTGGTTTCATTTCTTTTAAGTATAGTTTGTATTGATCACTTCCGTATTCTACATTTCTAAGTTTTTGATCGTATTCAACAAAAACATCAAGTTCAATTTTATCCATTTTGCTGTTATCATGTGCAATTCCACGATTTTTTAATTCATTTATTAAGGTGGCTATATTTTCATTTACTTTATTTTTATGGTCGAGATGTTTTGTTATAAATACATTCTTACTCATTTTTAAACCAACACCTTTGCTTTTGATTTTATATGTTTTTTACGAAAATTCAATTTTTTAACGATGTCATATTGATGGCTAATATATTGTAGTTCATTTCAACGGTGTCATCAATGAATTTAAGCAACGAACTAATAGAATATTGTTTTTCAACGCAGTATATGATAGATAAATTTTGAACGATTTATAATAAGTTGGTTGCATATGCTGTTTCTTTTTGATTAGTATTGAAGCTTTTGTATATGTTGATATCTTCAATAAAATCAAATTCATAAGCCATTTAAAAATATTAGATTTGTTCTATCATTAATTTTGCAGTTTATCAATTTACCATTAATAATGTATTAATTCCTATATAGCAATATCAAACAAAATACTTCTTATTTGATTTTTCAGCGGCGTTCATAATTCTATAGTTATATAAGAGTGGTATTGGATCACCATACTTTTCAATAAGTTCATCCTTTGATATATTATGCTTAGTTTTGCAATGTAGTTTAGTTATTAATGTTCCCGCATGATCACAATCAGGGTATGGACACCTAAACATTGCAGCAATTCTTTGTGAATGCTTTGTTGTTATTCTTGACAGATTAATCACCACTTTCAATTAATTTATATATGTTATCAGTTAATTCTTTCATTTTCCCAGAACTATCAATATAGATATCAGCATAGTATATTGGTTTGCCCAATAAAACTTTTAATGCTTTTCTTATTCTTCCCAATATATTTTGTTGGCCATTGTGTATATAAGAATCTTGAATTGACAAAATAAATTCGTTATCGAGTTTTTCCACAACAAAAACAGAGCACCCACAATCGCATTTGGTGACAACATAATTTTTCATATTAACCACCCTCCCCTTATTAACAGTGATAAATAAAAGCTGTTATTTTTTATATATAATGTATAAAGCAACATTTTTTTAACTCGTATATTTAACTATTAATTAGTAAAGGTGATAACACAAATGAAAGAGCGGTTTAAAATAATTTCAGACTGTGATACAAAAGTTTATTTAATTATTGATGACATGATTATGGAAGATGTTGAGCTTATTAGATATTATATGAATTCAGAATTGCAACATGATGAATTGTTTACAAGGCCATTACCTATATCTGCTAAACATATTGATAAGTTATTTGTTGATGAGATCTCTAAGTTTAAAAATAAATTAGAAATTGTATCAGGTCATAGTGATTTAGAAACAATAATCATGCTTAATGGCAACATTATCAACAATTTAGCAATGTTTAGTTTATTAAAGTATAAAATACTAGATAATGTTGAAATTTCGCTATATACATATGAATTCAATAAGCATAAAAACAAATTCAATATTGTTGAGAAGTCAATTAAAAAATTACCTTGTTTTATCATATAAGATTATTTGATGGTTTTTATTATTTACCGATGATATTGATACAAAAACATATGGAGTGGATAATATTGTTGACAGGTGGTAGTGAATATATTAGAATTTTTACTGATTGTGAATCTCAATTGAATATGGTTGTTGGTGACAGTATTTTTCAAGGTATTCAAACATTTAAATATCACGCATCTATAGAATCGCTAAGTAAAATATCAATGAGTTTTATTCCAATGGCATTAGCATGTAAACCTATAGATGATCATTTTCTTAATAAGATTTCAAAATATAAAAACAAATTAGAAATTATCGCCAACCCAAGTGGCCATGATACTAAAATTCTTTTAAATGATGTGCCTCTTAAAAATATTTATGGAATTAATGTAGATGCAGATGTTGATTTTAATAAAATAGGTATTTTTATAGGAGATGGGCGTAAAACCCCTATGGCTTTAGCCTAGGGGATGTAAGCCC
>CAYXLG010000044.1:0-7202 GCA_964465805.1 uncultured Muribaculaceae bacterium
CCTTTTTACCCTGTGTAGCAAGACCGATGCCAAGGTTAACTGTCGTGGTCGTTTTGCCTGTGCCACCCTTCTGATTGGCAAGTGCGATTACTTTTGACACTTGAATTTCCTCCTTTCACGCAAAAAAGCCGCTTATTTTATTGGATTGAAGCAAAACAGCCTCATATATATGAAAAAAGAACATGGGCTAAATCCATGTCCTCTTGTTCATTCAATTTCTATTATTACTTAACCTGAATCATTTTGGATACATTATAAATAAGAATATTATATTACTCATAATCAACATCTGAATCTCCCTCTAATACATACGATTCAGTATAGCCATTCGAATGAATGATAAATATTCCTTTTTCTTTAGCTGCTTTACTTGGTGTTCCATAAAATTGATAAGTTTCATCTTCGAATACAATACTATATTCAGAAACAAGAGCCTTTTTTGTGCTTTTTAGATATCTTAGGAGCAGTTCAGCTTTAATTTCTGCAATACTGCCATAAGTCCCTTGTTTTGTATATCCTCCTTCTTCGCTCGGCTCACCCCATATGGATATATGTAGAGGAAAATCTTTATTTTTTATAGGAAGAGATAGTAATTCTATATTCAATTTTTCAAATCCACAATAAACCAATACATCCTGTGAAAAAGAAAAGATATTCGTATATGTATTTTTTGCAAATGGGTCATGTTGGTCAAGCCTGTCATCTCTAAAAGTATCAATATCTACATGTAAAGGCCAAATTGTTACAGCAGTCTTTCTAAGATATTCTCGTCTTTCTGGATTTGGTTCAAAATAGAAGTCCTCAAACATGTTATGTGGCTTTTTTAGTTCTTTTATCAATGTAGAAATATCTTTCTCATTAATTAATGCGCATTTTATCGTCACTCTCTGGCGGCTTTGATCAAATGAAGAGTTATATCTCAAGTTAGTGATTATGCTATTCCCATTTACAACCAGAGAACTAATTAAGTCTGCTGGAATCATGTATTCACGGGCATTTTCTGGGTTCTTGTACTTCTTAAATTCCCACAAGAAAGGAATAAAAGGAATATGATCACGATATTCGCAACACCAATAACCTTGATAACCTGGAAGATATGAATCAAGCCATTCATGGTAGTTCTTATATGTATCTTCAGAATAGGGTAAGGTGCAACGATATTGATCAGCAACATAAAACATTGAATGCCACTCGGCATATTTATCCAACGTTTCAACTTCGGGCAAACTACCATGGCGATTGTAAGTATTGCGATTACGGTATCTATTATAATGCAAGAACTCATTTCGCCATATTTGTACTTTGTTATTATCAATACCAAATTGTTGGATATAGTTATCACAATCTCCTGCAACTTCCTCCTGAGTTAGGCAAAAGATATCTGCGATATCATTGTACCAATAAGGAAGTGTATCAGTGAAATCAAAATGAAAACGAAATTTATCAGTTGATGATAGACTTGATTTTGCATATCTCCTAGAAGTTTTAGCTTTTCCTAGATTTAATTCATCAGATATCAATATCTGCTCAATATCAGCAGGATAACTTACTTCAGCAATTTTAAGACTAATTTTTTTCGCAAATCTTCTTTGTAACGCATGAGTAGTTTGCTCTGCACATGCAATCCCTTTAAAGAAGTTATAAAAAGGAACTCCATCTTCTGGTTTTTCGCCAAAAATTCGAAGGCATACAGCTAAGAAATATACTTTAGCTGACTCAATAAAAAAGAAATTATTCTTATCAATATATCGCGAATCAAAAGGAGCATCATATAAAGAAATGAAATAATCTATAATTTTTGAGTATCCACATGAATATAATTTCCGTATTATATGTGCAGCGATCCAACGATATTTTTTATCTGGATGCCCCAACATCCTCCATAGCAATTTACAAATCGGCAGTAAATCCTTATCAATCTTTGAAAAATTATCAAAAAATGGTCCATCCCCTGATAGAGGATGAATTGAAGGGATTTCTGTTGAGATACACCATTTTAGAGCTTCTTCAGCATAACTGGCGGAAAGATTAATAGATAATTTCTTTAATATCTCAATAATATAATCACTTGAAACATTATCTTCTGAAATCAAGTATTCTATAAAAAATGCACGAGCATCAGTTTCTTGAACATTAAAAATCTTGGTTAACTTATCATAATAATTATGATAAGAAATTAAGATCTTTTCCATGTGATCTACAAATACTTTTCTTTGGACGTCTACAGCATTTCTCCAAGTCTCCACAGTTGGCCAAACACTCCATTTTTTTATGTATTTAATAAGAATGTTCATAATTTCTGATGACTCAATAGAATAAGTTCCATTTAGGCATACATCTATTAACATGCTTGCCCTTGAAACATAATCTTCCGGTAAAGTATTAACGAGCCATAAATCAACAAATTTGACTTGGCTATGTCTATCTAATACTTTCAGGTAGTCCTCTAATTGTTCATAATTAGATATAATGCATGTTTGTACATAGGATTCCATATCTGGAACAGGTAATTTCGTCTTTGCACTTTCTATTTGCTCTTTTTTTGTTTTCTGCTTATCCACCGAGCAAAGAAAATCATGTAAAGCATTTATCTCATGACTATTTTTGCAACCAGATATTTGATACTCACTGATGTAAGAGGTGAGCTCTTTTGCCAAAGTACCTTTATAACTTAATGGTACATTGTATAAAGTATCATAAATTTGAATGTCCAAGCTCTTTTGGCGAACTAAAGTCGGCATTTCTGTAAGTTTATGTAAAACTTTCACTGCTAGATCACAATAATCAGATGGCTGTTCTGGCAGTAAAATTGCCGACAGTGATGATATAATATCTGGACAATAAATATCTCTTTCCAACAATACAGATAACACATAAAAAGCACTTTCAGGTAAGGAAAAATGATCCCAATCATTACGATCATCTAACCGACACATTATAGAAAAAATATTCTCTGGACATAATATTGTCGCAGTTTCAAAAACCTCTCTATATGGAAAATTTTTTGAATCGCCCATTTTTCGATAATAATCTTCTGCTAAACGAGCAAATTCATGGGAAAACTCAATATCTGAAAGTGATTTTCCATCTGTTGCAACATTAGACAAAATATTAAATAGTTCAAGCTTTCGATATGATTCGTAATCCAATCCTTTTGCAGCTTGAAGCGCCTTTTCAAAATAAATCTGACCAACACGTAAATCAATCCTCTGACCTATCTGAGCACATTTGATATACACCTCCGATGCTTCTATAGCTGATGTGGGATGTTGAATAAGTTCATCAGATATAGCTTTAAGAGTTTCCAAAGTAAATTGATACGAATGACGATCAAATGAACATAAGTCCGCTAAGGCAAATTTTGTATCACGATATATTTTGGTGGCTTTCGCTATTTTTATAAGTTCCTGATATATTGCTTGATAATTCGTTATGTCCATATTCAAAACAGCATCAAATAAAGCTAATAAATAAAGGCGAATACTTCCCGATTTTTGACTATCAAGATCGCTCCAGTATAATCGATCTAATTTTTCCAAACAACTATTATATAGCTCCACTGTAGCTTCGTTTTTAATTCCCAATACCATTTGGATTCGATAAATATATGCAGGAAGCAAAAAATCGTAGACTTTTCTTATATTTTTTACTCGTTCATCAATTTCTTTTTGTTTAAACCGATTATCTCTCAAAAGACTGTCTTTATCACAAAAATCTTCAGAATTAGTTTTCTCATTTCTTAAAGTCTTTTCCAAAACATAGAATCTTAAATTGCAATCCAATTGTTGTTCATCATCGCCATGAATATAAGGTAAATATGAAACACGATAATTAACATGGTACTTTGATATTATGTTAAGAAGCAACTCTCTATCTTGATAATTTTTACAAAGATACTCAAGGAGCAGAATTAAATGGTTTTTATTAAACTTATCAAGATTTAACACTTGTATTTTATTGAGCACATTAATAAGATATTTGATCAAATTAGCCGGAGGCGTTCTTCTACATTTTAAATAAGCTGCTACTATCGCAAGCCTACAATGAAAAGACCAATGTAAAGTTAAAATTTGGTTTACTGTTTTCATGTCATTACGATTAAATAGACGAACAAAAATTTCAAATAATATGTTTGCCTGAAATTTTCTATTAATCCATAAGGTTATCCAACGTTTCAATGATGCCTCATCTTTGAGCCTGAGCAGTGCTTCTGCAATATTAACAATATCCTCAAATTTTGGTCTTTGTACTGGATTTTGTTTTTCTTCAGCTTTACTGTAATAATAATTAACAGCACCTTTATAGCTGTCTAAATATGAAAAGGCTTTTGTTTTTGTTTCAGACTTCATTGAGAAGATAAAAGCTGCTTTTCCTAAGCTGTCAAAATCATTTCTATCAGCGGTAAATACTTTTAATAGAGTATTATGATCACAGTATAAATAGGCCAGTTCTGGGTTGCTATGTATTAGTTTATTGATCGCTTCATCGCTTTTCAAAAAGTCAATAATTTTGTATATCAACTGAAAAGTTTCTTTCCAGTATTTTTCTGTTTTTATGTCCGGAATGCTTAAAGTAGCTTTAATTCGTGAAATCATAATCCTGCTAGCTTCTGTAATATCCACAAGCGATTCATCTACGGATTCCTCCAAGGAAATACTTAAAAGTTTGGAAATATCTTTTTGTTTGGCAAGGAAATTATGTAAATGTTTTGCGCAATACGAATCTTTATGCCGAAACTGGTACATATAATCTGTTATAATACTGACTGCTTTTAAATTATCACAATACTTATCCCGTAAAAATGTTTCAAAATCTTCATCACGAAAGTAAATATAGTCATTTTCAATATAAAGCCCGAAAGAGCAGTCTACGCTCAAACTCTCCAACATATCAGGTAAGCAGTCAAGTATTCTAGTAGCAATGACTATTGGTATCGGTCGCGGTAAATTAATAAGAACTCCAAAAATTAAAGAAATCTCTTCATTTCTTTCTCCATATCTCTTACAGATTTCGCCAAGTATATCGCTAAGTAAGTCTTCAGTAGTTTTACCATTTGGACGTAGCCTATCTATAACTTCAGAAAATAGTTCTTGTTTTGAATTTAGTATGTATGCCTGAACTCTCGGTATCCCTTTACTTAATTTATGAAATTCAAAACAAATTTCATCCTCTACTGCTGGATAGAAAGATCTAATATGTTTTGTACTTTCACACAAACTGAAAGCAGGAACTTTAAAAAATCTTGTTTTCTCTGGAAAAGTAAAATATTCTTTATGTTCTGATCGAAACGTTAAAAGTAATCGTACACCATTAGGTAAAGGTTGTTGCAGCAATTTATCAATAAAACAAGTCTTTCCGTTTTGTTTCGCTGCAAATACGCAATTATCTGCTGCATCAATAATTAACAATATAATTGCATTTTCTGATAATTTCTTTACATATTTAACTGCATGCTCCAGACGTATACATAACTCCTGGAAAAATTCAGATTCCTTTAATCTTCGTTCCAATAGAAATTCGGTTTTGCATTCAAGTGCCAGGCTATTACAAATCTGAGGTATAGCCGTATCACATTCATATCTTGAGTCAGAAGGTTGTAGGTATGTTCCTCCTCCATAGCAATCGTAAAATACCACCACAGAGCAATCGGGAAGATATTTTTCTATATTGTTAACAAGAGTGGTTTTTCCAATGCCCGCTGTTGCATGGACACATATGGGAACTCTTTCCTCCTCTAATATAATTTTTGCTAAATCATAAGCGCATTCTCTTTCAATATAACCAGTTTTCAAAAAGGGAATGTTTTTAGGAGCCGGGAAAAGCCGAGCATAATTGCTACCAAAGATGGAACATACAAAATCTTTAGTCATAGCTATATTTGCATTTCTTCCAGGCATCATTCTATCCCGTATTGTCATTATTAATTCATTGTATTTATTTTGTATGTTATCTATCCCCCAATTTCCTAGTTGCTGAATTATTTCAGCTTTTATAATGCTTCTTGTAGCTTTACCACAATCCTCAAAATCAAGTATTTTAATAAAACCTAAAAATGCTATTGAATTAAGGTCAGATTCTTTATATAGTCTTTCAATTTCTATTTTAAATTCTGGACTAAGATTTTTAATCAAGGTGCTTGTATGTTTATATTTTTTTTTCGCTAAAACTTCTTTTGATTTTGCGAGGCTTTTCTTTAAACTGTCAGAAATGGTACGATTGCTAACCAATTTTATAATAAGCTTATCTCCAGAATCTGAATTCTTTTCTGAATACTCTTTATATACATCAGCAAGTCTACGTATAATTGAATTATCTTTTTTCTTGTTATCAGAACGACATAAACTTGCAACAGTCCATGCCTTGTCGCCCATATATGTACTATATTTTAATTGTGAAAAAACTATTTTTGATGCACTTTGAAAATCAGTACCGCCATAATACTCAGCTAAGTCAATTGCATACAACTTACTATCATCTATATCAGCGACAATTGAATCTTGCCATGCAGGACCCTCTACGGTTACTGCTGTAAGTGTTGCATTTGGCTTAAGCATTTCCAATATTTTTTGAGCAGCCCATACAAGATGAAAATCATCCCCCGCATTAGAAGGCAAAGCCCCTGCATTGGTTTTTATACTTTCCATATTACCACCCCAAAATCAAACTTAAAAATCTATAAAAAATTTAACTTTGCTGTAACCTGATTACAAGTCAGAACAAATTATTTGACATTAATTTTATACTTCTGTTGCCTGATGAAGTTTTCTCAATTGCCTGTATAAAATCCTTCAATATAGTCACATAATTCAAAAATAATGTACCTAACATAAGACATTGACTCCGAGAAACCTTGTTCAACTCATAACCTTTTAATAAGTCTCTTACAAGGAAAACTTCCCTTTAATTCAGATTTTCTGTTTAATTAATCGCTATATCTAAAAGCTCATTCGTTTCTGACATCAAAAAACCTCCTAACAACATCAATGTAAACAACCTTATTAATATGATTTTACCATCTACATGAATATATTTCCAGAAATTCGACAAAAATCCTATATATAAAAAGAGAACGCCAGCTAAAAAGTCCGACATTCTCTCATCATTGCTCAGTCTTAAATTTGCTTCATACTGTGTAATATAGACATGTCCAAACACTCTACTCAAAACACTGCGTAAATATGTCTACACACTCGAGGTCTAAC
>CAYXLG010000045.1:0-7141 GCA_964465805.1 uncultured Muribaculaceae bacterium
AACACAGTTTTTAATATGTAGGTAAAAATTAAAGAAAAAATAGTGTTGATTTTTTATTATCAACACTATTTTTTAATTATTGTAGTTTTTTCTTTTTTTAATTTCATTTATATTTTTTTCATCTAATTCTTGATAATGAATAATAGTCTTTTTTAGTTTAATTAAATCTTCTAATTCATTATCTTTTTCCCTTTTGTTATTAATTGTTTTATTTAAACTTTTTGAAATGTTATTTTCAAGTTCATCATTAATTTCAAGATTTTCTATATTATCATGACAAATTTCTTTATTATTAACTAGGTAAGTTTTATAATATTCTTTAGCAGTTTTTGCTTGAAGACCAACTGTTGAAAAATATAAAACTTTAGAAATACTATCAATAATTTTAAATTCAGTAAAAAATGATGAACAGATTAATAAATCTAAAAATACTGTTTTAACTTTTCCGATTTTATTTGTTTTAGTTTGTATTCCTTGAACATGAGCATAACCGTTAATGGTAGCGATAGTCATATCTAAAAAAATTGGTATAATTAAAAATGGATTTGTAAAAAATAGGGGAGTTGCTACACAAGTAACAAATATTTTATCAATAACAGCATCTAAATTAGCACCAAAATTTGATGTAGCATTTAATGCTCGTGCAACCTTTCCATCAATCATATCAGTTACCGATGCTCCTAATGCAAAAAATCCCGCCAATATTAAATTACCACTAATTATATTTGATACAATAAAAGGTATTAAAAATAATCTTGAAGCAGTAAATAAATTAGGAATTTGTTTTACTAAATCGCGTGGCTTTTTTATTTTTTGTAATTCTTCTTTTCCCTCATTTAAGAAATCATGAAACTTTTCTTTTGCTTTGTGACGCACTTCTTCCATATATACCCCCCTTTTGTAATGCTAATTATTATAACAAAAAGTTAAGTTATGTCAAGTTTTTTGCATATTATTTTATATGTTTCATAATATAGTATTGTATTAAGAAATTAATACATTGGGAAACTCGTAGTGCTACGGTTTCCCTTTTGTTTTAAATAATTGACATTAACGTGTCAATTTTTTGTGTGAAACCATGTTTTTTATTATAAAATATAGATTTATAACCAATAATTTGTTATAATTTATATATATAATATTATGTCGAAGGGGAGGAATAAATGATGAGAATATTAAAAAAATTACTTAATATCATACTTATTATTGGAATACTATTTTCAAATTTTATTCCTATAGTATATGCTTCGGAATTAAAAAAATTTGTTATAATTAATGAAGAATATGTTGGATTAAGAGAAGGACCTAGTACTTCAACAACAAGAATTGAAAATTCTATTCCTTTTGGGTCGTATGAATATTTAGATGAAGCCCCAAGTGGTAATGGATGTGATAAAAATTGGTATGAAATAAAGTATAGTAGTTCAGTTTCAGGTTATGTTTGTGGTGAATATGCAACTATTCAAGAACTAGACGTAAAAGAATATGAGGGGGTTTTTCCTGACAGTTATAAACCATCTTTGGCAATTCTTAAAGCAAAATATCCTAATTGGGAGTTTATTCCGGTTAATACTGGTTTAGACTTTAATGAAGCAGCACTTCGTCAATCTAAAGATCATCGTTACGGTAGTGCGTTAATTGATACAGCTAATGAAGGATGGCGTTCTGTTTCTGAATATTCAGGATATGATTGGGAAAATGATTATTGGCCTGGAATGGACGGTGAATCTTGGAAAGCCGCTAACAAAGAAGTTGTTGCTTATTATATGGATCCTAGAAATTTTTTAAATGAATCAGAAATTTTTCAATTTGAAGAACTATTTTATAATCCATATATTGATGAAACTGATGTTAAATATGCATTAAGAAATACTTTTATGACTAAATATGATGTTTATCCTGGAACATATCTTTATAATGGTGTACCTAAAACCTACAGTTCAACTTTTATAGAATCAGCTGAAAAAAATGGTATTAATCCTGTTTTTTTAGCAACTCGAGTTAGACAAGAAGTTGTTTTATCTGGTGGACATCCTAGTGGAAGTGTTAGTGGAACCGTTAAAGGTTATCAAGGTTATTATAACTTTTTTAACATTGGCGCTTCTAAAGAACGCGTTCCTGGGGTTCAAGATCCTGTTATCAATGGTTTAATGTATGCTAAAGATCGTGGGTGGGACAACCCTTATAAATCAATTACTGAGGGTGTTGGTGGGACTCTGATTGATGTATACATAAAAAAGGAAGCTCAAACTAGATACTTTCAAAAATTTAATGTTAATCCTGAAAGATGGAAGTTTTATCCCGTTCATACTATACAATATATGACTAACATTCGAGCACCGTATAGTGAAGGAAAAAGCGCTTATAATGCTTATAAGCAAACTGGTAAAATTAATCCGGAAAGTTCTTTTAAATTTTTAATACCAATTTTTAATCATATGCCAGAAACTACTACATTACCTCATACTGGGAATCCTAATTTTTATTTAAAAGATTTGAGAATAAATGGGAAAACTATTGATGGATTTGTTTATGATAAAGCAGATTATAAAGTTTCTGTTCCATTAGCAGTAAATTCAATTAATATTGATGGTTCCCCAATTAATTCCAAAGCCTCTATTTCGGGTTCAGGAAATATTCAATTAAATACTCAAGATAATAAAGTTGATATTGTTGTAACAGCTGAAAATGGTAATAAATTTACATATAAAATAAATGTTGTTAAAGAAGACATTCAAAATATTCCAATTGATACTATTTTAGACAATTCAGGAATAAAATATAATGATAAATACATTAGTGGAATAAAGATCGGAACAAATGTTAGTAGTTTAATAAATAATGTGAAAAAGGTAAGTAGTTTTGCTTCTATTCAAATTTTCGATAATGAAGGAAAGTTGAAAACTAACGCTGCATTTAAAACTGGTGATAAAGTAGTAATAAGTAGTAATAATACAACAAAAGAATATAAAATAGTTATTTATGGTGATATTGATGGTGATGGTGAAATAACAAAAATTGATTTATTATTGTTACAACGTCATGTGTTTGGTTATTCTAAATTACAAGATGTTAAAGAAGAATCAGCTAATATTGATAAAAACGAAAAAATAGATAGAGTTGATTTATTGTTATTACAACGTCATGTGTTTGGTTATTCTAAAATAGTACAGTAAAGGAGTTAATTATGAAAAATAAAATTATTTATTTAGTGTTAGTAATAGTAGGTTTATTTTTAAGTATCAGTAATGTTAAAGCAGCCACTAGTGTTACTGTTACTGCTGATCGAAAAAGTTTAGTTGTTGGTAATACAATTAATGTAACAGTAAAATATTATTCTTCGAATCTTTTAGCGCAAGCATATGGTAATGTAAAATATGATCCTAATGTTTTACAATTAGTTAGTGGTAATTTATCTATTAATTATTTTGCTAGTGATACTCCAAGTACTATAAAAACTTATAATTATACATTTAGAGCTAAAGGTTCTGGAACAACTAAAATATCAGTAAATGGAGCCCAAATATATGAACTTAATTCATCAAGTACAAGCGCAATTACTCCTCCACAAACCGTGGCTTATGTTAGTGTTATTTCTCAACAACAATTAGAAGCAACTTATAGTAAAAATAATTACTTAAAATCTTTATCTGTAGAGGGGGTTAATTTAACACCTAAATTTGATAAGAATACTTTAGAATATAGTGTGGAATTAGAACCTAAAACTGAAAAAATTAAAGTTAATGCGCAGGTTGAAGATTCAAAGTCTTCATTAACTGGTACTGGTGAAAAAATAGTGAGTGAAGGTGAAAATAAAATTAATGTTGTTGTAACTGCTCAAAACGGTAATCAAAGAACGTATGTAATTAATGCTAGAGTTAAGGAATTAGCACCAATAGAAGTTACAATAGATGGAAAAAAATATATTGTTGTTAGAAAAAAAGAAGAATTAACCCAGCCTTTAACTTACACAGAAAAAACATCAATAATAAATGATGAAGAAGTACCATCATTTTATAGTGAATTTACTAAGTTTACTTTGATTGGTTTAAAAGATACTGATGGTAATATTGGATTATATATCTATGATGATAAAAATAATACTTATGTGTTATATAATGAATTTTCTTTCAACAAACTATCATTATACATAAAAGAACCAGGAAAAGGTATACATATACCATCTGGTTATGAAAAAACAAAAATCACTATCAATGATATTGAAATTAATGCATATAAATTAGATTCAAAGTCTAAATATTCATTAATATATGGAATGAATATAGAAACCGGTGAGGAACATTTATATATGTATGATTCAGATGAAAATACAATTCAAAGGTATAATGGTGAAGAAGTAAACAAATTAAATAAAAAAATTAATAATTATACAGTAATAATTACTAGTCTAGCAATATTTTCTCTTATATCAGTAATGTTAATTATTTTCTTTATTATAAGGAACAAAAAAATTATTAAAAAAATTGCCCTTTTTGAAAGCAATTTAATAAATAAATAACAAACCAAATAAATGGTTTGTTATTTTTCTGTTATCCAAACTTGATAAGTATTTCCTTCGGTAACGCTTGTTCCGTTTTTAATAGGCGAATCTTCATGAATATAACCCTCTTCACTATAAGTGTTACTTATTTTAGTTATAAATGTAAAAGTTATATTTGGATATTTGGTTTTAAACCAATTTTTTAATGAATTAATTGTATTTTCAGAGCTTCCAATTGATAATAAATCTTCATTTATTTCAATATTAAATGTTGGTGCCTCACCAGAACTTAATCCAATACTAATTTCGGTCCCACTAACAATTTCTGTACCGCTTTCTTTGTTTTGAGAAAGGGCGATATCTTTATTAGAGTTGGAATAACCACTATAGTAGAAATTGCAATTTAGTCCAATTCTGTTGCACTCTGTTCTAATTGCATTTTTATGTTTACCAATAAAATCTGGAATTATTACTGGATTACCATTTGATACATATATAACAACTGTTTCAGTAGGGGAGATAATTTCATTTTCTTTATGAGAAAATTTAATAATTTCTCCTTTTTTAATACTGTTATATTCATATATTTCTTCAGTTGTAACATTATTTTTACTAGCCCATTGTCTAAAATCGCTTAAAGAACTTATTTTGGGCATTTTTAATTGTCCTTTAGAGATAATAATCTTAATTATTGTTTCCTCTTCAATAATGTCGTTAAACTTGTAATTAGCACTAATTAATTTACCAACCTCAATATCGTCGTGATGTATTTCACTATATTCTAGTTTTAAATTATTTTCAATAACCCATTTAGTAATATCTTCAGTTGTCATTTTATTTAAATCTGGTATTTTTATTTCTTTACCTTTAGAAACTATTAGTGTTACAACATCAATCTTTGGATCAACTACTGTATCTTTTAATTCACTTTGACTAATAACGTGATGTCTTCTTACTGTATCACTATATTTATATTCGATTTTATATTCAATACCATTTCGTTTTAACCATAATGTACTTTCAAATAAACTTTTATTTTTAATATCAATCATTGGTGTTGGGACTAAATCATTTTTATTACCTAATGATACTGTTAATATTAACTTATCATTTCTTTTTATTTGTCCGTTAAGGTTTTGACTAATAACAATATCTCTTAATACTTTATCACTATCAACATAATTTATTTCAACATTATTTAAAAAGTTTTCATTAATAACTTTTAATACATCATCAATATTCCAATTAATCATTTTAGGTATAACAATCTTTTTATCATAATTAGGACCACTAGATATTGTGAAGTTTATTTTATTAATTTCTTTTAATGGGGTATTAGGTAAAACATTTTGATATATTACATTAAACTCTATAAGGTTATCACTATGTTCGTAGTCTAACTCATATTTAATTTTATTTTCACTAGCCCATTTAATTGCACCATTAATACTTTTATTATTGAAATCGGGGACTACTGGTTCTGTAGGTAATTTTATTATGTTAGTATTTATTAATAAGTTAAAACTTATTAATATTATAAAAACGATAGATGTAGATATTGCCATCATTTGTCTTAATTTACTGGTATTGGCAAAACCTAATATTCCATATAAAATTATAATTATAACTAATAATAAACTATTAATTATTGAAAATAATTGATTGGTTTGGGTATTGCCATTTACTATAATGTAAATCAAATAACCAAGTCCCAATAGGAGAGCACCTCCATAAAATAATCCAATTAATATCGTAATTTTATCTTTACCTTTTATATTCATCATATATCACCATATTAATTATATCGTAATTAATGAATTTAATAAATAGGTAAGATTAATACTTTTTATTTAAAACAAATAATGTTATAATTCATTAAAAATATGAATAGAAATTACAACAATTTATTTTAATGTTATAATTAAGAAGGTGACTTTAGTAAAAAAATTGGTATAATGGTTATGGATAAGTAATTAATATAAAAAATATAAAACTAATATTGAAATAATAACTACTTGAAATTTATGTTGAAAAAATATTAGGTTAAATAGGAAGTAGGTTATATTGATATGACAAATATAAAAACAACTATAAAAAGATTTATCCCTGTATTATTGTTTTTATTGTTGTTAACCTTTTTATTTCCATATACAGGTGATGATTGGACTTGGGGGAGTAAAGTTGGACTCGAATTACTTAGTAATTGGTTTGATAACTATAATGGCAGATATGTAGGTAATATTATTGTTATTCTTTTAACTAGATCAAGAATGCTTAGAACAATAGTAATGACTACAACTATATTTGGAATTTTATATTTATCTTTAAAAATAGTAAATAAAGAAAAACCAGAACTTTTTTTTGTAGGACTAGCACTTTTCTTAGCAATGCATAAGTTTGTTTTTAGACAAGCTATTGTATGGACTTCTGGTTTTACTAATTATGCTATATCAATTTTTTTAACATTAATTTACATTTATATTAATAAAGATTTAATATACAAAAATAAACCAAATAAATCATTTTTATATTGTTTGTTAATAACTATACTTGGATTTCTAAGTGCATTGTTTGTTGAAAACATAACTATTTATAATACAATACTAGGACTACTTATTATTATTTATTCTTATAAAAAAT
>CAYXLG010000046.1:0-4851 GCA_964465805.1 uncultured Muribaculaceae bacterium
TTCTTAATATCTTCAATATTTTTAGCAACTTCTTCCATATCAACTGGTTCCTCTTCTTCAAAAGTATCAACATATCTTGGAATATTTAAATTATAATCATTTTCTTTTATTTCATCGATTGTTGCTGAGTAAGAATATTTATCAATAGTTTTATATTCTTCATAAGTTTTAACTATCTTTTGAATGTCTTCTTCTCTTAACTTATTTTGTTTTTTGCCCTTTTCAAAATTACCTTCCCTTGAAGCATCTATAAATAATATATCTTTTTTAATTCTGTTCTTTTTGAAAATCATAATACAAGCTGGTATTCCTGTTCCAAAAAACAAACCTGAAGGTAGTCCGATAACAGCATCTAAAAGATTTAAATCAATTATTTGTTTTCTTATTTTTTGTTCGCTTGAACCTCTAAATAATACCCCATGTGGTAATATTGTAGCCATTCTACCACCTTCATCTAATGAGTAAAGCATATGTTGAACAAATGCATAATCACCTTTTGATTTTGGTGGAACACCCCACTCAAACCTATTGTATGGATCAAGACTTGCTTCCATTTTAAATTTGGTATCACTTTCATCACCAGCAAATCCCTTATCCCATTTATCTAATGAAAATGGTGGATTAGCTACAATTACTTGAAACTTCATCAATTTTCCATCTTCTAAATGAAGTGGATTAGCTAAAGTATCTCCCCATTCAATTTTAGCATCGTCAATATCATGTAAAAACATATTCATTTTACATAAAGAATGAGTTTGCCCATTACTTTCCTGACCATATATAGCAACTTTTCTATTTAATACTTGATTAACCACTCTAATTAATAATGAACCAGAACCACAAGTAGGATCATAAATACGATCATTTTCATTTGGTTTAACTAATCTTGCAAGAAGTTCAGATACTGATGATGGGGTGAAAAATTCTCCCCCTTTTTTACCAGCATCACTTGCAAAGTTCTCAATCATATATTGATATGAGTCCCCTATTACATCATTATCAGCTAATTGCGATGGTCGTAAATCTAATTTATTAAAATCTTCTAATAGTGTTCTTAAAATAGCATTTCTCTCTTTAGTAGTTCCTAAAACAATTTCACTATTAAAATCAATATTTCTAAAAACATTTCTTAATTTACCTGAGTTAGATTCTTCTAATTTCATTAAGCTAATATTAATTATTTGACCAATTGTCGGATCATTTTTCTTACTATATAAATAATCAAATGTTGATTCTTCATTTAAAATAAATCTTTCCCATTCTAATGCCCTTTTAATCCTTTTTTCATCACCATTATATTCTTCATATAATTTAGCCTTAGTTTCTTTATATGTATCACTTAAATATTTAACAAATAACATTACAAGGATATAGTCTTTGTATATACTCGAATCGATTTTTCCCCTAAACGTATCACTTGCAGCCCATAACGTTTGATTAATTTCTTTTTGTGTAGTTTTTTTACTCATTTTTTATTCCTCCTCTTTTAATAAAACCCTCGCTAATTGCACGATAATATTTTTGTTTTTCCTTTATTAACTGGGTCAATAAGTTTAATTCCTTAACTTTCAAATTATTAATATTAATAATTATATTTTGTTTTTCTATCGGTATCTTTTCTATATTTAATTCACCAATATTATTAATACTAATCAATACTACAGTACCACCTGTCTGAGTTCTTTTAATTTGTTTTTTTGTTTTTGAAGTATTTAAATACCATGCAACATATTCTGGTAAAAATTTAGAATTTTTAATTTTTATAATCGCAAAATATGATGGAATTAATAAACCTTCTTTTGATTTATCAATATAAACTGCCGTGTGAGGTTCACTCATCCTCAAAAGAATATCGCCCTCTTTAGTAAAATATTCATCATTTAGGATTTCAATACTATTAAAAACTTCAAACTCCTCATCGTTAAAAGAACCATCTGCTTCAATATTTTTTAATGTAATTAACTTATATTGAATTTTTGTTTCACTATTGGTTCTAGCTTTTTTTCTTGTAATAACTAGCCCAATTCTAATATCCGCTATATCACCTAACAATATATCTCCTCCGTGTTAAAATCATTATATAACATAATAAAATCATTTGTCAATGGTTTTGTATTAAAAAGTGTAAGTTTTTCTGTAAAATATATTATTTAACCAAAAAAGAGTGAACTATTTGTTCACTCTTCCTTATTCTAACAATTCTTGTTCTAAAGCTTCTAGTGGTTCTTCTGTTACATATGGTACTTCTAATTCATAATCAAATTTTTGATATTTCCGAGCTCCAGTACCAGCTGGGATTAATTTACCAACAATAACATTTTCCTTTAAACCTTCTAAATAATCCACCTTACCATGAATAGCAGCATCAGTTAAAATTCTAGTTGTTTCTTGGAATGCTGCAGCAGATAAGAATGAATCAGTTTCTAATGAAGCTTTTGTAATACCTAGTAATATTGGTTTACCAGTAGCAGGTGCTTTACCTTCAAGAATCAATTCTTTATTAACTTTTGTAAATTCATTCATATTAACTAATATACCAGGTAGGTATAATGAATCCCCAGAAGTAATAATTTTAATCTTAGATATCATTCTTCTTGCCATTACTTCAATATGTTTATCACTAATATCAACACCTTGCATACGATATACTTTTTGAATTTCAAGCAAGATATATTGTTGTACTGTAATTGGATCAGTTACAACTAATAACTCCTTAGGGTTAATAGCCCCTTGGGTTAAGCGTTGACCAGCTTTTACCTCTTGATTTATTTCTACAATTGGTTTCATATGATAATAGGTTGTATGCTCTTTAGTTTCAACTTCATTAGTAACAGCAATAATATGGTTACCACCATTTTCAGTAATCTTAGTAACTTTACCATTAATTTCTGAAATAGTTGCCTTTTTGTCAGGATTACGAGCCTCAAATAATTCTTGAACACGAGGTAGCCCTTGTGTAATATCATCTCCGGCAACTCCTCCTGTATTGAATGTACGCATCGTTAATTGTGTACCAGGTTCACCAATTGATTGTGCAGCCATAATTCCTATAGCTTCTCCTATTTCAACAATTGTTCCTGTTGCTAAGTTGCGTCCATAACATTTTTGACATAATCCTTTTTCAGTTTTACATGTTAATACTGTTCTAATTGGAACCTTAGTTACTCCTGCACTAATGATTTTATCTGCTAATTGTTCAGTAATATAAGTGTTTCTTTCAGCAATAACTTCTTTTGTTTCTGGGTGTAAAACTTTCTTATTAGTGAAACGTCCAACAATACGATCGTATAATCCTTCAATAACAGTCCCATCGTTTTCATTAACAAACGCTTCAACTACAACACCTTGTTCAGTTTTACAATCCTCCTCTTTAATAACAATATCTTGACAAACATCAACTAATCTTCTTGTTAAATATCCAGCATCAGCTGTTTTAAGAGCAGTATCAACAGCTCCTTTACGAGCACCGTGAGTAGATAAGAAGAATTCAGAAATAGTAACCCCTTCACTAAATGAAGATGTAACTGGAATTTCAACGTATCCTCCACTTGGTTTACCAAACAGACCACGCATACCAACTAATTGAGTATAACTCTTAATATCTCCACGAGCTTTGGATAACATCATCATCGAAATTGGATTGTATTTATCTTCTTTAACAATTTGTTTTAATTCATCTGAAACTTTAGCAGTAGTTTCAAACCAAACTTTTGTTACTTGTTCGTGTCTTTCTTGTTCAGTAATTAAACCACGGCGATGTTGTTTGTTTATAATATCAACTTTATTTTGACTTTCTTCTAATAATTGTTTTTTAATTTTACTTTCATGTAAGTCTGAAATTGATATTGAAATACCTGACTTAGTAGAATATTTAAATCCTAAGTTTTTTAATTTATCTAACATCACTGAAGTTTCAGTAGTATGATAACGCTTATAATTTTGAGCAATTATTTGACTAAAACTACCTTTACTTAAAGGATCAATTAAAGGCATTTCTTTAATCTTTTCAGGGATGTTTTCACCTCTATCAATAAAAAACTTATTAGGTGTAAAACTTTCAATATTTTCTTTACTTCCTTCATTTATATACTGATATGAATCAGGAAATATTTCATTAAATATTAATTTACCGGCTGTTGTAACTAAATATTTATCTTTTTGTTCATCTAGGAATACTTTATATTTAAATGCTCTTACAGGAACTGCAATTCTAGTATGAAGATCAATTTCATTTCTTTCATAAGCCATTAATGCTTCATTTTGATCTTTAAATATTCTTCCTTCACCAGGTCCTCCAGCTTTTTCAATAGATAAATAGTAATTACCTAAAACCATATCTTGAGATGGTGTAACAATAGGTTTACCATCTTTCGGACTTAAAATATTATTAGCACCTAGCATTAAAATTCTTGCTTCAGCTTGGGCTTCTTCACTAAGTGGTAAATGGACAGCCATTTGATCTCCATCAAAATCAGCATTAAATGCTGCACACACTAGTGGGTGAAGTCTAATTGAGCGCCCTGCTGTTAATTTCGGTTGGAATGCTTGAATTCCAAGTCTATGTAATGTTGGTGCACGATTTAATAAAATCGGGTGTTCTTTAATTTTTTCTTCAACAACATCCCATACTCTCGGATCTTGATTTTCAATCATTTTCTTAGCCGCTTTAATATTTGATGCGATTTCTTTTGTAACAAGTCCATGAATAACGTGTGGTTTAAATAATTCTAGTGCCATTTCTTTTGGAATACCACATTCATACATTTTTAAGTTTGGTCCAACAACAATAACTGAACGACCCGAATAATCAACACGTTTACCAAGTAAGTTTTGGCGGAATCTTCCTTGTTT
>CAYXLG010000046.1:4951-7095 GCA_964465805.1 uncultured Muribaculaceae bacterium
GACCCGAATAATCAACACGTTTACCAAGTAAGTTTTGGCGGAATCTTCCTTGTTTTCCTTTAAGCATACTACTTAAAGATTTAAGTGGACGATTTCCTGCCCCAGTTACATTTCTTCCACGACGTCCATTATCAAATAATGCATCTACAGCTTCTTGTAACATACGTTTTTCGTTTTGAATAATAATTGATGGGGCATCAAGTTCTAACAATTTTTTCAAACGATTATTACGATTAATAACACGGCGGTATAAATCATTTAAATCACTTGTTGCAAAACGTCCACCATCCAACTGAATCATTGGTCGAAGTTCAGGTGGAATAACTGGTAGAACATCTAAAATCATCCATTCTGGACGATTTTTAGATTCTACAAAAGCATTCAACACATCAAGTCTTTTAACTAAACGAATACGTTTTTGAGAAGTATAATCCTTAATTTTATCTATTTCTGTTTTTATTTCAGCAACTTCTTTTTCTAACTCAACTTGACTTAAAAGTTCTTTAATAGCTGCTGCTCCCATACCAACTCTAAATGAATCACCATATTTTTCATAATAAGTACGATATTCCCTATCAGAAATAGTTTGTTTTTTTTCTAATGGTGCTGCTCCCGGATCTAAGACAACATAAGATACAAAATAAAGAACTTCTTCTAAATCACGTGGAGACATATCAAGAATAAGTCCCATACGTGAGGGTATTCCTTTAAAAAACCAAATGTGAGAAACAGGAGTTGCTAGTTCAATATGTCCCATTCTTTCACGACGAACTTTTGTCCTAGTTACTTCAACTCCACATCTATCACAAATTATATTTTTATAACGAAGACGTTTGTACTTTCCACAAGAACATTCAAAATCTTTAGTAGGTCCAAAGATTTTTTCACAAAATAAACCATCACGTTCCGGTTTTAAAGTACGATAATTAATAGTTTCGGCTTTTTTGACTTCTCCATAAGACCATGATCTTATTTTCTCAGGTGAGGCGATTCCAATTCTTAAACCTTCAAAATTATTTACATCCATTATTCCTCAACCCCTTTGTCTAATTCATTATCTTCATTTTCTTCTTCATTTTCATCAACCAATTCGGAATCAATACTCTTTTCTAACTCATCAGTAGTTAAGAAAGGATCATTTTCCATTGCTTCTAACTCTTTTAAGTCAAGGAATTTACCGTTTTCAGTTAAGATTGTCATATCTAGTCCTAGAGCTTGAAGTTCTTTAATTAATACCATAAATGATTCAGGTATCCCTGATTTTGGTATTGGTAACCCTTTTACCAATGCTTCATATACTTTAACTCGACCAACAACATCATCAGATTTAATAGTAATCATTTCTTGTAGAATATGAGCCGCTCCATAAGCATATAATGCCCAAACTTCCATTTCACCAAATCTTTGACCACCGAATTGAGCTTTACCTCCTAATGGTTGTTGTGTAACAAGTGAGTAAGGTCCAGTTGAACGAGCATGTAATTTATCATCAACCATGTGGTGAAGTTTTAACATATACATTATTCCCACACTTATAGGATTATCAAAGGGCTCTCCTGTTCTTCCGTCATATAAAGTTGTTTTCCCCGTTTCACTAAGGTTAGCTTCTTTTAAAGCATCAATTATTTCCTCACGTGTCGCACCTGCAAAAACTGGTGTTGCAACATGAATATTTAACTTTTTTGCAGCCATTCCTAAGTGCATTTCAAGCACTTGTCCAATATTCATACGAGAAGGAACTCCTAATGGGCTTAAAATAATATCAACTGTTTCCCCATTTTCTAAGTATGGCATATCCTCTTCAGGTAACACAAGTGATACAACACCTTTATTACCATGACGTCCAGCCATCTTATCTCCTACTGTTATTTTACGTTTTTGAGCAATATAAACACGAATTACTTTTGAAACACCTGCTGGTAATTCATCAGTATCTTTTTTTGTAAATATTTTAATATCGTGAACTATACCTCCACCACCATGTGGAACACGAAGTGATGTATCTCTTACCTCACGAGTTTTTTCTCCAAAAATAGCATGTAATAATTTTTCTTCGGCAGTTAGTTCAACCATTCCTTTAGGTGTAACCTTACCTACTAAAATATCATCATCTTTTACTTCAGTACCAATAAGAACAATACCAT
>CAYXLG010000047.1:0-6987 GCA_964465805.1 uncultured Muribaculaceae bacterium
AATGAAGTTTTATGTTCGGTATAAATTTGTCCAAAAAAGGGTTGCCAATCCAATTATTATTATTACAAGGAATATTTGTACTTTTGAAAGTGTTTATAAGCTATATGAATTTAATAAGAAGATGTTTTAAGGAGTGAGATGTTTGTATAGAGTTGGGATCTGTGGCCATTATGGGGGTGGGAAAATATATTTAGATGGACAAACAGTTAAAACTAAAATATTTACTAAAGAATTAGCAAATAAAATAGGTGAACAGAATATACAAATTGTTGATACCCATGGATGGAAAAGAAACCCCCTTTCCCTTATTATAAAATGTATTATGTTATTAAGTAGATGCCAAAATATTATAATATTTCCTGCTCAAAATGGGATAAAAGTGCTTTCTTTATTATTTGTAATATTAAATAGAGTTTTTAATAGAAAGTTACATTATGTTGTTATAGGAGGTTGGTTGCCCGAATTATTAGAGAAAAATAGTGTTCTTAAAAATAGAGTAAGTAAATTTGATGGAGTTTATGTAGAGACATATAGTATGCTCAAGGAGTTAGAAAAGTTAGGATTTACGAATGTAGAATATTTACCAAATTTTAAGCAGTTGAATATTCTTAATAAAGAAGAATTGATATTTCAGAATGAAGAGCCATATAAACTCTGTACATTCTCAAGAGTTGTTTATGAAAAGGGTATAGAGGATGCGATAGAAGCAGTTAAAAATGTTAACGATTCTTTGGGCAGAATAGTATATACATTAGATATATATGGACAAGTAGATGAAAAATATAGGGATAGATTTGAAAACCTTAAGAATACATTTCCTGAATATATCGCTTATAAAGGTGTAGTTGATTATAATCGAAGTGTTGATGTGCTTAAAAAATACTTTGCCCTATTATTCCCAACTCATTATAGAACAGAAGGTATGCCTGGAACTATAATTGATGCTTATGCAGCAGGAATTCCGGTAATATCTTCTCATTGGAATTCTGCAACTGAAATAATAATTAACGGAGAAACAGGATTTGTATATGATTTTAAGTCAAGGAAGGGATTGGAAAAAGTATTATTTAACATGCATAGTAATATTGATCAAATTAATGAAATGAAAAAAAATTGCTTGAGAATGGCAAAGCAGTATACGCCTGAGGTAGCTATAGGTTTATTCTTAAATTATTTAAATTGAATTATTTAAGTGATATCAAGGAGTTATTATGATGAAGAAAAATATTGCAATATTAGTACCTCAATTAGCTGGTGGTGGTGCAGAAAGAGTAGCGTCTAACTTGTTATTATATTTACCAGATGAAAGGTATAATAAGTTTTTAGTAGTTTTTGATGATAAAAAAATAGATTATCCATATAAGGGGAAACTGATAAATTTAGATACTGCTGCCACTACAAATCCTTTGGGTAAGATTAAAAATTTTATAAAGCGTATATATAGGTTAAGAAAGGTTAAGAAAATATATAACATTGATACTACAATAAGTTTATTATCCAGTTCTAATATAGTTAATATATTATCCAGACAAAACGACAAGGTTATAGTTTCAGTACGCAATTATATATCAAAGAGTTCTGAAGGCTTTTATGGTATGTTATATAGGCTTTTAATTAAAATATTATATAATAAAGCTGATCTTGTTATAGCAGTATCAAATCTGGTGAAAAATGACTTGATATCTAGTTTCAGAATAAAGGATGATAAAATAAAAGTAATTTATAATCCCTATGATCTTGAGAAAATAAGGAAATTGGCTAGTGAAGAAATCGAAATAGAATATCAAGAGATTTTTAAATTTCCTACTATTATTACTGTGGGGAGACTATCAAAACAAAAAGGGCAGTGGCATTTAATCCGTGCATTTAAAAAAGTAAAAGAGGTATTGCCAGATGTTAAACTTGTTATATTAGGGCAAGGGGAATTGGAAGACTATCTTAAAAAACTCACTATTAAGTTTGAGTTGGAAAAAGATGTGTATTTTTTAGGATTTCAGAAAAACCCATTTAAATATATAGATAGGTCCACAATATACGTGTTTCCTTCTCTATATGAAGGATTTCCAAATGCTCTTTGTGAAGCAATGGCGTGTGGTATTCCGGTAATATCTGCAGATTGTAAATCAGGTCCAAGAGAAATTTTAGCACCAGAAACAGATATTACACGAGAGACTAAAGAGCTTGAATATGGAGAATATGGGATATTAGTTCCTGTATGTGATGGTCACATGTATGATTATAACGATAGTATAACACGAGAAGAGCAAATATTGAGCAAAAGTATAGTTGAACTTTTAGAAAACCAGGCTCTTTTAAAACAATATTCAATTAAAGTATTAAGCAGAATAAAAGACTTTGAACAAGAAATAATAATTAAATTATGGGAAAAAGAAATATAGTTGGTAGGGGATAAATAATGAAAATATGTAAGAGGATATGTATAGACAATATTATAAATAATATATTGTTTTTTTATATACTAAGTCTTTATTTGTTTACTTATATAGAAAAATTTAATATTATAAGTAACGCCATAGCTGCTATTCTGGTTATAACTATATGGATGAAATGTTTATATATTAAAAGAAAATTAATATTTAATAATTTTTTATTTATTTATATTTTGTTTATTATAATTTGTGCAATGTCTTTTTTTGTTGCTGTTGATAAAAGTACGGTACTTAGCAAAGTTAGAACTCTGATATTGCTCTTTATTATTATGTTATCTATGATTAATTACATTGATAACTTTGTAAAACTGAGGAAGTTTTTAATTTCTTTCGTTTATTCTGGGTTTATTGCGAGTTTATATATATTACTTACCTCAGATTTTTCAAATATAACCCGATTTGGTAGTGAATTAGGCAATGTAAATGCTGTAGGTATGATGATTGGTATTTCAGCAACATTTTGTTTTTATTTATTTTTAGAAGAGAAAAGGTTTATATATTTTGTATTATTGATAACTATGCTTCCTATTATATTACTTACAGGTTCAAGAAAATCAGTATTATTTTTTTTAATGAATTTAATTATTATATTATACTTAAGGAATAGGGATAGTTTAAGCAAAAAACTTAAATTCTTTTTTATCGGTGGAATTTTATTTTTCCTTGTTTTATTTTTAGTGTTTAAAATACCATTATTCTATAAAATAATTGGGTACAGAATAGAAAATGTATTTTCTTTTTTATCTGGCAAGAAAGTTAATGAAGGTTCTATATACGAACGTTTTTATATGATTGAGGTTGGTCTTAAAATGATTAAAGATCGTCCAATATTAGGCTATGGTATAGATAATTATAGATTTTACTATAGTCGAGTCCCTAGTGGTAGAGAAACATATTCGCATAATAATTTTATCGAATTAATAGTTGGAACAGGAATTTTTGGCTTTTTATTTTATTATCTTACTCATTTTATTATATTAAGATCATTGTTTAAAGCATCTATTTGTACTAAGGAGAAAATGATTTGCTATACTTTTATTTCTATAATTATATCTTATATAATATTATCAATGGTTTTAATATATTATTATGACAAGCATTTTAGTTTGTTGTTGGCTGTAGGGAGTATTGTAAATAGGGTTATATATAATGATTTGAAAACAGAACAGAGGGAAGAGATATTATGTTAAAAAGAATTAAGAAAGCTATAAAAAATCCCAAACTTATATTACTTTTCTTTTTAAATTCTAGGATATTTAGGTTGCTACCAGATGATTTATATTTAAAAATTAAATATAGATTAACGATGGGTAGAAAACTTGATTTAAATAATCCTGAAACTTTCAATCAAAAGCTTCAATGGCTTAAATTATATGACCGCAAACCTGAATATACACAAATGGTAGATAAGTATGAGGTTAGAAAATATATAAAAGAAATAATAGGGGAAGAGTATTTAATTCCTCTTTTGGGTGTTTATGATAGCTTTGAAGAAATAGACTTTGATAATTTACCTGATGAATTTGTATTAAAACCAAATCATACATCCGGTAATGTATTTATTTGTAAAGACAAATCAAAGATAGATTATAAAAAACTAAAAAAAGAAGTTAATAGATGGTTAAAAAGAGAATACTATTGGCTACATCGAGAATGGCCATATAAAAATGTGAAGCCTAGAATTATATGTGAGGAATTAATAAAAACAGAAAATGGCGGATTCCCTTATGATTATAAATTTCACTGTTTCAATGGAGAACCTGACAATGTTATGGTGTGTATAGAAAGAGAAAGTGGCAATCCTAAATTTTACTTTTTTGATAATGAATGGAATTTATTAAGGTATAATCTTGCTGGTATAAATGCTCCACAGGGATTTACATTGCCAAAACCTAAAAAAATGGATGAAATGTTTATGTTAGCGAAAAAATTATCTAGCGGGTTTCCTTTCATTAGGGTAGATTTTTTTTGCGAAAACGAAAAAATTTATTTTGGTGAGTTAACTTTTTTCCCTGATAGTGGTTTTGATGTAAATTTATTAAAGGAGACAGACATATTATTTGGGGAGAAGCTAGAGTTAGATAAATAGGGATTGAGAGGTAATATTTAAGGGGGTTAAACAAATGAAAACTATGGGTTTTTTAAAAAGTACAAAAGAAAATGAAAAAAGGAGGGCTCTATTACCCGAACATATTACACAAATAATAAATAAAAATTATTTATATTTTGAGAAAGGATATGGTGAAGCGTTAGGGCATGAAGATAATGAATATGAATCAGCAGGTGCACATGTTGTATCTAGAGAGGAAGCTATAAGTAAAGATATTATCTGTGATCCTAAGGTTGGGGATGCTGAGTATTTTTCAGAATTAAAAGAAGGACAGATAATATTTGGTTGGGTACATGCTGTAAGAAATAGATCTATAACAGATAACATAATAGACCGAAGATTAACGGCTATTGCATGGGAAGATATGCATGAAGATGGACGGCATGTTTTTTGGAGAAATAATGAAATAGCTGGTGAGGCTGCAATATTGCATGCATTTACTTTATATGGGAAAGCACCATATGAATGTAATGTTGCATTAATAGGTATGGGAAATGTAGCTCGGGGGGCATATAAAGCTCTTTCCTCCTTAGGAGCTACCGTAACTGTGTATAATAGGCGTACAGAAAAGCTTTTAAGAGAAGAATTAGGTAATTATGATGTTATTGTAAACGGAGTATTATGGGACTTTTATCGTAAAGATCACATTATTTTTAAAGACGATTTGTCAAGAATGAAAAAAAATTCGATGATTATTGATATTAGTTGTGATAGAGCTGGTGCAGTAGAGACAAGCATTCCGACTACAATAGAAAATCCCGTTTATACTATAAATAATGTATTACATTATGTTGTTGATCATACTCCCGCATTATTAAGCTATTCTGCAACAAAGTCCATTGGTAATGAGTTAATTAAATATACAGACGATTTAATCAGTGAAAAGATAGATTGTAATGATGTTCTTAAGAACGCATTAATTATTAAAAATGGTGATATTATTGATCAAAGGATTATAGATTTTCAAAATAGATAAGTTTTAGATATTAATAGGAAGATTGTTATATGACTTATATTTTAATAGCTGGAGACATCGTACCAATAAAATCAAATATTGAACCATATAATAGTTATAACATTGGACAACAATTATATTTTAAATCAAGGAGTGCAAGGACTTAAATCAACTAAAAAAGTTTTACTGGAGTAATCCACCGCCTTATCTACAAAAGGGTTGCAGAAAGATAGTAGAAAAGTGAGTAGATTTAGTTGCTAGCCAGTACAGTCGTTGTAAAGGTAGCTATGAAAAGAAACTTTGTTTTTGATATAATAGTAAACTAGTTTATTGCTAAAATTGATATTAGTGGCGGAATAGATAGATATATATTATGTTACTAACTATAAAAAAGAGTAATGTCATTCATTTAGGAGAAGAAAAAATTAGAGGAAGATATAATTTTTTCTATTCAAAAGCGTTCTACGGTTATAATGAAATGTGGTTTTATATAAGAAAATATAATAATAAAATTAATAGAATCTAAAATAGTATCGTATTTACGAAAGTTTTCCGGTACAGGGAAATTGATATCAAGGATTGACCGTTACTTGCTTAAAGGAAAATTATTAAAATGTATGTATAATAGAAAGCGATTACTAGCACTACAGAATTATATAGAATGCGAAGCACATAGAGAATTAGTTCTGATAGGATTAAAAGGAGAAATTATAAGTGAATGAAGATAATTTAAATACAAAAATAATTAATGCAACGAAGTGGTCGTCTATTACGGAGATAGCGGCGAAATTAGTTAGTCCAGTCACTAATATGATCTTAGCTCGAATACTTGTTCCTGGGGCGTTTGGAGTTGTTGCTACAGTAACAATGATAACCAGCTTTGCTGAGATGTTTACTGATTCAGGTTTTCAAAAGTATTTAGTGCAACATGAATTTAAAAGTATTGATGAAAAGTATAAAAACGCCAATGTAGCTTTCTGGACAAATTTTAGCATTTCAGTAATTTTATGGGGATTTATAGTTTTAAGTAGTGATCAACTAGCTATCCTAGTAGGAAATCCAGGTTTGGGAAAGGTTATATCTATAGCTTGTATTCAGCTACCAATAACAGCTTTCTCCAGTATACAAATGGCTCTTTATAAAAGAAATTTTGATTTTAAAACTCTTTTTTTAGTACGGATAATTTCAAGTTTCATACCTTTTATCGTAACAATTCCCCTTGCTCTTGCTGGGTTAAGTTATTGGTCATTAATTATAGGAACTTTAACGATTCATCTCTCAAATGCTGTTATATTGACTATAAAATCAGATTGGAAACCTAAATTTTATTATAGTATTGAAATACTAAAAGAAATGTTTTCTTTTAGTATATGGTCATTAATTGAAGCAATTTCAATTTGGTTAACATCATGGATTGATACATTTATTATTGGAAGCGTCTTAAATCAGTATTATTTAGGGCTTTATAAGAC
>CAYXLG010000048.1:0-6899 GCA_964465805.1 uncultured Muribaculaceae bacterium
ATGACTATTAACTATTTAAAGTCATTAGCTATAGATATGATAAATGAGGCTGGTAGTGGGCATCCAGGAATTGTATTAGGTGCTGCTCCAATTATTTACACACTATATAAAAATCATTTAAACTTTAGCACAACAGATCCTAATTGGATAAATCGTGATCGCTTTGTAATGTCAGCTGGTCATGGTTCAGCATTGTTATATGCTATGTTATATATGGTTGGTTTTAATATTAGTCTTGATGATTTGAAAAAATTTAGAAGAGCGGGTTTTCCAACTCCAGGTCATCCAGAATATGGTGTTACTAGTGGGGTTGATATGTCAACTGGCCCGCTTGGACAAGGATTAGCTAGTGCGGTTGGAATGGCACTTGGTGGAAAAATAAATGCTTCTAAATATATATTACCTAAAGAAAGTAAAATGTTTAGTACTGATAAATCAGTTCTTGATTATAAGGTTTATGTATTATGTGGTGATGGTGATTTAATGGAGGGGGTTTCTTATGAAGCAGCCTCATTAGCGGGAAATTTAGGTTTAAATAATTTAATAGTTTTATATGATTCTAATGATATTAGTTTAGATGGTCCTACTAATAATACATTCAGTGAAAATGTTTTAGATCGATTTAAAGCTATGGGGTGGAATACTGAATTAGTTAAAGATGGCGAAAACGTTTCGGCAATCAACAAAGCAATAAACAGTGCAAAATCATCTTCAAAACCAACTATAATTGAAATTAAAACAGTTATTGGAAATGGTACCAGTTTAGCTGGCACTAATGAAGTTCATGGTAAAGTTTTGGGCAAAGAAGAAACGTTAAAATTAAAACAATCTTTACATCTTCCTGAAAACGCTTTCTACGTACCTGAAGATGTTATTAACTTTTTAAGAAAAGAAATAAGCATACGTTATCAAAAGTATTTTTATCAATGGGATGATTGTTATAAAAAATATGTTGAAAATAAATATAATGGTAACTATAATTTGTTTAATAATATTGTAAACAGCCGTTTTAATATTAATTTAAATAATACAAACTGGGATTTTCTTATAAACGAACAAGATGCACTTAGAAATATTAATGGAAAGATAATGCTTAAATTATCAGAAACCATTTCAACATTTATTGGTGGAAGTGCTGATTTAGCAAGTTCAACAAAAACTTATTTACATAAACATCCGGATATTAATAATGAAAATTATAATGGCAAAAACATATGGTTTGGAGTTCGTGAGCATGGAATGGGCGCTATTATGAATGGATTGGCACTAGCGGGTTTTCGGCCATTTGGATCAACATTTTTAACCTTTGCTGATTATCAAAAACCAGCAATACGTTTATCAGCTTTAATGAATTTACCGGTTACTTATATTTATTCTCATGATTCGATTAATATTGGACAAGACGGTCCAACTCACCAACCAATTGAACAATTAGCAATGCTTCGTTCAATACCTAACATGTATGTTTATAGACCGGCTGATGCTCATGAGTTAGTTGGGTGTTGGAATGAAATTTTAAACAATCGTAAACCTAGTTGTCTAGTAGTGTCAAGAAATCCAGTTGAGTTAATAAAAACAACGAGTGCTGATGATGTCAAATTCGGAGCATATAGAATTTTAGGAGACGATAGTAAGATGGATGCCATTATTATTGCAACTGGTAGCGAAGTTCAAGTTGCTTGTAATATAGGGGTTCAACTGTATAAAGAATATGGTATTGAATGTCATGTTGTTAGTATGCCATCGCTAGAATTGTTTTTAGAGCAACCTAAAGAATATCAAGAAAAGTTATTACCAAAAAATGTTAAAAGAATAGTTATTGAAGCAGGTTCTTCATTTGGCTGGCATCAATTTGTTGATGATCCAAAATATTTAATAACTGTTGATAAGTTTGGTATAAGTGGTACCAAAGATGAAGTATTAGATTATTTTGATTTCTCATATGAGAAAATCAAAAATAGAATTATAGAATTATTAGAATTATCAAAAGAATAATAATTTTGTTATTATTCTTTTTTTCAACAATTCTCGCTATATATTAAATTTATAATGATAATGGTGATATAATGCGTAGATACTATTTGTTTGTAATAAAAGATGACATAATAAAAACTTATGATAATAATTTAAAAGAATTATATATTAATTTATATCAAATATATAAAGGTAAAATAAATAATTTGAATTACCGCATTTCTTTGTTTGAACAAATATGCATTCCGTTTAAAGTTAATATAATTAGAAATTACTTTAATCATTTGTCATACATTCAAAAACATAATAAAAAATACTTGTATAAGAAAAACGGTGAAGTCAGTTTACTAGAACTTAGTTATCCAACAATAGTAATTATGACTAATCGTAATTTATCATACTTTTTTAATATTTTAAATTTATATAACAAAAAAATATTTGTATGTGATTTTGATAATTATGATTACTTTTGGCTATCAAATCAAAATAAAATAAAATCATTTGAATATAATTAATAAACGACTTGATAATTAAAAGATAATTTAGTAAAATTAATATAGATGGAAGGAATGATATAATGAATTGGGCAGCTTTTTTTATGGATTTATTAAAAGTATTAGCTGGTTTAATTGCAGGTGCTGTCATAGGTTTCTTTGTAGCACGTAACTACATGAAAAAATATATGAAGAAAAACCCACCAATAAATGAACAAATGATTAAAGCAATGATGCAACAAATGGGAAGGACACCAAGTCAAAAACAAGTTAATCAAATGATGAAAACAATGAATAAATATATGGATTAATCATTGTTTTTTTTATTGAATAAAATATAATAATATATAATTATTGTAAAAAAGGGAGGTTACAATGAAACCAATAATTGGGATTGTTCTAAGACCGGAAATCAGTCCGGAATCAAATGAACTAATGTGTATGTATAAAGAGGTAAGTACGGCAATAATAAAAAATGGTGGTATACCAATCGGTATATGTCCAACATCAGTTGAGTCTTATTACGGGGGAGATATTAAAACAACTAACGAGTTAACTAAAAGTGAATTTGCCGATTTAAAAAGAATAGTAGATCTTTGTGATGGTATTGTTTGCCAAGGTGGTGATAATTATTATGATTATGATATCAAAATTATAAAATATGCCCATTTTATCAATAAACCATTACTAGGTATTTGTTTAGGTATGCAAGCAATGAGTGCAGCATTTAACGGAGAATTACAACCTATTAATAATTTGAGCCATTCTCAAAAAGGTCATAAATATGTACATGAAGTATTAATTAAAGAACCATCAAAATTATTTAATATTTTAAGAAAACATAGAATTAATGTGAATAGTCGTCATAAGTGGAAAGTTGTTAAAACTGATTTAAATGTTGTTGGAGTAACTTGTGAAGTTATTGAAGCTGTTGAAGATAGCAATAAAGAATTTTTTATAGGAGTGGAGTGGCATCCTGAATCAATGATTGTTTATGATAAAACAATGAATAATTTATTTAAGGAGTTTCTATCATCATGTAGTTCAAAAATTAATTAAATAACAAAATATTAATAATAACACTAAAATAATTGTTTTGAATATAATGTATTGAGAATTAGGTTATTACCTATTTCAATGTAGGAGGTGATTTTTTGGAGATTTCAAAAATATTAGAAGTGTGCCAAGGAAAATTAATAAATGAATATAATCCCAAATATAAAAAGATTCGTAATATTAAAATTGATAGTCGGGAAGTTAAAAAAAGGAACTTATTTATTGCACTAATTGGTGAAAAATTTGATGGTCATGATTTTATTGAAGATGTTATTAATAATGGTGCTAATGCAATTATTGTAGAAAAAGATGTAGAAATAGAAACTGATATTCCTATTATTAAAGTAAGTGATACATATCAAGCTTTAATTAATATTGCAGCATATAAAAGAACATTATATGACATACCAGTAATTGCCGTAACTGGTAGTACAGGAAAGACTACTACTAAAGATTTAATATGGGCGATACTATCTACTAAATATAAAGTTTTAAAAAGTCAAGGAAACAATAATAATCACATTGGAATTCCTAAAACTTTATTTAAACTTAGTAATAAACATGAAATGATCGTAATTGAATTAGGAATGAATCATCTAGGAGAAATAAGTAAGTTGTCTAAACTTTGTCAACCGAATGTAGCAGTAATTACTAATGTAGGAACTGCACATATTGGTAATCTTGGTTCTAAAAGAAAAATTTTGAGTGCTAAAGCGGAAGTGTTAGACGGTATGACTGAAGGTAAATTAATAATTAATGGAGATGATAAATATTTAAGAGCAATAAGAAGTAATGAAAATATAACTATTGTTACAAGTGGTAAAAATAAAAATAATAACTTAGTTGCCTATGATATAAAATCATATTTTAAGAAAACTATTTTTAAAATAAAATTAAATGATAAAGAATATAAAATAACTTATAATGTTCCAGGGGCTCATTTAATTAATAATGTATTACTTGCAATTCAAGCTGGATTAATTTATAAAGTTCCAATTGAATCAATTATTAATGCTATTGAATCATATAGGATTGGCGGTCAAAGAATGAATATAAAATCACTTCGAAAAAATAGTGTTTTAATAGATGATAGTTATAATTCTAGTTATGAATCATTAGTTGGGGCTTTAGAATTAATAAAAAACAAATCATTAAATAAAGTTATTATTTTAGGTGATATTTTAGAACTTGGTAAATACAGTAAAAGAATTCATCGCAAAATCGGACGTTATTTAGAAACAATTCATAATAAAACTGTTTTATTAGTAGGCGACGAAATGAAAAAAGTAAAAAAGAATAATTTACATTTTAACAATAATCAAGAATTAATTAAACACCTAAAAATAATGGATTTAAGTAATTCTATTATTCTTGTTAAAGGTTCTAGGGCAATGGGGTTAGAAGAGGTAACTGAATATATAAAAACAAAATTATAAAATCGTTAACTTAGTTGACGTTTTTTTATTTTAAACTTAATAATAAATAACCATAATTTGGTTATAATAATTATGTAAATGAGGTGGTTTTTTGACCAAAACAACTAAAAAGGGTTATACATTAATTGAATTGTTAGCAGTCATAGTTGTAATGACAATTATTTTAGTTATAACTACTCCAATAATAGTAAACACTATTGAAAATGCCAGGAAAAATGCTTTTAAAATATCAACTTTAGAAATTTCTAGAGTTGCACAAACAAAAATTGCTCAAAATCTTTTAAAAGGATATACTGGAAGTATTACATTTACTTATGAAAATGGGATAGAAACATCTTTCCCAGAAGGATATAAATTAGACTATAAAGGAACAAGACCACAAAATGGAATAGTAATAGCAACTAAAGCTGGAAAAGTAGGAATCGCCCTTCATAACGGAAAGTGGTGTGCATTAAAAGGATTCGAAGATACAGAAGTTACGTTAAAAGAATTAAATGAAAAAGAATGCGTTGATCAAATCAAACCATTAACCGTTATGTTAAATGGAAGTGAACGAGAATATGTAGAAATTAATACTAGTTATGAGGATGCTGGAGCACATGCAATAACAATCGAAGGAGAAATTATTGAAGATTATCAAAGAGAGATAAGATATAATAACGAGATTGTTGAAAATATAGATGTATCTAAATTAAGAACATATGAAATTATTTATATAGTTGAATATGATGGTTATACTACTGGCGCTAAAAGGGAAGTAATAATTCAAGATACAATGCCACCAGTTTTAACCATACCATCAAATGTAACAATCACAATTGACGAAGTAGCAACGTTTGATTACTTAACAGGCATAACAATTACTGATAATAGTTTAGAAACAATAACTCCAACTTTAACTAGTGAATTAAAACCTTATCCAGGAGAATATACAATAGTTTATAGTGCTAAAGATTCATCTGGAAACGAAACTAGCCAAACAAGATATATAACTGTAATTGATACAGGATACCCAGAAATAACCATAATTGGTGAAAACCCAATTAATATAGATATGGGGTCTACTTATATGGATTTAGGAGCAACAGCAGTAGATGATGTTGATGGTGATATAACCGATAAAATAATAACTACTGGAACTGTTAATATAAATGTTCCTGGGACATATGTTATAACTTATGAGGTCGAAGATAACAGTAAAAATAAAACATCAGTTACAAGAACTGTTAATGTAATTGATAACGTTCCACCAGATATAACATTTGGAACCAATGGAAACAGTACATATGCTAAAACGGGCAATACAACTGTAACTATAACTGATAATGTCAGTGTTGATGCAAGTAGTTTAAAATATTTATGGAATACAAGCACAAGTACCCCAAGCGAAGGAAGTTTCACAAGTTCTTTTACAAGTGGTGGAACTATAACTTCACCCCCTGATGCAAGTGGAGGATATTATTTGTGGATTTTAGCTAAAGATATAATAGGTAATACTACTATAAAAAGAAGCAATGTGTTCAATTTAGATAATACATTACCGACTGTATCCTTTGGAACTAATGGAAGCAGTACGTATGCAAAAAGCAGAAGCACTACAGTAACTGTAAGTGATAATATAGGAGTTAACACAAGCAGTTTAAAATATCTATGGAATACAAGCACAAATACCCCGAGCGAAGGAAGTTTTACAAGCACCTTTACAAATGGAGGAACCATAAATAGTCCATCAGGAGTGACAGGAGGCTACTACTTATGGATACTGGCAAAAGACTCATCAGGAAATACTACTATAAAAAGAAGCAATGTCTTTAACTTAGATAATACATTACCAACCGTATCATTTGGTACTAATGGAAGTAGTACATATGCAAAAAGTAGAAGTACCAAAGTAACTGTGAGTGATAATGTTAGCCTTAATACAAGTAGTTTAAAATAT
>CAYXLG010000049.1:0-6889 GCA_964465805.1 uncultured Muribaculaceae bacterium
ATTGAAAGGTAATGAAATAAAATATGATTTATAGCGTGTTGTATGCCCATTTAAACGAAGTATATGTTCAAACCGGACAAAAGGTTACATATGGTCAGAGAGTGGCTAAAATGGGTAATACGGGATATGTTATTCCTAAACCTACTAAAGAAAATCCTGCTGCCGGAACTCATCTTCATTTAGCAGTAGTCGAAGGTGCTAAGAAAAATCCTTGGTCTTTAGACAGTATGCCAGATATTAATATTCCTAATCAACAAGAATGTTTATATTTTATTGAAAATGATCTTTTTAATAATCATGATAAAGTCCTTGTAACAGCTGGTTGGTTAAATTATAAAAATCACTATGCTTATGATATTATCCCACAAAATCGAAAACATTATGATTTATACTGGAACCGTAGTTTTACTGGAACTGTTGCTACTACTGGTTTTAATCCAAGTTACGGGAAATTTATAATTATGCATTATAATACTTCAGAAAAAACAGTTAAACCATCAACTATTGGTCAAAAAGAATTAGATGAATGTCAAGAAAAAGTTGATAACTTGTTAAAAGAAATTGAAAAACATAAAAATGCAATTACTAATCAGACTACGGAAATAGAAGAATATAAAAATAAAATTAATATTAAGAATGCAGAAATAGCAGATTATTTAGATATTATTAAGATTAGAACTGCAGAATTAGATAAAATTTGTCAAGAAAGTAATAATAAAAGTAATGAAATTACAAAAATAAATAATAATTTAACTATTTTAAATGAAGAAAATAACTTTTTAAAATCAAAAATAGAAAAGTTAGAAGCAGATTTAGCGCTAATACCTGGTGATATGCCAAAACAAATATTTGAATGTCCTAAAAGTGCTATATATACAATAAAATTAAGAAAAGGTTATAAATTATATATAAAAGATTAGATTAAGTTCTAATTTTTTTTATAAACAAATATATTTTATTAATTATAAACATTCATTTTAAATAAAACACAATAATAATATATATTATTGCAATTTTATATAATAAATGCTATACTTTATTTGTTCAAATAATTAAATAACGCCGCAATAGTATAATGGTATTACGAGGCCATGGTAAGGCTTTAATCGGTGTTCGATTCACCGTTGCGGCACCAGATTGATAGGAAACTCTAACTTTTAGAGTATTGTAATAGATTACTAACTAGAAATAGTTAGTTTTTTGTTATGAAAAAGAAAGGTTGAGTGATGATATGTTAACAATGGAAACTAAAGAATTACAAATTAGTGAAGAACTAAAGAAAAAAATTGATATGGTGTGTAGATTTACTTGTACTACTCCAACATATCAAAGTGGAAAAATTAAAAGTATTAAAGGAACAAATATTGCTTATGTACGACCACACATTATAACAATCAAAAATACCAGATATTTAATGTTTGATGAATGTGATGACATATTTATAAATGGTTATAATGAAAAAATAAAGTTTAAAGATTTAGAAAAGTATATCAAAGAAAATTAAAAACTATGTCAATATCAAAGAAAATTAAAAACTATTGACAAATCAAAAATAAAATATTAATATAGTAAATCAATAAATGACAAGCAGTATCGTCTTTATTAAAGTGAGGGGGTACTTTAATGATTAGACAAAGAAATGTGAAACAAACTAAAAATATATTATTTAAAAAGAGTCAATAGTGTTAATTATGTAATTAATATTGTTGGCTCTTTTTTTAGAAAGAAAGAGGGTTAAAAAATGATAGAAGAAAAGAAAATCGCTGGGATTTATATAAGGGTATCAACTGAAGAACAAGCACGAGGTGGTTTTAGTTTAGGGGAACAAGAAGAAAGGTTAAAAGAGTTTTGCGATTTTAAAAGATATAATATTTATAAAATGTATAAAGATGAAGGTATAAGTGCTAAAAACGATAAACGACCTGCTTATCAAGAAATGATGAGAGATGTGAAAGATAAAAAAATAAATGTTATTGTTGCTTATAAATTAGATAGACTAACAAGAAGTGTTTATGATATTGAAAAACTGATGAATATAGTTAATGAATATGAGTGTGATATTGATTGTTTATCAGATGAAAGTAATACTACTACTTCAAACGGAAGAATGGTTATGCGAATAATGACAAGTGTCAGTCAAAATGAAATAGAAAGAACAAGTGAACGAACAAAGTTTGGAATGGTTGGAGCCATTAAAAACGGACATATTCCCAATCGTGCTCCATTAGGTTTTACTAGAGATAATAAAAAGTTAGTTCCTAACCCACTTACAAAAGATATAATTATAAGAGTGTTTGATTTATATTTAGAAGGAAAAAGTCATCAAACAATCGCTAATATTTATAATCAAGAAAAAATATTAAATAAAACTTGGTATGATTCTACTATCAATAAAATATTATCAAATGAACTTTATAAAGGTGATTATGTAAATGGTAAAAGAAGTAAGAATCCAACTTATTATGAAAATGTAATTGAAGGAATTGTTAGTAAAGAAAAATGGGATAGTTGTCAATATCAAAAACAAAGAAATGCTAGACACTATGAAAGAACGGCAACATATCTTTTTACAAATAAATTAAAGTGTTCTAAATGTGGTTGTTTTCTAGGTGGTAAGGCAACTACTAAAAAGAAAAGTGGTAAAAAATATTACTATTATAAATGTGAAAAATGTAATACTACTTTTAAAGAATATGAAATTGATGAATTATTAAATGCTCTTATGATAGAGTTAAATAGCCAAGAAGATTTAATTAACGATTATTATACTCCATTTATCAAATCAAAATTAGAAAATATTGAAGTTAATTATGAAAAACAAATAAAAGAACTTGATAAACAATTAGATAGAATAAAAAGTGCCTATATTAAAGGAATTGTTAAAATAGAAGATTTTGAAAGCGATATAAAAAATATTGAGTTTCAAAGATTAGACTTAAATAAAAAATGGCAAGAACAAAGACAGTATGAAAGTCTTAACTTTACTGTTGATGATTTACTCATTATTCAAGATAAACACGAAATAGATAAGTTTGTATATCCAGAGAGTTATATTAAAACAATGACAAATTGGTATAACCTAGAGCGAGTTGAAAAACAAAGAATTATATCAAAATATATTGATAATATTGTAATTGAAAAAATAGATAATAAATTGAAAATTGTAAATGGTGATTTTAGAAAGACTTATCTACAAGACTTAATCAATTATCATAACGAATATGGAACACCATATAACTTTAAAATATTTGAAGATAATTATGGTTATCTACTTAATATGAATAAAGAATTAAAAACGAAAAAAGAAGCTAATAATTATTTTGAAAAATTAAAAGCAACTTTAGGTAATGATTATAATTTGAATTATTATGAAGTTGATACTGATGATGACCTTAAAGACGTTCATTTTTATTCAAATAATGATATGGAAAAAATAATAAGATTAATTGCATTAAAAAATGATAAACCTTTTGGAAATAAAAACTTAAAACTAGGAATTATTACAATAGATTTAGGTAATGTTTTAGATAAAAATGGGAAACTTTTGTATGAAGATTTTCTTGGAAATTTAGAAAGAATAAAACAAAATTAGTTATGCGATATTTAGAGTTGAACCAATAAATAAACTAAAGGATTTAGGTCAAATTGGTGCTCATAACGGGAGGCTAAAAGAAGCATATAAAAGTAATCCTGATATTGATAAAAGCAAATCTATTGAAAATGTTAGTTTACTACCATTATTAAAAAACAATTATCATAATAGTTATATGGAGTTAGTGAGTGAGTATAAAAAAGAACATGATAAAAAACAAGAAACGGAAAGAGAAAATAGAAAGAAAACATTCACACAAATGTTAGATGATTCTAATAGTGTTATAGCAGATGAACTATTATTTACTAGCGATAAAGAGTTCTTTAAAGATATGAGTAAAGATGAAATTATAAAATGGGCGAATTGTTGTATGGACTTCATTTATGAAGATATTGGTTATAATAAAAAACAAATCTTAAATGCCGTTATTCATTTAGACGAAAAAACACCACATTTGCACATTGTAGTTGTTCCATTAATCAAGAAGTACGATAAAAGAAGAAAAGCAGAAAAATGGACTATATCTAAAAAGCATTATATGAAAGATAGAATATATTTATCTACTCTACAAGATAAATACCACGAACGAATGATAAAAAATGGTTATGATTTAGATCGAGGTATTAAAAATAGTGATAACGAACATATAGATATTAAACAATATAAAAAAATAACTAAAAAACTAAACCTAGAATTAGAAAGTAAAAATAAGAATTTAAACGGAGCAATGGAAGATTTAGAAACAAAGATGACTTCTAATAAAGAAGCAATATTTGATAAGGAATATGTTAAGATTAAAAAAGATACTTTTGATAGTATGAAAAAAGTAATAGATGAAACTAAAAAAGTAATGGAATTACAACCAAAAATACAAAGAGTCTATAATGAAGTTGATGAGTATGCGAAATCATATAAATATTTAGAAACTGAAAATAACAATATTAAAAAAGAAGTAAAATACTTGAGAAATAGGAATTATAAACTAGAACAAGAAAAAGATAACCTTATGACCTATATAAAAGCCATTTTAAAGGCAATAAAGGAGTTTTTAAGAGAATTACTACTCATTGGCAATGAAAGAGTAAAAATACGAACAACGAAAGAAATAAAGGAATATTACAAGCAAAAGGATTTTACAAAAGATGATGTAGTTGATATTGCTATAAATACTGATAAAGAAAATGAATTATTTAATTATGTTGGTGTAGATAGGTATTGTCAAAAAGAGGAAAAAGATTTTGATATAGAATTTTAGAAAACATTGTAGTTTAATGGGTGCTAATTTTATAAATTATTATAGGATTATTGATAATTTTTTAAAATTATGATAATCTTAGTATGATGATGCAAAGCAGTATCGCATCTATTAATTGAGTGTATACTGCTTTTTCTTATACTTTGTACTATAAAAGAATTGGTAGTATATTTACTTAAAAAAGAATGAGGGTGATATATGCGATTATAGTATTCAATCATAAAAGAAAAACATAAAATAGTAATTGGGAAAGGAAGGAAAAAAATGAAAAACAAACGAAAATAGCCCATGACTCCAAAGCAGAGTTGTGGGCTATTTTTTGGTTGTACAAAAGGAATAAAATTGTGAAAATTAATGTATGTCAAGCAATATAAGTTTGGATGGCAGTTTTTGAACTCTGGTTGAATTAAATCTAAAGTGCACAATATGGTGTGCTAATAACAAGAAGTGTGCATTTCCGATAGACAATGCACATTTTTTATAACAAATATACACTAAAATATTACAAAATTCAAATAAATATGATATATTATATATGTCGAAAGAAGTTTAATTCACGACGAAAAGGCAGAGAGTTTAACCTTTCAAAAAGAAAGTGCACAATCTGCTTGAAAAATTATTTTGGATGCGCAATTTATTTGCCAACGGATATTTATAAGTTCAGATTATAAATATCTTTTTATTTCAATAATTTTGTATTTAAATGTACATCATTTGGTTCGATAAATTTCATAGATAATTGATGTAAAACTTCATTATCACATATAAACTTCGTGGCTTCAAAGGGTGATTTGTTATTTAAAGATTCTCTACATAAACTATTTATATTATTAGCTAATATGTTACACTTTTCTTGAGTTAAGTTCTCAAATGATGTTTTTTTTGGTAAGACATATCTAATAAATTCATGGTTTTTTTCAAGTCCTCCTTTTTGCCAAGAAGCTCCAGGATCACAATAAAAGACTTTAGTAACGTGTTCGCCAGAATGTTGTAAACATTCAATATTTAAGACATCAAAAAATTCACTACCATTATCCGTTAATATAACTTGAAACATCTGTTTGTAATCTCCTTCATCTAAAGTTTCTTGAAGAAAATTAAACGCTTTAGTTACCTCTTTAGAAGTTTGGGATTCTAATAAAAAAATAAGCATAAAGTTAGATTTTCTCCAAAACAAAGTTAGTAAACATTTAGAATCAGACATTAGACCTTCAACTGTGTCCATTTCAACGATGTTTAAGGAATTATTTTCACATACATATTTAATAAAATCTTCATGCGTTCTATTGATTCTAATTTCTCTTTCTTTTCTAGTTCTTCTCTTTTTATTTATCCTTTTTTTATATCTAACCATTCTGGGTAAATCCAATGGACCAAAATCAAACACGCCTTGTTTGATATAGTTATAAAAAGTAGATTTAGAAAAATTTAAAATATCAGGGTGATTAATGTACAAATGATTGATTGTTTGTCCTTTTTTAATAAGTGGTGAAATGTTTTCATTAATAATAAAAAGCTCTTCCTCGGTTAAGTCAATTCCTTTTCTAGCTTCACTTTTAACTTCACTATAAGAATCATGAGCTTTTCTTGCATAGTATGTATACCTTTCTTTTCTGCAGCCGCTTCTCGATTTGCAACCATTACAAACATGAGGTGGTTTATCAAGTTTGTTGCAATGTGAATCAAAAGTAGGATTTTTAAACTTTTGATATAATTCTATATTAATAGGATTATAATAAATTTTATTTCTATCAACTTCTCTTAAAATGGTAGAATGTGATCTACCTAATTCAATTGCAATTTGATTAATACTTTTATTTTCGTTTAAACCATCTTCAATGTTTTTTCTATCCTCGTAAGAAAGATGACAATAATTATTTGCCATAACTACAACCTCCTAAACAGACAAATAAATCGCATAAAACATATTATAATACATTCCAAAACTTATTGCACATAAACTGTGCACTAGAGATTACAATTAACTGTTTTTGAACTCTTTATGAACTTGCTCGAAAGTTATTGACATATGCCACAAACGG
>CAYXLG010000050.1:0-6866 GCA_964465805.1 uncultured Muribaculaceae bacterium
TCTTTAGTTATATTAATTATATCTAAAAATAACTTTGAAGTATCATATTCTTTTTCATTTTTTTCTTAAACACCAGATTCTATTTTAGAAATATCTAAAATCTCATCAATAATTTCTAACAAATTTTTACTAGCAGTATTAATATTTTCAATATCTTCACGCGTTGATAATGATAGATCATCAGCAAGTGCTGAATCGCTCAATCCAATAATAGCATTCATTGGTGTTCTTATTTCATGTGATACCATAGTTAAAAAATCAGTCTTAGCAATATTAGCCTTTTTAGCAGTTTCTAAAGCCTCTTGTAATAAAGCGTTTTGATTGCGCATATACTCTGCGTTTTCAGTTACATTCTTAGTTAAAATAGTAACTTGTTCTTCACCTCTAGAAATGGTAAAAAACACAGTACTTTCTAACCAAATTACATTTTCAGTATCCTCTAAACGATAAGTTATAGAAAAAGGTTCAAGTTTTTGTTTTTTTATTAAAACAGCAAAATTATCTAAAGATATTTGTTTTAATAAATTTTCTCGATCTTCAACATGAACATAATTATTAACAATATCTTTAATACCATTTTCATATTTACCACTACTAGATTTTCCTAAATAAGAAATACCTTCTTTTAAATTTCTTAAATCATATTCACCTGTTGCAAGATTAATATTTATAGCCACGTCATAAGAAGCAGCCGTTATTTGATTTAACTTTTTTTCACGAGACTTAATATCATGAGCTTGGGTAACTAATAAATGTTGTCTTTCATAATCTTTAGTAACATCATAAATTACTTTAATTTCATAATTTTGTTTTTTCTCCTTAATTGGATAGATTTTAACTCTAAACCATTTCACATTAACAGGATTATTCTCAGGGCGATATGAAAACATTTGACTAACAAATTCAGTGTCTCCATCCCATTTTCTTAACTCTTCTTTAATAATTGGCGTTTCAAATATTTTATTGATAATTTCTTGACTTTTTGAAATATCTTCATCACCAATAATATTTAAAACATCATTAACATTTTTAGTTATATATATCGGATTACTATCACCAGTTCTATATAGAAGATAAATAGTATCGGAATTTTCAATTAAAGAATTAAGTAATTTACTCTTATAGCGTATTTCTTTAATCTTATAACTACTATTATAATAATATATAATATATAAAATATTAACAATTATTAGTGCAGCAAAAACAAATGTAACAATCCTTTTGCCTGAAGGACCAAAAGCAATTAAATTAGCATTTCCAAAGACAAAATATGAAAATAAACTAAGTAATAACAATAATAATATTAGCGCAGCTTTTTTCATAAAATTTTTCATAAAACATCTCCTCACATGATTAATTTATTATATAATTAAAATAAATCTCTTTCTTCTATCTCTTCTTTAAAGCGATATAATTTAGCCGGCCTTCCAGTATAACCTACATTTTTATAACCAGTATCCTCTATTAGTCCCAAATTAATAAACTTCTTTCTAAAATTACGACGATCTAATTCTTTTCCTAAAATTTGTTCATATACTTTTTGAAGTTCAGGCAAAGTAAAATCACTTGGAAATAAAATCCTTAAAATATTACTATTAACAATACGACTTCTTAAATAATCAATTGCTTTAGTAATAATTACTTCATGATCATATGCTGTTTTAGGAATCACCGAAATACTAAACCATTCACTTTCGATTGATTCTGGAATTTCTTGTTTTAGTTCAACACTTTTACTATCAATCAATCCAACACATGTAGTAGCTATAACTCTATTGCCCATAATACGATTCACATCACTAAAGACGTAACACTGCTCAAAATGTAAATTTGAAAAGCCACAATTTTCTAGTACATAATTTTCTATATTTTCTTTTAATGTTTCATCACTACCTAAAATACTACCAGGTAACATCCAATACCCCTTATAAGGTTCTGTCTTCTTTCTAAATAAAAGAATTTTAACCTCACCCTTTTCAATAGTAAAAATGCTAATTAATGATTCAACAATATTATAACTTCCTGTATTATAATTATTCATTTTTATCTCCCTTTTTGTGTTTATCTTACACACTAATTATAGTATTTTTTTATACTTTAGTCAATAGTTGAAAACCAATATTGTTTGAGTTAAATTAGTCTGTTTATAGAACTTAGAAATTATTAAATTTAATAATATGTTTTTTTGAAGTTAGACAAATTGAAAAAAAACACGTTTTGTGATATTATATATCATCAAAGGAGGTATAGCATGGATTATAGAAATGAAAAAGATTTAAGAGATGACATATATGAAATAAAAAATAGAATTGCAATTGTCAAAAACAAACTTAAATATATAAAAGATAACAACTATATTGAAAAATTACGTGAAGAATTAAGCGTGTTAGATTATAGAAGTCAAATATTGCAACAAAAACATCGAGGTATTTATTGTAGTCATCCTCTTTGGTATGTTAAATGGAAAAAATATAAACTTATTGAGAAAAAAACTTACATTGGATGTATTTGTGTAGCTTGCGAACTTTACTCAGAAGGACCAAAGGAAAGGTTTGGACAAAACATAATTAATTATCCCAAAAACAACAATGAGCACAAATACACCTTTGAAGAAGTACAACAAATTTATAATGAACTTTATGATAAACTTCATAGTAACGATAAAAATAATAACACATCCATTAATAAGGTATTAATAAAAAAATTACAAATTAAATAATTTATTTCAAATATAAAAACGATATTGTTAAGTTCAACAATATCGTTTTTAATTATATATAATTCTTAATTTTAATCTAGCTTATTATATTTATTACATCTACCCTTACACTTATTAACTGGATATTTTGCCATGTTTTTATCTAATTTATTTAAAACAATATCTTCTAAATCAACCTCTAATTTATTAGCAAGTAAAACACAATAATTTACTACATCAGCTAATTCTTCGCAAACCTCTTCCTTGTTATAATTATTATTCCATTGAAAACATTCTAATAATTCAGAAGCTTCAATCACAATTGATTTTGCAAGATTTTCTGGACTATGAAATTGATTCCAATCCCTTTCATCTGTAAATTTAATTATTTCCTTTTTAACATTTTTCATTATTACCACCCAAGTTATTATATCATGAATTATAAAACAACAAAATATTAAAATAACCATAATATCAATTAAATAATATAGTTATTGATTTTAAATGTTTTTAACCACTTCTTCATCAAGAATTTTTTTTCTACTTTCCCAATCAGGCATTAAAACAAACAATAAATTATAAAATCTATCATCATGATTTTTATAAATAAAATGAATTAATTCATGCAAAATAACATATTCTATACAATATTTAGGTGCCATTATTAAATTTCTATTTAATATAATTAAGTTATCTTTAACAAGACAAGACCCCCATCTAGTTTTCATTTTTCTAATTCTAATTTTGGGCTTTTCAACACCATATTTACCTATTAAATAATAAACATTACCTAAAACTTCATTAAAAACAATATTAGTTCTTTCTTCTATCCATGAATTAAATAATTTTTCTTTTAATCTTATATCTTTATCATTTTGAACATAAATACAAATATATCCACGTAAAAACTTTACATATTCAATATCAGACTTTACTATTTTTAACCTGTATTGCTTTCCAAGATACCTTATTGATTCACCACTAATATATTCTAATTTTCTTATAACCTCTGGTTGAGTATCTTTAAAATAACTAATGTTTTTTAATATCCACGATGATTTTTGTTCAACAAACTTTTTAATCACATCAATAGAAACATCATCATTAGCAGATACTACAACATTCCCTACAGGTTTTATATTAATGTTTATATTTTTAACATTTTTACGGATAAGAAAAAAAGAAATTATCTTATTACCATATTTTATTTCATACTTTTCCATCATTTATATCTTCTATTTGCAACGGTTTTAACAGTATCTATTATTTTATCAACATCAGCCGGATAATCATATTCTAGTTGATTTTCCTCATAAAATTTATATAATAAGTTATCTAATTTTCGGGATATCAAATTACTAACTTCAATATTGTTATGCCAATCAACTTTAATCGAGTCTTCAATAATTTTTTCGATTTCGAGTGATAATTCTGCAAAACTCTTCTCTTTACCATAAACTTCATTTTTTTCTTTAATAACATCGAAAGCAACACCATAAAAAGCTTTAGCATTATTATTATATTTAATTATGTTGGGATATTCTATACTTGAATCACCCTTTTTAAAATCTTCCATTATTTCAGTCATTCTATTGAAATAATCAATTTCACTTATTCGCATATCTTTATAAGCTTGTAAAGTATCTTCAATACGCTCTGAAAACTTTTTATAATATGCAGGATTATCCTCAAAGTTTTTAGAAACTGATTTACTTATTCTCGTTCTAATAGCGTCAGCTTTTGAACGAGGAGTACCTAATCTTTCAAGTTCAGATTTAAACCCTTTGTCATCCATGATATCAACCGGATTAGTAATTCTTATTACTTCTTCAGCTGCTATATAATTATCCATTAGATTTTGCATCTTACCTTCATATTCTTTATTATCTATAGTATCTGAGTATCTTATTTTAACATTTTTACGAAGTTCTTGAAAATATTTAAATGCATTTTTATATTTATTTATTTCATCACCACTAAGAGAAATATAAATTCTTTCAGTTTCAAGAACAACGTTAAGATAACGACCAAATTTATTTAAAGTATCATAAAAACTATCACGCAGTTCATTATCTTCAAGTAACACTTCATACTCTTCAATATCATTCTTATTTTTAACATTTCTAAAAATATTATTTAAATCAGTATAACTTTGTCTTAATAATCCAACAATTTCAATAACATCATAGAGAGTACCTTTTAAATCATCTGGATCAAAATTTTCAAGACCAGAACCCGAATACATCCCCATAGCCTCATTTAAATTGCTTAATAAGCCACGATAATCAATAATAAAACCAAAATTTTTTCCATCATGTAATCTATTTACCCGAGCAATCGCCTGTAAAAGATTATGTTCTTTCATTTTTTTATCAATATACATCATATTAGCACGTGGAGCATCAAAACCTGTTAATAATTTATCTACAACAATTAATAAATCAACTGAATCACCATTAACAAACTCTTCCTTAACATAGTCCTCATATTCTTCCCCTGAACCATAATTTTTAACAATATTATCCCAAAACTTTTTAACTAAATCTTCAGATTCTTGATCAACCTCATCATAACCTTCTCTTTGATCAGGTGGAGAAATTACAACTCTAGCATTAAGGTCTCCTAAAGCTTCAAACTCTCTTAAATATCTAATAGCATCTTTTTTTCGATTAGTTGCAAGCATTCCCTTAAACTGAATACCTGATGTTTTATTTTTTTTAATAAAATGATTATTTATATCAAAAGCAATCATTTTAATTCTTTGATCAGATGAAGCAATTTTTTCAAAACGACTCCATTTTCTCATAACCAATTCTTTTTGCTTTTCATTTAAATTTCGAGTAATTACTTCCAACCTATTATCAATTGCTTTTCGATTAATTGTCTGATCAACCATTTTCCCCTCATACAATAACGGAACAATTATTTGATCACGAACACCATCAGCAATTGTATAAACATGAATAAAATCACCAAATTGTTGAACAGTTGTTTTCTTTTGATTTTTCATTAAAGGAGTTCCAGTAAAACCTAAATAACAAGCATTAGGAAAAACTTGTCTCATTTTTATATGAAGTTCACCATAATTAGTACGATGAGACTCATCAACAAGTACAAAAATGTTTTTAGATAAATTTGGTTTTTCATTATTAGCTGCCGTATCAAATTTTTGAATTAAAGTTGTAATAATATCTGCTTTATCATCATCAATAAGATTAATAAGATGTTTCCCAGTATTAGCACGACTAGCCTTCATTTTAGTATGGGTAAAAGTTTGATGTATTTGCTTATCTAAATTTATTCTATCAGTTACAACAACCACTTTGGGATTAACATTGTTAAATTCAGATAAAATATATTTAGCCAACATAACCATCGTTAAAGATTTACCCGAACCTTGAGTATGCCAAATAACACCACTTTTTCGATTACCATCCAAATCAGTTTCTTTAATTCTCTCAATAACAGCTTTAACCGCAAAAAACTGTTGATATCTAGCAATCTTTTTAACGTTTTTATCATACAAAACAAAATACTTAGTAAAATCTAACAAACGGCTAGGTTCAAATAATGAAATAATATTTTTATCCTGATTAGTTGCCATTCTACCAGCAACAACCTTACCGATTTGCTTATCTAACCAATCTAAATCTTGTTCATGCCAAGTTGTCCAAAACTTTCGAGGCGTATTACATGTTGCATATTTGGTTTCATTTTTATTAGTAGACATTAAAATTTGACTATATTTAAATAAATTTGGAATATTTTCTTTAAATTGATTACGAATCATTTGACTAATACCCTCATCAATACTAATTGATGATTTTTTACATTCAATAACCCCAAAAGGAATACCATTAACAAATAAAACAATATCTGGTATTAAAGTACCACGTCCATCCTCACGTTCAACTCTAAATTCTTCAACAATATGAAACACATTATTTTCATAATTATCCCAATCAATATATTTAATACTAAATGATTTATTAGAACCATCAATTAACTTTTCAGAATAACTCTTACCAAGTAACAAAATATCATATATTTTTTCATTAGTTTTAATAAGACCATCAATTAAAGAAACATCAAGATCACGCATTGCTTGCCCAATGTTACTTGCGCTGAATTTATACTTTTCACCTTTATACTCATAATCATTTAATTC
>CAYXLG010000051.1:0-6635 GCA_964465805.1 uncultured Muribaculaceae bacterium
AGGGAACGCGTTGTTTATGAAATTGTGCAAGCTTTAGATTATTTGAGAAAATCTAGAATTGGTGCTTTGATAGTTATCGAGCGTGACCATAGTTTGAGTGAGTATATTGATAAATCAAAAAAGATCTATGCGGATATTTCAAGTGAATTACTAATAGCGATTTTCTTCCCTAATAACCCACTTCATGATGGTGGTTTAATTATCCAAGGCGATAAAATTACAAGTGCTGGTGCTGTTTTTCCAAGCAGTGAAAGCTTAAGAATCAGTAAGCGTCTTGGAACTCGACACCGTGCAGCACTTGGTATTGCTGAAACAACAGATTGTATTTCAATTGTATGTTCTGAAGAAACGGGGCGTTTATCAATAGCTGTTTCATCGGAACTTCATTATAATTTAACGGTTGATGAAGTGAAATTAATGCTTTTAGAAGAGTTAAGACCTAAAAAACCTCTAATATTAGATGAAGAAGATGAGGAAGGTGACGATAATGAAAACAATAATCAAAATGATTAAGAACTTTTTTTCTAACTTTTGGACGTTTATTGATAAAAAAATTATCGTTCCTATTACACGTTTAATTCTATCGTTTACCAAAAAATTTGATAAATCTGGTAAAAAACTAGAAAATTGGTTGTCAAAAACAAATACACTATTATTTATATCGTTGTTTTTTTCAATAGGATTATTTGTCGTAATTGATCAAAAAATAATAACTTTTTCAGAGAATTCTGCTGAGGTACTTAGAAATCAAGAAGTTAAAGTAATATATAATGAGGAAGCTTATGTAGTAGAAGGTGTGCCGGAGACTGTTGATATAACTCTTATTGGGCGCCGAGCAGATCTAATGTTTGCTAAACAATCTTCAATTCATGATGTGAGTATAGATCTGACTGGATTGAAGCCTGGCACTCATAAAGTTAATGTAACCTATAAGCAAGCCATACAGTCCATCGATTATAAAGTTAATCCATCAATTGCTACTGTTGTTATTTATCCCAAAATATCAGAAATTAGAACACTTACTGTTGATTTGTTAAATCAAGATAGTTTGTCTTCGAAGTTAGTTATTGATGATGTTATCATTAATAAAGATAAAGTGGTTATCAAAGGTGCTGAACATAAGTTAAAAGAAGTTGCAACAGTTAAGGCTTTAATTGATATTCGTAATTTGGTAAAACAAGAGGAAGGTACAACTATATTGAAAGATGTTCCACTTAGAGCATATAATAACAAAGGGGAAATTGTTGATGTCGAAATTGTTCCAGATAAAATAGATGCTGAAATAAAAATAACATCACCAAGTAAAGAACTTCCGATTAAGGTTATTCCTATTGGAGCAATGGGCTTTGGTAAAGCTATAAGTGCAATAAATATGAATGAAACAAGTGTAATGGTTTATGGAAATGATGATGCTTTAGCAGAGTTAGACTATATACCATTAGAAATTAACGTTAGTGACCTTAAAGAAGATAGACAATATAAAGTTGAACTACCTAAACCTGTTGGTGTAAAATCAATGAGCGTTAATAACCTAACTGTTGATATTTTGGTTGGTAATGCTACTGATAAAGAAATCAGTAATGTACAAATCGAGTATCGTAATCTAAACGAAATATATGCAGTTCATGGATTAAGTAAAGAAGATGTTTCTGTTGTTGTTGGATTAAAAGGTGTTCAGTCTATTTTAGAAGGGATTGAAGCCAAGGATGTAACGGCTTACTTGGATTTAAAAGGTTATGGTGAAGGTGAACATGAGGTTGATGTAAAAGTTGAAGGTACTGATGTTAAAGTTCAATATATACCAAAAACCAAGAAGGTACGTATAAAAATTATTAGAATTAATTAAGGAAGTAATTTTACTTCCTTTTTAAATTGAAAAACTGTTGACTATTATTTTGGTCAACAGTTTCTATTAATCATAATCTAAATGTTTAAATAAAATTCCAATATTTATTAGTCCAGTAATTCCTACTAGAATATAAATTATTCGACTCATCATTGTTAATTCTCCAAAAAGAGTTTCTACTAAATTGAAATCAAAAAGACCAATTAATCCCCAATTTAGAGCACCAATGATAGTAATCGTTAAAGCGATCTTTTGCAAAGTTTCCATATTTTTCCCCTTTCACAATTATTAATTATTTTAAACAAAAAATAATAAATTATTCATTCATATTTCAAATGCAATATCCATATAATTAAATGAAATAAAATATGAGGTGGAAAGATGAAAAAAAGAGTACTATTGTTTTTTATTCTAATGTTTTGTTTATTAATTGTTGGTTGTGGTAAGACTAATGAAAAAGATGTGGTTAACAATTTAACTAAAAAAATCGAGAATTCTAAAAGTTATCATTTAGTTGGTGAGTTAGAAATGTTGAATAATGATGATGTTTACAAATATGATGTTACTGTATCTTATGAAAAGGAAGATAAATTCCGTGTTAGTTTAAAAAACAAAATTAATAATCATGAGCAAATTATTTTAAAAAACGAAGATGGCGTTTATGTTTTAACACCATCGTTAAATAAAAGTTTTAAATTTCAAAGTGAGTGGCCATACAACAATTCACAAAGCTATTTATTACAAACAATATTATTAGATATTAAAAATGATAAAGAAAAAGAGTTTACTGTTAATGATAACGGATATGTTATTACAACAAAGGTTAATTACACAAGTAATAAAGATTTAGTAAAACAAAAAATATATTTGGATAAAGATATAAAAATTAAAGAAGTTCATGTTTTGAATAAAGATAATAAAGTTATGATGAAAATGAAATTTAAGGAAATTGATTTAAAAACAACGTACAATAAAAACCATTTTACATTAAAAAATAATATGGAAACTACAGTTATTAATGAAGAAATAAAAGATGTTAGTAAAATCCAAGATGTTATTTATCCAATGTATATGCCTAAAAACACAAAATTGACTAGTCAAGATCGAATAACTAAAGAAAATGGTGAACGAATTATTTCAACGTTTTCTGGCGATAAGTCTTTTATGTTAGTTCAAGAAACAGCGACTAGAGAAAAAGAATTAGTTACAATCCCTTTAAATGGAGAACCATTAATTTTAACAGGAACAGTGGCGGCACTATCGGATTCTTCCATTACGTGGACACGTGATGGTATAGATTATTATTTGGTGTCAGAAGAAATTGAGGAAGAAGAATTATTAAATATTGCCAAATCAATAAGTGTTATGCCTGTTGGAAAATAGATACATTCTTGTATCTTTTTTGTTTAAGATATGTTATAATTAATCATAGGTGGTTTTATGAAAAAAGATAAGAAAAATGTTAAAGCAAAAACTAATAATAGTGTTGTTGAGAATGATGAAATGAAAAAATTAATTCTAATAACTGTTGTTATTGTTTTGATTTTTGGACTTTTTTACGTAATTACAAAATTAGTGACTGAAGATAATTTGAAACAAGATGATATCCTAGAAGAAGTTGAAATCCGTTTTGATGAAATTATTCTTGGTGATTTATTGAATCAAAAAGAAAAAGAATATTATGTTTTAGTAATTTTTGAAAAAGATGTATATGCTTCTTTATATAATAGTTACTTTGATGAATATTATAAAAAAGAAAGACCATTACCTAAATATGTAGCAAATATTAACAATGTTTTTAACAAAAAATTTATTGCTGAAGAAAGTAAATTTGATATGACTGAACTTAAATTCAAAGAATCAACTTTGTTAAAAGTTAAAAACAATAAAATTGTTGAAACGTATGAAGGTCGAAAAAAAATTATTGAATATTTAAAAGAATTGATTGAACAATAGAATTGGGGTTAATTATGGAAGAAAACAACAAAATAATAAAAGAAAATAAGTTTGGATCCTTAGAAGTTACTGTACTTCTTTGTTTAACTTGTTTTATTAGTGTTATGAGTGGAATGTTTCTTGGGCATAAAGTTACTCAAAAAGCGTTTGATAAAAATAAAATACCAGAAGAATTAAATGAATTAATAAGTAATTATAATTACATCGTTGATAATTTTTATGGTGATGTAGATAAAGATGCAGTTGTAAAAGGTGCCATCAAGGGAATGGTAGAATCTTTAGGTGATAAATATACATCATTTTTAGATGAATCTTCTAATAATAATTTCAACATTCAATTAAAAGGAAGTTTTACAGGTGTTGGTGTTGAAATAATAAGTGCTGAAAAAGGAATTACTGTACTTAGTGTTTTTGAAGATTCACCCGCGTCAAAAGCTGATATAAAAGTAGGGGATGTTATTTTAAAAATTGATGATATTGATTTAACTGGTAAAACTTCAAATGAACTGATTAATGTGATAAAAGAAAAACAAGGTGAATTTAAGCTGGTTGTTAAACGCGACGAAGAAGAATTAACAAAAGTATTAAAAAAAGATTTAATTGTAATTAAATCAGTATTTGGTAAAACTTATGAAGAAAATGATAAGAAAATAGGATATTTAGAAGTGACATTATTTGCTTCTAATACTTATGAACAATTTAAACAAGAATTAGAAAAGTTAGAAAATGAAAAAGTGGATGGTTTAATTATAGATGTACGTTGGAATTCTGGGGGACATCTTAGTTCTGTTGAAAAGATGATATCATTATTTTTAGATACATCTCATATTATATATCAAACTGAAAGTAAAGATGGTGTTGAGAAAACATATTCTAGCGGTACTGTTACTAAAAAATATCCAATTGTATTATTATCAAACGGAGAAAGCGCTTCAGCATCAGAACTGTTAATGGGAGCTCTTCGTGATGAGTTGGGTGCTAAAATTGTAGGTACTAAAAGTTTTGGTAAAGGCACTGTTCAAGAACTTAATACATTATCGTCAGCTGATCAATATAAAATTACTACTAAAAAGTGGTTGACGCCAAAAGGTGAATCTATCGATAAAGTTGGACTTGTACCAGATGTGGAAGTTGAACAAGAACCTGAATATTATGAGAGTTTTGATGAAACTAAAGATGCACAACTGAGAAAAGCTTTAAAGTTATTTTCGAGTTTTTAACATTTTATCCTATGTGTATATATATAAAAGAAAGAGGAATAAAATGACGGAACAAAAAATAGGAGATAAACTACAAATACAATGTTATAAACATAATGGTAAAATTCATCGTGCTTGGGATGAGGCTGTTTTATTAGATGTAAAAGATGATTATATGGTTTTTGGGAATAATAAAACTTTAGTAATTGAAGCTGAAGGAAATACTTGGAGAACTAAAGAACCTGCAATAATGTATTTTTTTAAAAGATCCTGGTTTAATATAATTGTTCAATTAAAAAATGACGGTGTATATTATTATTGTAATATAGCAACTCCGTTTATATTAGAGGAAAATACCATTAAATATATTGATTATGATTTAGATTTGAGAATTTTTCCCAGTGGTGAATATAAAGTGTTAGATAAAATGGAATATAATTATCATAAAAAAATAATGCAATATTCCGAAGAGTTAGATCACTCTATATATATTGGGTTGGGAGAATTAATTAAAAAATATGAAAGTTGTGAAATTTTTTTTGATATAGAAAAAAAATTTAGAATATTATAAAATATATGAAAAAATAAAAAACTTTGATAAAAAGAGTAAAGTTAATGAATAAAGAGCATATAATAAAAAGGATATGCTCTTTTTTAAAAAAAACAAAGAAAGTTATTGACAATAATTTTATAAAGTGTTATATTAACAATGTTTTAAAAAAGCAATCCAACTTTTTGAAAATAAAAAGTGTAAAATTTGTAAAAATAGGTTGACTTAAATTAAAACATTTGATATATTAATTGTGCTCTTCAAGGAAATGCTTTACATTTCAACACAAAATTGTAAAATTGCAAAAAAAGTTGAAATAAGTATTGACTTAGATTAAAACATTTGATATATTAAGAGTGCTTTAAAAAAGAGCAGGAATGATCTTTGAAAACTGAGCAAAACGTTAATTCAATAAGTTAGGAAAAAATTCAAATAAACAAAAAATTATTTTTTTTTGGAGAGTTTGATCCTGGCTCAGGATGAACGCTGGCGGCATGCCTAAGACATGCAAGTCGAACGAAGTGGATCGACGATAATTTTATGCTTGCATAAAATTTGAAACGAATTCCCACTTAGTGGCAGATGGGTGAGTAATACATAGGTAACCTACCTTAGAGACTGGGATAGCAACTAGAAATGGTTGATAATACCGGATAATATATAGATAGATAACTAGCTATATTAAAAGGAGCTTCGGCTTCACTTTAAGACGGGCTTATGCTGTATTAGTTTGTTGGTGGGGTAATGGCTCACCAAGGCAACGATGCATATCCGAGCTGAGAGGCTGATCGGACACACTGGGACTGAGACACGGCCCAGACTCCTACGGGAGACAGCAGTTAGGAATATTCGACAATGGGGGGAACCCTGATCGAGCAATGCCGCGTGAGTGATGAATGTCCATAGGACTGTAAAACTCTGTTATAGGGGAAGAACAACCATTATAGGAAATGATAATGGCCTGACGGTACCCTATCAGAAAGCCCCGGCTAACTACGTGCCAGCAGCCGCGGTAATACGTAGGGGGCGAGCGTTATCCGGATTTATTGGGCGTAAAGCGTGTGTAGGCGGTTTATTAAGTTTA
>CAYXLG010000052.1:0-6363 GCA_964465805.1 uncultured Muribaculaceae bacterium
AGGCGTGTGGTTTATGACTTCTAATGCAATACTTCTTTATTATTTTTATCACACTCTTCACACAACTGATCTAATCTGCATTTACTGCAAATATAGTCAGGCAATAACTCTTCAACCTTATGTTCACATCCACAACATATACATTTTTTCATAAAACATCATCCTCCTTTTAACTTAATTACTTTTAACTTCCTTATTAGGTTTTTTTAACATAAAATTTACAATTCTCAATGTCTTCTTTTTTCATTTCTTTTATCTCTTTACTATTAGGAATACATAAGCAATTAGGCTTTTCGTTATAGTAATAAGAAATCAGCTTAGTACAGCTATAGCATTTTAACATAATATCAACTCCTTATATGTTGTATAAATCAGGATAATATTTCTGTATTATTTTTGTGACTTCTTCAAGTTTTTCTTTTATAATTTTATAGTCAGTATTTTTATTGTCTATTCTTATTATATATTGCTCACAGCTTTACCTCCTTTTTAGGAGAGAGGAAATTAATCCTCTCATTTTATAATTTAAATCCCTGTACTTCCAAACCCACCATTTCTATCTCCTTCAATATCTTTAATATTATCAATTTTATTAAATTTAATCTTAGGCACTTCTTGAAGTACTATTTGAGCTATCCTATCACCTTTTCTTATTTTATATGTTCCTTGTTTATTACCTTTTTCATCTATTAAATATTCTTCTAGTTGCAAAATATTCTTCTCTAGGACAGATGTATTAGTAATTATAACTCCAACGTCACCCCTATATTTCGCATCAATTGTACCTGGAGAATTACTTATCCTCAAAGGTGTTTTATATGATATTCCACTTCTTGGTCTTACTTGTATTTCATAGCCATCAGGCACAGCTACTTTAATTCCTGTCGGAATAATTTTAGTATCCATAGGTGGAATTATAATATCTTCTAGTGCATACACATCCATACCTGCATCACCTTCGTTGGCATATGTAGGCATTACTGCTCCTTCTGAAAGTTCAATAAATACTTCAATTTCTTTTCTCATAGTTTAACAATCTGCTACTCAAAATATGGACAAGCATACCCATATTGAGAAATTTCCTTGTTCATCGTGTCTGTCCTCGGATATTGCTACCCTACTAACATTTGGTTTAACACTCCAAAGGCTTAAATTCCCGACTAGCCATCGGTACATACGTATATTAGCTTGATTATGCTATCTTATACGTTTTTGCATTTGCAAGATTTATTGATGCATTTTTATCTCTATCAATCACACAACCACATTCTTTACAAATATATATTCTGTCTGATAGGTTAAGTGTTTTATCAATTGCTCCACATTTACTACACATTTTACTTGATGGATAAAACCTATCAACGATTCTTAATTCTATTCCGTTTAAAACACATTTGCTTTGAAGTTTAGTTTTAAATTGATAGAATTTTTGTTGTGCTATTGCTCTCGCCAAATGCCTATTCTTCATCATTCCACTTACGTTTAGATCTTCTATGGTTATATAAGATGGCTTGGTTTTCACTATCTTATTAACTACTTGATTTATATAATTATCCCTTATGTTTGTAAGTGTATTATGAAGTTTTTGTACCTTGGCTACTTGTTTTTGGATATTTTGTCTAGTAGCTTTCCCTCCTTCTTTTTTATTTCTTATTTTTAAACTTTCATATTTCCTTGAAAGTTTTCTTTGTTCACGTTTTAATTTCTTTTCCAAATCCTTGACTTTTTTAGTTTTATTAATATTTTTAAATGGTTTATCAATGTTGCTAACTACCACAAAGTATTTTACTCCTAAGTCAATACCTATCCCTTCATTGGTATTATTGTTTAATACTTTTGTATCTTCATCTACCAATAACGAAACATAATACCTCCCTGCTTTATAAGAAATTGTTCCGCTTGTTACTTTTTTATTGGTTGGAATATAGCCTTTTTCTTTTAGTCGAACAAATCCTAATGTTGGTATTTTAACTCTATGTCGCTCTACAGTCCAATCAGTTTTATTATTTTTAGGGAAATAGGCTTTTACATTCTGGTTCTTTTTCTTCTTAAAACGTGGAAATTTACTCTTTCCATCAAAAAACCTTTTAAAAGCCTGTTCAGCATTCATAATTGATTGCTTTATCGCCTTACTGCCGGCACCTTTAATCCATTTGTATTCAGGATTGTTAGGAATAAAATCATTGTTTAACCATTTAGAAAAATCCATTCCTGAAACAAATCTTTTTTCTTTTTCATAAATTTCTTTATTATGAGCAATATAAAAATTGTAGACGTACCGACAAACGCCAATAGTTTTATGAATTTTCTGTTTTTGTTGTTGGGTGGGATTAATCTCTGTTTTGTAGGCTTTTAGCAATCTCTTCATCCTCCTTTATCTTAGTTTTATATTTTCTTAAACCATATATTTTACAAGAGAAAACATGAATAATTGAAATTAAATCCTGTATCATTTCTTCTTGTGGAGATAGACTTTCATTATTAACAATTATTAATTCTACTCCGTTTGATTTTAAAAACCTTTCAAACCATTCAAAACCAAATCTTATAAATCTATCTTTATGAGAAACAATAATTGTTTTTATTAAGCCTAACATACAATCTTCTAAAAGTTTATTCCATTTTTTACGATTATAATTAAGCCCTGAACCAATATCTTCAAATATTTCATCAACTATTATACCTTTTGCATTAGCATATTGTTTTAAAAATTCAACCTGGTTTTTTAAATCATCTTTTTGTCCATTAGTTGAAACTCTTGTATAAATAATAGTTTTTCTTTTATCTTTATCTTGAACAATCTTACCCATATATTCAACATATTGATTATGAGTGTAATACCTTCTATTAGAAGGATTTCTAAAAGCCTTTAATTTTCCGTCTTTATCCCACCTCTGTAATGTTTTAACTGATACACCTAACATTTCTGCAAATTCATTTGGTTTATATGTGTTCATATACAAACACCTCCTGTCTATATATTACCACACATGACCATGTTTGTCAACATATTTTATTACAGTTATGTATCTCCTTTATCTAATAATATTTTATATTTTTATTTTAACAAATCTTCCACAACGACACTCACCTTCATAATTTTGCTCTTTAAATTCTTTACAAATACATTTTGTATCTTGATTCTTAATACTCATACATGGACAATATCCATTATTTTCTTTTACATCATTTGTAACTTCTAAATACTCTTCTTTATTTGGATTAGGAATTATTTTGAATTTTGTAATATAAATCACCATCCTTTTAATATAGTTGGAATTATTTTACTACACTCATCTTTTATTTCTTTAATATATTCAATAGAATATGGTTTTAATGAAGTTTGAACATAAGAATCTTCAAATTGTTGTAATATATATTGTTTTATATCTAAACATTTTAATAATTGTGCTATCAATAAACAGTCTTGTTTTAATACTTCAGGATATAAAGTAGTTCTAAATTCATAAATACACTTTGATTTTAATATAATATTTATAGATTCTAATATCGTATTAAAATTAATATTACTTTTTATTATGGTATTATATTTGTTTTTTGATGTTTTAATATCCATACCTACAAAATCTATATCATTAATTATATTTTTTAACATTTGAGGATTACTACCATTAGTATGAATACCAATTTTAAATCCATTGTTTTTTAATATATTTATTATTTGTGGTAATTCTTTATAACAAGTACATTCACCACCACTAATAACAATATGATTTATAAATTCTTTTCTTTGTAATAATCTAGGTAAAATGTCATTGAATTTTATTGAAGGATTATCATTTAAATTTTTATTATGACAATATTCACAATTCCAATTACAAGCACCAACAAATAAAACCGTTGATACTTGATTTGGATAGTCTATAGTTGAACTCCATACAATTGATTTAAACATCTTTAGTTTGCATTAAATGTGATTTCATATTTTCTATATTGTCACATTCTACAAATTGACCACCTATATTTAATATAGGGAAATGTTCTAATCCTTCAACAATAATTCTTGCTTTAGCTTTAAAATCTTTATCGACATTTTTTTCTACATATTCTATGTTATTTTCATTGCAAAATCTTTTAATTTTTCTGCAATTAGGACAATTAGGTAGAGAATAAATTTCTAATAATGATTGATTATTAATATCATCTATTAAAAAATTTGTTGTTGTGCTTACAGATTCAATATCTTTGTTTTCTCTATCTAATAATTCAGCCATTTTACCTGCATTGAATTTATCTACTCTTACTTGATACCCAGTTATTCTTGCTATCCAAAAAACATTATTACTATTACATTTAGAACATGTTTCATGAAATCCATTTGTAGTAGTATTACAATTATTACAAACTGTTTTATTTGGTGAAATTGTCATTTCTGCACATTTAGTATTTTTCCAAACCTTATATATTAAATCACCAATGGCTTGAGGTGAAGGTTTTTTATCACCAATCCATATATGAACCATAGATCCTGCCTCGACTAGATCATGAAACTTTGACTGGTATTTTAATTCATCAATGTAATCAATTTTTGCGTTTACAGCGAAATGAATACTATTAGAATAATAAATACCTTGTTCATTTCCTTGTACAAATGCCATTTCTCCATATTTTTTTCTATCTAATTTTGCAAATCTTCCAGCAGTTGATTCAGCAGGAGTTTCTTCAATTTTTAAAATTATATTGTGTTTTTTGGATAACTCTTTACAATATTGATTCATAAAAGTAATTAGCTCCATTCCCTTAAGATAAGAATTTTTACTTTCATGAAGTTGTTTTCCCGTTAAATTGTAAACATATTCGTTTAAACCTACAATTCCAATTAACCAAGATATTTTATCCATTTTAACATATGGTTTTTTATCGCAACCTTCTTTATAAAACTTCAGTGGAGAATTTTCTGTATCTATTATAGATTGTATATATTCTTTTTTTATTAAATGTGCTTCAACCGCCATATCCATTCTATTTTTTATTTCTTTATAAATTTTATCTTCTTGTTTATTACATTTTAAAGGTAAATTAGGTAAATTAATTGATACATTTTGACCACCAACAAATCTTAACTCTTCGGGTGATTTAGTTAGTAATAAATCATTATTATCAAATTCAATAACCAAGCGACAACATTGAGACATAGCAGCAGCGTTTCTATCAAAATCAATATATGGATTGCCTTGAATACTCAACACCTCACAAGCAAAATCAAATAATTCTTTAGATTCTTTATGAGCAAATACTTCATCATTTATATGAAAGTGTATCTTAGGAAATCCAAATGGCATTCCTCTTGAATCTCCTTCTTTGGAAATATCTAAAAAAGCTTTACAAATTTGTTGTGACTCATATTCAAAATCTTTATAAGTAAGGATTTTACTATTTTTATTGAGTTTATGTTTATCTTCAATATCTTTTTTATTATAAAAATATTCAAAACTTCCATCTTCTAATTGTAGTATATATGACCCATTTTTTCCTACTGCATAAGTATCTTTATAATATTCCGGTATGTTTGCATAAACATTAAAATCAGTAAAAGATACTTGACCCCCTTTTGCACCTGCTAATTGAGCAAAATCAAAAATAAAAGTCTGTGCTAATTGCTTGTATTTTTTATATTCCCATCCTTTAGTATATGGAGCTAAAAATACATTTACAGCATCCCAACCAATAGCACCAGCAAATAAGGAGGTGTAAAATAATGTAGCGGAAGCCATGTGTCTAGCTACTACCCATGCACTATTAGCAGGCTTTGAATTATTAGGAATATTTTCCATATTTTTAATACCAAAACGTTTTATATATTCTGGATTATGACCTGAGCAATAAAGCCTGTTGTACATATCCATATCATGTATGTGGATATCCCCTTCTAAATGAGCTTTTTTAATATTTTTAGGTAGTATCTTTTTTAATACATATTGTTTAATTGCTAAACCTGCTATAGATAAATTTATACTTTCTGGATTATGAGGTGTGTTTCCATTTTCTTTATTTTTATAAAAAATAAGTGACTCAATATCATGCGTGGAAATAGTTATCTCTGAATTAGATTCTAATTGCTTATCATATCCATTTTCGCATAAAACAACATTAACAAAGTTTCTAATTAGTGTCGGAGTTAATATTTTGGTTTTTGTTTGGCTTAATCTTTCTGTGACTATATCAGCAACATTCTCTGCAATGTTTTTAGGACATTCTATTTCTTCTATAAGTGTTTTTATAATTCTAGTTTTATCATATTCAAAAATTTCTTCTTGCGCTGTAGATTCAACCAATAACGCAAGATCAGTACTATCTTTATTTATTCTTTTATTTTTTTTAACTTTCATAGACTCTCCTTAT
>CAYXLG010000053.1:0-6282 GCA_964465805.1 uncultured Muribaculaceae bacterium
TGCGCACTTCGTGCTTGGCGGGATTAGTCCCGAACGCAACGAACCGAGAAGCCGCGAGCCTGCGAACTAGCGCTGCGGCCAACAGCATCATAACTCGAACGCACGTAGCGTCCCCAAGCATTAGTCCCAGAAGGCGACGACGACCACCAGTTGACGAGAGACCCTACATTGTAGAGAGTACCATCAGTGCCACGGAAACCAGCCAGCAGGCCATTAAATCCATAATCATCAGTTCCATTACCATCTACTGCTTTTAATTTTTTACCCACATCACTTCCACGATATCCAGTACCATCCCATACCGAATCACCTACACCATATGTTGAATCTACTGTTCCTTCTAATATTTTCCACTCAGCATCAGTTGGTATATGCCAGCCTGATGGACACAATCCTTGAGAACCCTCTGTTGTACTTCCATTCATTGCTGCACCCCATTGATAATGAATTTCATCACCATTAGCCTTACACGCATCAGCCGGACCAGCACTATCGCTATTCCAAGTTTTGCTCAAACAACCATTTTTAGTATATTTAAGGTTTTCAGCAAACCAACATTGATCTCCAATTTTTGTTGTTTTATATGTTTTTCCATCTCTTGTATCCGTTATATTTTGACCACATAACCATGACGATATTGTTTTAACTGTTTTACTATCTGTACATGATTGATTTCCTAAAACATCTTTTGCACATATTCTATAATAATAAGTTGTACTCTCATTTAAACCCGTTACATTACAACTTGTTGTATTATTTGTACACACTGTTGTCCAACTACTTCCGTTTGTACTTTTTTGGTATAAATATGGGTTAGTTGCAAGTCCACTATGGGCATCATTTGCATTACCACTCCTTGTTATTGTAAAACTATTATGAGTTACACTTGTGGCATTTGTTGTTACACCCGATATTACTGGGTTTGTATTATCTAAATTGAAAACGTCACTTCTTGTTATTGCAGTATTTCCTAATGAGTCTTTTGCTAGTATCCATAAGTAGTAACCCCCCGTTACTCCAGATGGACTAGTTATAGTTTCTCCGTTTGTAAAGGTATTTGTAAAACTTCCTTCACTTGGAGTACTTGTACTTGTATTCCATAAATATTTTAAACTGCTTTCGTTAACTCCTGAATTATCACTTACAGTTATTATGGCACTTCTACTTTTTGCATATGTACTATTCCCCTGTGGGTTAATTGTTATTAATGGTGCTGATATATCAGTAACAGTTATATATCTAACTTTTTTAGTTTTATTGCCGCTTTCATCTGTTGCTGTATAATTAATATAATAAGTACCTGGTAATGTACTTAATGATCCTGAGGTAGTTATAACAGGTTCTTTTAGACTATTATCAGTTGCTGTTACACCTTCCATTATATTAAATGACGAAACATCAACAATATCTAATTCTATATTGCCTGGTATTGTTAATATTGGTGGTGTTGTATCTTTTATTGTTACAGTCCTTATTGCACTTGTTGTTTTTTCATTATAGGTAACACTATAAGTTATTTTATATTGAACAAGTTTACTTGTATCAATACTTTCTACAATATTATTATTTGATCTAATTGTTATATTTATATTTTCTATTTCTGATCCACTTGGATCGCGCGCTATAGCGCCTTTTTCAATATATTCATCGTATATTTCAACCGTTTCATGAGGTAAACCATTTAAAATGATTGTTGGTGAATCAAAATCTATACTATTATCAAGCCCTCCAGAACCTTCTATTACTTTATATTCATAATTATTTCCTTTTTTTAAAATAGTTATTTCCATATCATTAGGAAATAATTTTTTAGTTCGTGGATCTTTAATCTTTTCATCAATAAAACCACCAATTTTTAATTGGCTTAATGTTAAAGTTATTAACTCTCCATCTTCTTCTGGTAAAATTGAAATATTTTTTGCTCCCCAATTTTTAGCACCTATTACAATATTATTTAATTGAGTTTGATATAACTCTTCACGAGATTGTTTAATTGCTCTATCAATATTTGGTATAGCTATTACTGAAATAATACTAATAATAAATATAACTGCTAATAATTCAACTAATGTAAAACCTAATTTTTCTTTTACAAACATAGCACACCTCCACCACTTATTATGTATAATGATATCAAAAAAAGGTGTATTGGTCAATGCGTTTTGCGTTATTGTGCACTGGTTTTTAGAAATTAGACACTACTATATATTTTATTTGTTTTTAATTTACTAATAATTAAAACAACACAAATATTTGTGTTGTGTTGTTATCTGGGTTTTACTTCTTTAAATAACTCTTTCAAAGCCTCTACTTTATCTATTTTTTCCCAAGGAAGATATAAATCAGTTCTACCCATATGCCCAAATGATGCTAAATCTTTATAATTTATATTACTTAAATCTAATTCATTAATAATGTTTGTTGGTCTAAAATCAAATATTTTATTAACTATATCTAATAATGATTCTTCATCTATTATAGATGTTCCAAAAGTATCAATAAATAAAGATATTGGTCTAGCTACACCTATTGCATAAGATACTCCAATTTCACATTTACTTGCTAATTTAGATGCAACAATATTTTTAGCAACATATCTAGCATAATAAGCAGCACTTCTATCTACTTTAGTATAATCTTTACCACTAAAGGCACCACCACCATGACGGGCATATCCTCCATAAGTATCAACAATTATTTTTCTACCAGTCAATCCAGAATCCCCAACCGGCCCACCTATAACAAATCGACCCGTTGGATTAATTAATATTTTAGTTTTCTCATCAATTAACTCTTTTGGTATAATTTTATTTATTATATGTTTAATAATATCTTTCTTAAGTATGTCAGCATCAATGTTTTCATCATGTTGTGCTGATATTAAAATAGTATGAATTTTAATCGGTTTCCCATCTTTGTATTCAGTTGTTATTTGGGTTTTACCATCTGGTCTTAAATAACTAATAATTCCTTTCTTTCTTACTTCAGTTAATCTTGCAGCTAACAAGTGAGCATAATGAATAGATAAAGGCATAAAAGATTTGGTTTCATTACATGCATACCCAAACATAATCCCTTGATCACCGGCACCTAGTTCTAACTCATCTCCATTTTTACTTTCAAGAGCTTCATCAACGCCTAGTGCAATATCAGATGATTGTTCAGAAATCTCAATAATAATATTACAATTATGGCCATTGAATCCTAATTTATCATTATCATAACCAATATCAATAATTGTCTTTCTTACTATTTTTTCAATGTTAGTATTATATGAACTAGTTATCTCCCCTGTTACAAAAACAGTATTATGGGATACACACACCTCACATGCCACTCTAGCTTTTTTGTCATGCTTTAAATAAGTATCTAATATTGAATCAGAAATGATATCACACATTTTATCCGGATGGCCAACGGTTACTGATTCTGATGTAAATAATTTTTTCATGTTTTCCCTCCTCTTATACCTTAAAAAGAAAAAAGCATATAGAATTAATCTATATACTTTAAGTTGATTAATTCCCTCATCTTTCGGTTAAACCGCAGGATTTAGCACCACTCCTAAATAGGTAGGTTGCCGGGCTTCACAGGACCTGTTTCCTCCACCACTCTTAATAAGGTATTTAATTTTTATTTACAAATAAATTGTAACATTTATAATATCGAGTGTCAATGCTAATTTTTAACTTCTAATTCTTCTCTAACTTTACCTTTAATTCTTTGTAAAGCGTTATCAATAGCTTTAGGAGTTTTATCTAAAATTTCAGCAATTTCTCGATAATTGAAGTTATTTATTTTTAATTCAAAAACTTGTTCTTCAAAATCAGTTAAACATTTTTTAATACTTTGAATTAATTCTTTTCTTACTTCGTTATGAATGATTACATTTTCAGGATTAGTTTTGCTATCCCCAATAAAAGCTTCTAATCCTACACTATCATCATCATTAATATTTCCTTCCAATGATAATGATTCATTTAATATTTTGTGTTTTAAACGTTTAGTTGAAACAATTAAACTAATCATTCGACGGTCTATACAAGTTTTAGCGAACGTATAAAAACTAGTATCTTTTTGTTCGTTATAATGAGTTATAGCGTTAGACAAGCCAAGAAAACCTTCTTGAATTAAATCATTTATTTCTAAACCATTATATTTACATGTCTTATGCATTTTGTTGGCAGTTGATACAATTAATGGGCGATACTTTTCAAACAAAATATCACGGGCTTCTTCGTGACTTTCTTCAACAAATGATACTAACTCATTATCATTATAATCTCGATAATTCATAACTACCTCCTTACTGTTTTAGCTTTATAAATAATAATACCAGCTGCTACTGAAGCATTTAGACTATTAGTTTTACCAAACATTGGAATACTAGCAATAAAATCACATTCTTCACGTACTAATCTGCTAAGTCCCTTACCTTCATTACCTATTACAATTGCAATTTTGCCTTGATAATCAATTTCCTCAAAATCTGTTTTATCCATATCAGTACCAATAATCCAAAAGCCGTTATTTTTTAATTCTTTTATTGTTCTAACTAAATTGGTAACTTGAGCGATTTTAACATTTTCAAGTGCTCCTGCACTTACTTTCATAACTGCCCCATTAACAGAAACACTACGATCTTTAGGAATAATAATTCCATCAACTCCAGCAGCTTCACAAGTTCTTATTATTGCACCTAAATTATGAGGATCTTCTAAATGATCAAGAATAATAACTAAGGCATTTTCAATATTAATAAATTCATCAATGCTTGAATATTCATAATCTGGTACTTTTAATATTATACCTTGATGAGTTTTATTTACAAGTTTATCTAATTCATATTTTTCTAACCATTCAATATTAATATTTTTGTTTTTCAAAGCATTTATTATATTTTTGTCACTAAAATTTTTATAAAGATAAACTTTGTCAATTTTCTTATTATTATTTAAAATTTCTATAGCAACATTTTTTCCATACACATACATATTTATTCTCCTATAATAAAATTCATTATTTCATCTATTCTATTTATTCTGTTTTCTAAATATAAAAATCCAATCAAGGCCTCCAAAGCCGTAGCATGTTTATAAGTAATAATATCAACATTCTTAGGTTTAGATTTAGTTTTATGATTACGAGCCCTCATAATAATAGACATTTCTTCTTCATCAAAAATATTTTTATCTATCATTTCTTGTAAAAATTTACTTTGAGCCCGAGCACTTACATAATTAACGGCATTCTTTTGTAAATCATTAACTTTTGCTAATCCACTTTTAATTAAATAAAGTCTAATATATTTTTCATAAATAGTATCTCCTAAATAAGCAAGTACTAATACATTTATTTCTTTACTTTTCATATGTTTCCTCATAACGATCAAAAGTTATATTTTTAATTGTTCCATTTTTTAAATCATTAATAATAATACTTATAACTTTATCGTAATCAATTTCGCCACCCTTAATTAAACATCCTCTTTTACTACCTATTATATCAAGCGTTGGAATAATATCATCAAAATCAATATTAGTAATATCATATCTTTCTTTTAAAATATCTGGGTAATGATTATTTAACACTTTTAAAATATAGATTGCCACTTCATCAAGTGGTAATATTTCTTCCCTTATAGCCGTTAAACTAGCTAAATTAAAGGCAACTGTTTTATCATCTAGCTTTGGCCATAAAATACCAGGAGTATCTAGCAATTCTAAATCATTATTGATTCTAATCCAATCTAAACTTGTAGTAACACCAGGCTTATTACCAATCTTAACTGCTTTTCTTCCTACCAAACGATTAATAAGAGTCGATTTACCAACATTTGGAATACCAATAATCATAACTCTAGTTTTTCGCTTTCTTAATCCTTGTTGCTTACGTTTTTCATTTAATGGTTTCATTATTTCATTAGTTAAATTTATTAAAGGAGTAAGATTAGATGTTTGTCCTAGATCAAGACCTATAACTTTATATCCTTCTTTTTCATAATGCTCAATCCATTTATTAGTTTCAAATACATCACACAAATCCATTTTAGTCATAATAACAACTCTTGGTTTTGAACCAACAATTTTATTAATATCTTTAATCCTTGAGGATTTTGGCATACGAGCATCTACAACTTCATACACAACATCAACCAACTTCATATATTCACTCATTTTTCTTCTCGTTTTAGCCATATGACCTGGATACCAATTTATATTCGCCATATTATCCCCACCTTTTATTTATATAATTTAGTATAACACAAAAATAAGATAAACT
>CAYXLG010000054.1:0-6177 GCA_964465805.1 uncultured Muribaculaceae bacterium
ATGGTAATACAATACCAACACCTTCAAAGGTAACAGGCAATTATTATTTGTGGATACTAGCTAAAGATAATGCGGGAAACACAACAATAGCTAGAAGCAATGTATTTAATCTAGATAATACTGGGCCAGTAATATCGGGTGTAACAACAAATGCCACAAATATAACTCATGATAGTTTTACAATAACAAGGAGTGGTAATGCAAATGATGCCCATAGTGGTTTAGCGACAAACCCATATATATATCAAAGAAGCACTGATAATAGTACATGGACAACTGTATGTACAAATAATACAACAAATTGTAATGTATCAGGCTTAAACGAAAATACAACCTACTATTATAGAATTTGTGTAAATGATATATTAGGTAATCAATCTTGTACTGCAAGTAAGACTACCAAAACAATACGGGCATGTGGTCAAAGCATAATAGATACAAGAGATGGAAAATCATATAATACAACCCAGATAGGAACACAATGTTGGTTTGCAGAAAACCTCAGATACACAGGAAATGGTTGTTTAAGTAAAACCTTTAATGATAGGTCACCACATAATGCATGCCGTGCAAATGGTTCTGAAATCCACTATCAGTGGGGTGCGGCAATGAATGGAAGTACAACCCCAGGTGCTCAAGGATTGTGTCCGACAGGTTGGCATATACCAACTGATGCTGAATGGAAAACGTTAGAAGGAACAGTAGATTCAACATATGGTGTAGGTAATGCTGTCTGGAATAATACAGGTTGGCGTGGAAATGATGTTGGTAAAAAATTAAAAGGAACAGGCGCTGGTGGTATTGATGATTATGGGTTCAATGCCCTGCTTGCTGGTTACCGTATTACTGATGGTACTCTCGTCGGTGTGGGTTCCCGCGGTAACTGGTGGTCGTCGTCGCCGTCCGGGACGAATGCGTGGAGACGCAACGTCAATTCGAGTGATGATACTGTTACCCGTTACGAGTTTACCCAGGCTTACGGCTTCTCAGTGCGTTGCGTTCGGGACTAATTCCGCCGAGCACATAGTGCGAAGGCTTTCACTTTTCACTTTCCGTGGCGGGAACGCCGCGGCCATCACCAATAAATAACAAATAAAAGAAAAACTTCAATAAAGAATAAAATAAAAGGGTTACAGGAGAGTGTCGGCATCAGATTGCTGCCGACACTTTCGAAAATTTGAATTTGAGGAGTGACTATTATGAGTAAATTGTACGAAAAGTATTTGAGTAAGAAAAATAAAAATCCTGACAAATTATTAATGTTTAAATCGGGTAAATTTTATATTTTTTTAGGCGATGATGCAAAAATGATGTCTGAAGAATTAAATTTAAAATTAACTAAATTTTCATCATTAACTGACAAATGTGGTTTTCCAGTTAATAGACTTGATACATACAAGAAATTTATTGAATTATTAAAATACGATTATGAAATTGTTTTGAATACCGTTGATTATATAATTAATGATATTAATAATAGTAATGATATAACTAAGGAAGAAGCTTATAATAAAATTATGAAATATAAAGAAATGTTAACGGTTAATGAATAAATTAAGAAAGATTGAATTACCGGTTTATAAGGTTAGCTATGAATTATTATTAGATAGTTTTAATTTAATAAAAGTGATAACCCGCGAATATAAGTATACGATAGGTGAAAAATTAAAAAACGAACTTACTGATTTGCTAATGAACGTTTACCGGGCGAATAAAGTGCGTAGTAATTCTTTAAAATTAAAAAAGATTGAAGAAAGTATAGAAAACATAGAAGTAGTTAGATTGCTTTTTCTGCTGTTAAAAGATCTTCATGAAATTAGTATTGATGATCATGTTAAAATAAGCTGCAAGATAGAAAATGTTAGACGTCAACTGAATGGATGGGAAAAACATCTGTCTAAATAACCTGGCCGGAGTCCTATACGGTACTGCTGTATAGGAGGGCGCCTGTTTAAGTCCGGTGGCTCCCCATATTATAATGTGGGACTAAAAGGTCTGTATTCAAGCGAATATTAGATGAGTTTAAGAATTTTAATTCTTATATAGTAGTCACTTTTAACGCCTCGTCCGGCTTTTCGTGCTTCGTTCGGCCTGCTTGCTGGTAACCGTAATACTGATGGTACTCTCAACAATGTGGGTTCCAACGGTAACTGGTGGTCGTCGTCGCCGTCCGGGACGAATGCGTGGAGACGCAACGTCAATTCGAGTAATGATACTGTTAACCGTAACGAGAATACCCAGGCTAACGGCTTCTCAGTGCGTTGCGTTCGGGACTAATTCCGCCGAGCACATAGTGCGAAGGCTTTCACTTTTCACTTTCCGTGGCGGGAACGCCGCGGCCATCACCAATAAATAACAAATAAAAGAAAAACTTCAATAAAGAATAAAATAAAAGGGTTACAGGAGAGTGTCGGCATCAGATTGCTGCCGACACTTTCGAAAATTTGAATTTGAGGAGTGACTATTATGAGTAAATTGTACGAAAAGTATTTGAGTAAGAAAAATAAAAATCCTGACAAATTATTAATGTTTAAATCGGGTAAATTTTATATTTTTTTAGGCGATGATGCAAAAATGATGTCTGAAGAATTAAATTTAAAATTAACTAAATTTTCATCATTAACTGACAAATGTGGTTTTCCAGTTAATAGACTTGATACATACAAGAAATTTATTGAATTATTAAAATACGATTATGAAATTGTTTTGAATACCGTTGATTATATAATTAATGATATTAATAATAGTAATGATATAACTAAGGAAGAAGCTTATAATAAAATTATGAAATATAAAGAAATGTTAACGGTTAATGAATAAATTAAGAAAGATTGAATTACCGGTTTATAAGGTTAGCTATGAATTATTATTAGATAGTTTTAATTTAATAAAAGTGATAACCCGCGAATATAAGTATACGATAGGTGAAAAATTAAAAAACGAACTTACTGATTTGCTAATGAACGTTTACCGGGCGAATAAAGTGCGTAGTAATTCTTTAAAATTAAAAAAGATTGAAGAAAGTATAGAAAACATAGAAGTAGTTAGATTGCTTTTTCTGCTGTTAAAAGATCTTCATGAAATTAGTATTGATGATCATGTTAAAATAAGCTGCAAGATAGAAAATGTTAGACGTCAACTGAATGGATGGGAAAAACATCTGTCTAAATAACCTGGCCGGAGTCCTATACGGTACTGCTGTATAGGAGGGCGCCTGTTTAAGTCCGGTGGCTCCCCATATTATAATGTGGGACTAAAAGGTCTGTATTCAAGCGAATATTAGATGAGTTTAAGAATTTTAATTCTTATATAGTAGTCACTTTTAACGCCTCGTCCGGCTTTTCGTGCTTCGTTCGGCCTGCTTGCTGGTAACCGTAATACTGATGGTACTCTCAACAATGTGGGTTCCAACGGTAACTGGTGGTCGTCGTCGCCGTCCGGGACGAATGCGTGGAGACGCAACGTCAATTCGAGTAATGATACTGTTAACCGTAACGAGAATACCCAGGCTAACGGCTTCTCAGTGCGTTGCGTTCGGGACTTGGTATGGAGGAAAATTATGAATTTGGTATTGAAAGAACAATTCGGTGATATTACTTTGAAAGATATTTTTGTGGCATATCATCAATGTCGAAAAAATAAAAAAAGTAAAATTGACTGTTTAGAGTTTGATATAGATTATGAACAAAATTTAATTCAATTATGGGAAGAAATAAAGAGGGAAGACTATCAAATAAGTCCTTCCTCTATTTTTATAGTTGATAAACCTGTCAAGAGGGAAATATGTGCTGCAGCATTCAGGGACCGAGTAGTTCATCATTTAATTATTATGAAATTAGAAGATTTATTTGAGCATGAGTTTATTTATGACTCATATAGTTGCAGAAAAGGAAAGGGAACTCATTTTGGGATTAATAGATTAGGTAAGCATATTCGAAGTCTATCAGATAATTATCAAAAAGAAACTTATGTTTTAAAGTTAGACATTAAAAGTTATTTTATGAGTATTAATAAAAACATCTTAATAGCTAAATTACATAAATTCATTTGTGAAAAATATAAAGGAGAAGATATTGAAAAAATAATATATTTATGTAATTTAATAATAAATAATGATGTAACTAAAAAATGTATCTTAAAATCATCATTTAATAAATGGTCAGATTTACCAAAATCAAAAAGTCTTTTCCATTCAAAGTCTAATTGTGGTTTGGCTATTGGTAATTATACAAGTCAAATCTTTTCGAATTTTTACTTAAATAGTTTTGATCACTTTATTAAAAGTGAATTAAAAATTAAACATTATGGAAGATACGTCGACGACTTTTTTATACTTTCAAATTCAAAAGAGGAATTAAAACAGCTAATCCCAAAAGTTAGGAAATATTTAAACGAGTCTTTAAAATTAGATATACATTGCAAAAAAATATATTTACAAAACGTTAATCATGGTGTAGAGTTTTTAGGGGCTTTTATTAAACCGTGGAGAATTTATATAACGCCTAGAGTAAAAAACAATGTATATTTAGTAATCAATGATATTAATAATTATTTTGAAAATGAAAATATATTATATGAGGATATTTTAAAAATAAGGGAAAAGTTTAATTCTTACTTGGGTATATTAGCCCATTATAATACGTATAAATTTAGATTGAAATGTATGAGTAATATTAACCCATTATTTTTTAAATATTTTAAAACGTCTATTAAGCTTAATAAAGTAGTCATAACAAAACCCCCTTCATAATAACTAAAAGAACAGCACGCATATATTTTACAAATAATCAGTGAAACTGCAACTTGCGTTGAATTTAAAATAATACTAATATTTAATTAGTTGAACAAAATTACAAATTAATATATAATTAATGACTAGGAAGTGATTTTATGAATTTAAAATATAATTTATTACATAAAGATAAAAATAGTGATGCTAGATATGGAACTCTTGAAACAAAAAGAGGTACATTTGAAACCCCAATGTTTATGCCAGTGGGTACTTTAGCTAATGTTAAGATGCTAACACCTGAAGAATTAAAGGAAGTGAATAGTGGAATTATTCTATCTAATACATATCATTTATGGTTAAGACCGGGCGAAGATATTATTGAAAAAGCTGGTGGACTTCATAAATTTATGAATTGGGATGGCCCAATTTTAACAGATAGTGGTGGTTTTCAAGTTTTTTCTTTAGCTGAGAAAAAAAACATATTAGAAGAAGGCGTTATTTTTAAAAGTCATTTAGATGGTAAAAAATTATTTTTAACACCGGAATTGTCAATTCAAATTCAAAACAAATTAGATAGTGATATTGCGATGAGTTTTGATGAATGTCCACCATATCCTGTTAGTTATGAATATATGAAAAACAGTGTTGAGAGAACTTTAAGATGGGCTAAAAGGGGGAAAGATGTTCATAATAATCCTAATCAAGCTTTATTTGGGATTGTACAAGGTGGCGAATTCGAAGATTTAAGAAAAATGAGCGCAATTGAAACAGTTAAAATGGATTTTGATGGTTATTCTATTGGTGGTACAAGTGTTGGTGAAGGAAAAGATGTTATGTATAAAATGATTGAATATTCAACGCCATATATACCAGAGAACAAAGTTAGATATTTAATGGGGGTTGGGGACCCAATTGATATTATTGAAGGCGTAATTCGCGGAATAGATATTTTTGACTGTGTTTTACCAACAAGGCTAGCTCGTCATGCAAGTGCATTTACTAAATTTGGTAAAATTAATTTAAAAAATGCTAAATATAAAGAAGATTTTACACCGTTAGAGTCTAACTGTGATTGTTACACGTGTAAAAATTATACGAAGGCTTATATTCGTCATTTAATGGTTAGTAATGAGAGTTTAGGAGGGCGACTATTATCAATTCATAATATAAGATTTTTAACACGTTTAACTGAGGAACTAAGATTGGCAATTAAAGAAGATCGTATTATAGAATATCGGGAAGAATTTATTAAAAATTATAATTTAAATAATAAACAGAAAAAAACAAAGGAAAATTGATATTGAAAAATTTCGCGCTAATTAAAAGTATGAAATTTTTTAATGTCAGAAAAGTTGACATTTTTTTAAAAGAATAGTAATATTAAACTACAATAGTGCGGAGGGGGAATTACATTTAATGAAAAACAAAGGTTTTACATTAATTGA
>CAYXLG010000055.1:0-6136 GCA_964465805.1 uncultured Muribaculaceae bacterium
AGTTAGAGCATTTGGTGGTATCAATAATACCAGTGGTGGTATCAATAATACCACTGCCCAAAATAAAATTTGGTAATTTTTTCATATTTTTTCATAAAATTAAAAAAAAATATTCATTTTTGTTAATTTTTAGACTTAAGCTTTGATATATAAAATAAAAACAACAAAACAATGGAAAGAACTGAATTAACACCGTCTGAATTGGTATTTGCTTTGAGGTTGAGTATAGCTCAATCAAAACACAAAGATATAGATAATTTAACTAAAATTGGTTATCATACTAATTATACTGCTCCAGCAGCAAAAGTATTATTGAAATCTTTAAGTAAAAAAGGTATTTTGAAATACGAAACAACAAAAGGAAGAAATGGTAAAACATTTGTCACATTTATTAAAGATCCTAATTCTTTGATAGACATTGATAAATAAAAAAACCCGATGCAGAAACACCGAGTTTTCCCAAAGTTAAAATAAAAAAAATCAAATGGACAATCAAAATATATATTCAGGTTATATTTTCATAAATAGAGAAGTAATAAGTAAATTGGGATTGAATGAAAAACCATTCTTAAGAACAGTATATTTATTGATGGTAGAACGAGCTAACTATAAAACGGGAATAGTAATGTTTTCCAAAAGATTTGCTCAATCTGCATTGTGTATAGGAGCTAAAAAATATTATTCTTTACTTAGTGAAATGGAAGAAATGGGACTAATTGAAAAACAAGTAACAGGTAAAGGTAAAAGTTCTATGTTTTCAATAGTTCATTATTTTCAAGTTATTGAAAAAACAAAAGTTGAAAAAAAGGAAAAATAAAAATGATAATTGAATAAATAAACAATGAATAACATATATGAATCTACAGTTATATTAGATGATCATAGAACAACTATAATTTAAGTTTAATACAACAATAATTAAAATATAAAAATCTTTAAAATACATTAAAATGAAATTTAAAATGAACGGTAAACTTGACATACAAACAGCAGGTATAGAATTTCAGAAAACTCAATCTGATAAATCTATTAACATCATATATGAATTTGTGAAAAGAGTTAGTAATTCTCAATGTATTAAGTTACATTGTAATGATACTGAAGAAATTGTTCATAGAAGTATTAGTAAGATAATTGAAAAAATAGAACAGTATGATTCTGAAAGAGGTAAATTTCACCAGTGGGTATATTCAATAGTTATTAACGAAATTAAGTTGCTAAAGAGAAAGGAAAAAATATTCAGCAAAGATGTTGGATTTGATTATGGTGATGATAGAGATTCTAATTCATTCAATAAAAATTTATATAACGTTCAACCTAAATATGAAGTAGAATATTTTAATGAAGAAGAATTAACTCTTGAAGATGTTATTAAAGCAATTGAAGATTTTGAACCAACAGAAACAATTAATAGAATACAAGATAACCGTTATGGAATGGATACATATAGGAATATATTTAAAGATCTTTACTTTGAAGGAATGACAAACCACGAGGTTGTAGATAAATACTGTATTCCTTATAATTTGATATATACTGTTAAAGGTACATATAGAAAAAGATTCATTGAATATTTAAGAAAACGATATACTAATAAAAACATTCCAGAGTTTGTTGGATAAAAAGTTTAAAAAAAAACATTAAATGATTTTGATATATATATAATAAACATAAAATAATTGAGTAAAATGGGAATAAGAGCAGAACAACTATTAGAAGAGTTAAACGATTCAAGAAATGGAATCATCTCAATTTCAACTGAAGATATTTTATCAGCAATTGAAGTTGAATCATATCAGAAAGGAAAAATTAGAATAAAAAATAACCAGTGGTATTTAGTTATCACACAAAAGTAAAATAATATGAAACAGTGTCAAACATATATAACAGTTTTCAAGAAGCATCAAATTCCAATTGGGATTTATTGGTTGAATTATTTAAAGGAAGTAAAAACTTTAAGTTGATAAAACCTAACAGAATCAATTCAGTATATGATGGTATTTTAACAACAAAGAAAGATGGAAAAACCATTGCTATTTTGATTGAAGTAAAAAGAAGACAATTTACATTAGACACACTACGAAATGAATATGATAATATATTGTTTTTAGAAAAAGATAAATATACTTATCTGCACAAGCAAGGTGAGAAAATGGCTAAGCTTGACCCAAATAGAGAAATTAAAGTTTGGTATCTCAATAAAACTCGAGATGGATATTATTTTATTCACGATATTACAAATAGAGATTTGGCTTGGGTGCCAATAACAATGAATAACATTACTTATTCAAAAAAACAAACAAAAAGGAAAAAACTTGTTGCATTATTACATACATCTGATGCAATAGTAGCAAAACAAACTAACATAACAAATTAACAAATGGAAATTTTAGCAATAATAGGTGGAACAATAATTGTTCTTGGAGTAGTCGTCGGTATTTTTTACTATAAGATGGTAAAGAAAATCGAACAGTTCCTCAAAAAAATAGAAAATAAATAAAGACAATGAATATGATGTTAGAAAATAGAAAATTAAAAATTTTTGCTATAGCTATCGATAACGATACTTTAGACTATACACCATTTGAAATCTATTGCTTAATGATTTCAAGTATGGACGTATTCATTGAACAAGAAGAATACGAGATTTGCGCAATAATTAGAGATTACTTAGAACGTGATGATATGAAAACAATTCGGAATAACTTTGCTTTTGAGTTTGACAATTGGACAAAAACAAAAAAGATTTTTTAGAAATGAACGCACACATAAATAAACTTATTTCTGAAAACTATAATAAATATTTAGGTATTGCTATTGGTTATAGTAATGGCGTTGATGATCCGAGAGATATATTACAGGAATGTTTATTATATGTATGTGAAATGGAAATTGAGAAGCAAGATGCTATTAGTTCTTATTTTGAATACTATTTATTTCAAATGATTAAATATAGTTCAATATCAAAGACAAGTAAGTATCAGCAAAAATATAATAAGATTCTGAAACGTGATGATTATAATTTAGAATATCTTATTGACAACGATTCTTTGGTTTTAGAAGAATCACCCAAAGTCACCTTAGAAGATATTCATAAGGTACTTGAAGAACAATGTAATTGGTATGAACGTGAGGTATTTCTTCAATACGCAACTACTGATAAATCATTTAAGAAATTTGAAGAAGAAACGGGGATTCCGGCTTCTTCACTTTTCAATACATATACAAAGGTAAAAAATATTTTAAAAGAAAATTTAACACAATGGGAAGAAAAAAGAAAATAAATCCAAGACAGGAATTGGCAAAAGAAATTAACACGTTAGTTAATTCAATGAAAGGAAGATCGCGTGCTTTACCAGAAGAAGTAAAGAAAATGTTTGATTTGTATAATAAGTGGTACAAAACAAAAGAACAAGATTATAATTGTGATTTGTGTACAATACGAATTTACGCAAAATTAGAAAAAATATCAAAAGATTATGAACAAGGAAAGCGAATTAGATAAATTAAGAAAACTTGTAGACGAGGAACTTAACGAAACTCGTCCTGGACAATTAGCAAGAAATAAAAAGAATAGTGAAATCATTCAAAAGAAGATTGCTGCTGGAACATTTGTTAGTGGTAATTTAAAATATACTGAGGAAAAATTGATTAACTTTTTAGATAATATGTTTCAGTGGTTTCTTACCAATCCTGATAAGATTTTTATGGAAGAATATTATATGGATCCAGAAACTGACAAATCAATACCGTATGGCAGTTTGAAAAAGACATACGGCAGACACGATTCTTGTGATGAGATTCGTGCAGCAATAAAAAAGGTCCTCGAAATAAGATTAGCACGTGCAGCACTAACAGGAAAATTCAAAGAAAATTTTACAAAGTTTCTACTAATCAATAATTTTGGTTATAAAGAAAAAGTTGAACAAGATGTTATATTGAGTACTAAAGAAGTAAAATTTGAATTTGGAAATCCTGAGTTAAAACAACTTGAAGAAGGTGAAGAAACAGAAGATTAAATTTATAGGTGCAGAATTACACATCGGACAATTGTGTATAGTAAAAGATATACTAAATTCAAATGCGATGTATTATACTATATGTACACCGCGTCAGTTTGGTAAATCTTTTATGGCAACTCAGATGATGCTTTATTACGCTCTTAACTTTCCTAATTCAAAATTGATGTTTACGACACCAGTATATTCTCAATCAAGTAAAGTGTTTAAAGAACTTTTACAAGGAACAAAAAATTCTGGAGTTATTGACAGATTTAATGCTGCTGAAAATTCTGTAATATTTATAAATGGTTCAGAACTATTTTTTAAGTCAGTTCAACAACCAGATAATTTAAGAGGTTATTCAATTGATTATATGTTCTGTGATGAGGCGGCAATGTATAAAGATGAAGTATTCTTTGCTGTTTTGAGACCGATGCTTACCGTTCGTGGTAAAAAATGTTTTTTATTCAGTACACCAAAAGGTAAAAATTTCTTTTATGATTTTTATATTAAAGGTCTCGATGATGACCAGCCAAGGTACCGTTCATATAAAGGTAGTTCTGAATTTAATCCATATGCAAATAAAGAAGAAATTGAAAATGCAAGAGAAACATTACCGGAGTCTTTATTCAGACAAGAGTTTTTGGCTGAGTTTGTTGATGATGGCGGTGTTGTGTTCTCAAATGTAAAACCTAACTCAACAGTTACAAAATGGCAAGAACCAATTTTAGGTGAAATATATTATGCAGGCATTGACCTTGGAAGACAAAATGACTTTACTGTTTTAACAATTATGAACCAAAAAGGTAAAGTTGTGTATGTATATAGAAATAATAAAGTTGAATGGTCATTAATTATTAAAGAAATGGCTTCAATACTTAAAAAATATAACCCAAGGTATACATTAGTTGAGTGTAATGGCATTGGCGATGTTGTTTATTCTATGTTAAAGAAAGAATATTCTAATATTTCTCCTTGGATTACAACAAATCAATCAAAACAAGACATAATTGAAGATTTAATACTTGCTTTTCAAGATAATCTTATCAAAATACCTACAAAAACATTATTTGAACCTCTACACATAGAATTAAATGATTTTTCATTCAGTTACAGTAGAAAAACAAGAAAAACACTTTATGGCGCAAGAAACGGTCACGATGACACAGTAATGAGTATTGCTATATGCTACCACGCAAAGAAAACTGGTGTTACCAAGGGACAATATGTTATAATGTAAGCAATATATAATAAAATAATAAAGATTATGCATAAAATTAAAATTGACGGAAAACTTTATAACTTTCCAAGTAAATTATCTGAGGTTACCTTAGGACAATTTCAGGAAATTGTTAGTTTAAAAACAATGAACTCAATAAAAGATAACATAGACTTATCAATAAAGATTATTTCTATACTAATGAAAGTTTCTGAAGAGTTTTTAAACACAATTCCATATACTGATTTTGTAAAGTTAGCTGAATTAAGTGGTTTTATATTCGACTCAACTGATGAAGAACCCAAATTCGAAGTTGTTATTGACAATGTTAAATACGTGATGTTAAATGAAATATCAAAAATGAGTACAGCAGAATATATTGATTTGGATACTTTGTTATCTGATAAGGAAAATGCTGTTAGTAATTTGCATTTGATTATGGGTATTTTATACAGACCGGCTACAAAGAAAAATAAAATAGAACCATATAATAGCGAAACATTAAATGAAAGAGCAGAAATATTTAAAGAAAAATTGACTTGTGATTATGCTGTAACTGCAATGCTTTTTTCATTAGCTCTCGTTCAAGCATCATCGGAACTTTTTCAGGATTATTCCCAAAACAAGAACGAGTTCGTGGGCGAGAGCAATTAAACGATGATGAACCTGAAATTGATGAGGAGACAATCTTTGTACAAAAATGGGGTTGGTTTACTTCTTTATATGAATTATGCGGTAATGATGTAATACTACGGGATGAATGGTTGAAAAGACCTATAATTGAGTTTCTTAATCAATTAGCATTTATCACAGAAAGATACAATTTACAAAACAGACCTAAAATGGGTCAACAATACTAAAAAATATGGGATGTAAAAATATTAGAAAATTTGAAGTTTGATTTAATAATAAGTAA